>CAYUTG010000017.1:25401-26668 GCA_964447555.1 uncultured Marinobacter sp.
AGGATTCCGCCCCTGGAAACGTGCCTATCGTGAGACTCTGAGAGGCAAGTATGACGTTATCCTGCCTTGCATAAAAACCCCTGGCCGCAGCAAAGATTTTCTGTTTTCGCAATCGATGCTTCATGTTAACACCTACATTTACGTACGCGCAGATTCACAGATTAATGCACAGTCATTGCAACAATTGAAAAGCCGCATGTATTGCAGCCCGCTTGGCTTTGAATATGGCGATGCATTGGACAAAATGCGTGCAAACGGCGACATCACCCGCATTTCACCTTCCACCCTGAATAACTGTTTCCGAATGCTGGCGGCTGGCCGGGTGGACTTCATAAAAACCAATCCCTATGCGGTGGATTATATGGGAAGCCACCCTGACTTTTCACCGAACAGCATTCGCGCCCTGCCGTTTGTCGTGGAATCTGAATCACTCCACCTGATGGTGCCAAAATCGCACCCATACGGCGATCTGCTGATTGAGGACTTCGACCGTAGTTACAGCCACCTGAAGAAGTCCGGCCAGCTTATGGAGTGGACCCGGGAATATTTTGAGCGTGTAAAACCCGAAGAAGAGTCCATTTCAGTAGAGAATTTTGGTCACCAGCTTCAGTAGTGATGCACTCGATAAAGCAGTGATCCTATGCGGAAGTTTCGGCACGAAACTGTGAACCCAGGGATACAACTGTCAGATTCTCAAACTCGCCATCTGCAGTTAGCGCTTACCTCTTATTCGAGCTTAGGGGTAAGCGTTCCTTACAAAAACAACCCTGCCAACAAAAGCACACCAAATGATCCATACAGAGCCAACGGGGGCAATATTGCCCATAATATCAATCGAACTGGCAATTGCGTTGACACATCACCAATCTTTGCGGCTGACCGGTTCAACCGGTGAGACGGCATAGAGCGGAGAACAAGAAACGTAAATACATAACTGCTTCTGATCAATCTGCCAAGGGGATCATTACCCCAGATTTTTCGGTGAACCAATGCTGAAGTACCAGAACGGGAAATACTCTCCTCAATAGCGCTAACTCTGGAAAATGCGAATGTAAGAATTACAAACAATGAAACCAAACCCACAACAATAGCGCCAGCACCAATGAATGCTGCAACGGTCTGGTAGGTGTTATTCATCACTCGTCACCTCGTAGATAACCTCACCGATATTTTCTCCGGTATTTCCACCAATCGACCCACCTGTATAACTACCTAGTGTCTCGTTTGGTTAATTCGCTCACTTATTATCAATTAGACTCAGCTTTGC
>CAYUTG010000018.1:0-26585 GCA_964447555.1 uncultured Marinobacter sp.
AGCGATGATCTGCAAAAGCCTGACACACCCCCGCCCCACCCGCTTCGAAAACCTCTGCTGATCAGCGAATTTACCGCACTGGCCGTGCTGCTGGCATCCATGAGCTGGTTTTCCGGCCACACCGCTGATGGCAACACACTGGCCGCCGCCTGGCTGATTATCCCTGCCGTAGCCAGCCTGGTTGTTTTCCTGAGCTTCATCGGGCTGATGTATCTGCGCTGGATCACCGCCGCCGAGGGCCCCGGCCGGTCTCGTCAGAAAGTTGTTTTCCTGTTGCTGGCAACCACACTGATCGGCGTTTGGGTCTATGGCATTGTCAACACCTGGCTGAGCATTAATGCCACCTGAGGACGCTTCATGAATTTCCGTTTTGATCTGCGACACATCACGCTTTGTCTGGCCTCCACCGTGTTGCTGAGCCCACCAGCAGCCCTTGCAGACGACTCCGCCAAAACAGCCAGAAAAACCAAATCGCTGACCGCCGACGAGTGTGCTCTGCTCGGCAACGGCATTCAGCGCCTGGCGTGTTATGACAAGGTATTTGATGCGGATGAAGTGCAACAGGCGGCGGACTCAGAAACAATTGAGCGCGTGGAAAAGCAGGCTGAAGAAGCACTGCCGCTATCAAATAACCAGCAAAAGCATATTGCCGATGATGACAATGGCGACGAAGGCATCATGGGCTCAATGCTGGACAAGTACATGGCGGCCGAGAAGGCCCTGTTTTCGTTTTCGGGCAGTTTTGTTGGCTACCGGCCCATGTATATTCTGCCTGCCAGCTGGGTAAAGCAACCGAACACAGTGCCACACAGCCCGAGGCTGGGCGATATTCATTACGATTATGACCTGGAGCGCGAAGAAGCCAAATATCAGATCAGCTTCAAGGTGCCACTGCTCACCGGCTTTCTGGATAACCGAACAACTCTGTGGTTTGGTTATACCCAGAAATCATTCTGGCAGGTTTACAATCAGGATGAATCCGCGCCCTTCCGGGAAACCAATTACGAACCGGAGGTATTTCTTCGCTACCAGTCCGAATGGCAGATTGGCCCTGGCAAGCTTAATGCGCTGACCATTGGCCTCAACCACCAGTCAAATGGCCAGTCTGAGCCCCGCTCCCGCAGCTGGAACCGGATTGTGGGTTCCGCGATTTACAGTTACAACCGCTGGTTATTCATGGTTCAGCCCTGGTATCGCATACCGGAGCACAGCGACGACGATAACTCCGATATCAGCCAGTATCTGGGCTACGCGAATTACCAGATAGTGTATAAACTTGCGGAGGACAGAACACTGTCACTGCGCCTGATGAATAACCTGAGAACAGACAACCGTTCCTCGGTCGAATTTGGTTACAGCTTTCCGATGGGCGATACCATTAAAGGTTTCTTCCAGTACTACAACGGGTACGGGGAAAGTCTGATTGATTACAACCACCGGATCGAGCGGTTCGGGATCGGAATTATGCTGAACGACTGGCTCTGAGGCGGGCGTTGAACGCCCGGAGGCACAGCGCCAAAGGGCAGTGTCTCCGAGCCACTCAGGTGTTTTACTGGTTCAGTCGCTCCATTTCTGCAAGCAACTCTTCGGTTTTGGCCTCCATCAGCGGGATATCACCTCTGGACTCCACGTTCAGGCGTACAACCGGCTCGGTATTCGACATGCGAACGTTAAAGCGCCACTTGTCGAACTCGATACTCAGCCCATCCACGTGGCTGACCCCTTTTGCACCCACACTGTATTTGGCTTCAATAGCGGCAAGTACTTTGGGCGGATCGGCAATGGTGCGGTTAATTTCACCACTGGCGGGGTAAGCCTCAATGCGCGCATCAATCAGTGAAGACAGGGTCTGGCCCGACTGGCACAAGCGCTCAGCCACCAGCAGCCAGGGAATCATGCCACTGTCGCAATAGGCAAAGTCCCGAAAATAGTGGTGCGCACTCATTTCGCCGCCGTACACCGCGTCTTCATCGCGCATACGCTGCTTGATAAAGGCATGGCCGGTTTTGCTTTCAATGGCCTCACCACCTGCGGCCTTTACCAGGTCCAGCGTATTCCAGGTCAGCCGTGGGTCGTGGATCACTTTGCCGCTGCCCGTTTTATGCAGAAACTGATCGGCCAGCAAGCCGACAATGTAATAGCCCTCAATAAAGCGACCATTCTCATCGAAGAAGAAACAGCGATCAAAATCGCCATCCCAGGCAATCCCCATGGCTGCCCCCTGCTCGATCACCGTATTGGCAGTAATGGCACGGTTCTCCGGGAGAATAGGGTTGGGCACACCATTGGGAAAGTGCCCGTCCGGCTGGTGGTGGATATTGATAAACTCGAATGGCAGATGCTGCTCAAGCTCATCGATCACCAGCCCCGCGCCCCCGTTCCCCGCATTGGTTACGATGGACATGGGGGTCAGCGTGGCCGCATCGACATACCCCAGCAGGTGATCGATATAGGCGCTCATGACTTCCAGGGGTTCGTATTTCCCCTGCTGTGGCGCATTACCAAATGGTTCTGGCACCCGGTCACGGATATCGTTCAGACCATTATCGGAACTGATCGGCCGCGATTCGGGACCAACCATTTTCATACCGTTATGATCTTTCGGGTTGTGGCTGGCGGTGACCATAATGCCGCCGTCCATCTGGTAATGGCTGGTGGCAAAATAAACGTGTTCGGTGCCGCACAGGCCTATATCGAAGACGTCGGCTCCTGCGGCCATCAGGCCGGAACTCAGCGCCTCGGCGATATCCGGGCTGGACAGCCGGATGTCGTACCCGACAATCACTTTTCTGGCACCGGTTATTTCTACATACGCGCGCCCGATGCGTTCAGCCAGGTCCGGATTCAACTGATCCGGTACCCGGCCACGCAGGTCGTAAGCTTTAAAACAGGACAAGTCCATTGTCTGGGTTTACTCCGCTGCAGATGACTGTAACTGGATATAATTCTGGATACCCATCCGGGCAATCAGAACCAACTGGGTTTCCAGCCAGTCGATATGTTCCTCTTCACTGTCCAGAATCTCCCGGAACAGGGCGCGACTGGTGTAGTCCTGCACCTGCTCACAGTAAACGATGGCTTCCTTGAGATCTGCGTGGGCAGTCTGCTCAAGCTTCAGATCGCAGGAAATCATTTCTTCTACGTTCTCACCAATTAACAGCTTGTTCAGATCCTGCAGGTTTGGCAGCCCTTCCAGAAACAGAATCCGCTCGATCAGCAGATCAGCGTGCTTCATTTCATCGATGGACTCTTCGTATTCTTTGGCGGCCAGTTTGGTAATTCCCCAATCTTTGTACATGCGGGAATGCAGGAAATACTGGTTAATAGCAGTCAGTTCATTGCCAAGAACTTTGTTCAGGTGCTGAATAACTTTCTTATCGCCTTTCATAACAAGACTCCCTGATGAGGCGTGAATACCAACCACAAGGATAGCCTGTTATTACTCAATAAAAAATTACGGGTGGGAATAGGACGCAATACCCGTTTCGGGACGGCAAACGGTACGGCCCTGCGTGGTCAGGGCCGCTATGCAGACAGAAGAGCGCCTGTCGTCAGGCAGGCTGAGCCAGCATATTGGCCAGTGCGAGAAAATCAGAAGACTGGTTTTCTCTCAGAATTTCCCGGGCGGTGCAGGCGCAGCGGCCGCACTGGCGGCCAACGCCCAGCTCTTTACCAAGTTGGCGCATGGAGCTGACACCGTTTTCAGCTGCTTCACGGATCTCGCTGTCAGTCACTCCGTTGCAGATGCACACGTACATAAGGCTGTCTCACTAACGATACTAAAGTTAGTGATAATTATTGTTATTCGCGTCTCTGATTGCAACCCCATTGTGTTAAATTTGTGCAACGGGTTGTAAATCACCCCACCTCAGGCCTCGGCGGCCCTGGTCAGGTTGTCGCCTCCAGCGTCTGTCACCACAACGTTGTCTTCAATGCGAATGCCTCCGCAACCTCGCAGTTCTCCAATCAGTGAATGATTCAGGTGTTTACCCAGCGGGCTGGCCAGAAGCGGGTCGAGGAGTGAGGGAATGAAATAGAGCCCTGGTTCGATAGTGACCACCATACCCGCCTCAAGTGTCCGGGTCAGGCGCAGGAAAGGCGCGCTTTCGGGGGCTGGCACGGGTTTTCCGGCCACATCATGAACCTGCACTCCCAGAAAATGACCGGTACCGTGGGGGAAGAAGGCCCGGGTAATCCCACTGTCAACCAGTGCCTCATCGCTCAGGCCGGTCGCCAGGCCGCTGGCATTCAGTAACGCCGCAACGCCGGCATGGGCTTTATGGTGGATATCGACATAATTCACACCGGGAGCCACCATACGGCACAGACGAACCTGCAACTGTTCCATGCCTTGCACCAGCGCCGCAAAGCGCCCTTCACCCGGGCCGGCGGTGGTCCGGGTAATGTCTGAGCCATAGCCCCGGAATCTTGCTCCGGCGTCAATCAACAGGCTGCGGGGCCTGGCCGGTGCCTGGGTGTCGTAATACTGATAGTGCAGGGTGCCCGCATGCTCATTGATGCCAATGATGCTGTGATAGGGCGCGTCCACTTCCCGCTGCCGGGTCGCTTGCTGGTAGGCCAGGCTGAGGTCAAATTCACTGGCGCCCGCCAGAAAGACCTCACGAACCACTTTGTGGCCTTTCATGGCAATCTCACTGGCCCTTTTCAGGCAGGCAATCTCATAACCGGTTTTATGCACCCGGGTTTCATTCAGTGCGGTCAGCAGCGCGCTGGGATTATGGTCGCCGGGTGTCTGGCCAAGAACGGCCGGATCGCCCAGCACGGCCAGTCTCCCGGGCAGGCCTGTGGCTGGCGCCTGTGTCTGCTCGCTGAACTGAACATCCATGGCGGTGTGCCAGGGCTCGTCCGGCAGCTGCAGTGTCGAATGCCAGAAATCCACCGGCTGGTATAACCACAGTGCGGGCTTCTGGCCCGGGCGAATCAGTAGCCAGCCATGCTCCTGCCCGGTTAACCCTGTCCAGTGCACGAACGGGCCATAACCCTGAAAGTGCCAGCCGTGATCATCACCATAATGCAGGGGCGCAGCGCCTGAGCTGATCAGCAGACCGTCGTACCCCTGTGCCTCAAGTACCGATTCGTACCGTTGCTGAATAATGCGAATGTGGTCGGTCTGCAAGCGCAGTAACTCGATATCAGGCATAGTGGTTTTCCAGTGTATTCCAGAGGGTCAGAAGGTCGCCCGTACGGGGTTCACGCAAACGGATCAGGCGAATGTCCAGGCCGACATTCCAGCTTTCGTCGCCGGCCCGGGTCAGGCTTCCGAACTGCTCGCTGCGAGAAGCCAGACGTTCCGGCAGCCAGCCCATTCCAAAGCCCTGCCTGACCAGATCTTTAATGCTGACCGACTGGGTATTTTCATTCAGCGGCAGGAGATTCGCTGGCACTTTTGCGCGGTTAAGGTGGGCCTCGATGGCCGAATACAGAAAACCCCGTGGATGATAGCCAATCAGCGGCACCGGTTGCGCACTGGTGCCCGGCAGGACAAAACGCGCCTGCCCGGATTCATCAGCCACGGTAACCGGTACCAACTGCTCCTGTGCCAGGTTTATCCACTGATAGTTGTCGCGGCTCAGGCGGTCACCCCAGGGTAAGTCCCTGTGCCAGTAGCACAGCACCAGGTCGCAATCGCCGTTATCCAGCGCATCCAGAAACTGCTCGCCTACCCAGTTGATGGCCTTCAGATTTATCTGCAGCCGCTCATCCACACCCGCCTGCAGAGCCCAGTCCTGATAGAAATGGGACAGCAGCCCCTGCGTGGCTCCGACACTGATTCTGGCAGAGGCTTCCGCCTCCATCATATCGATACGGTCTCTGGTTTCCCGGACATCACGGGTAACGCGCTCACACAGAGCGACAAATGCTTCACCGGCGGGTGTTAACGACAAAGGCAGAGTCTGCCGGTTTACCAGTGTTGTACCCATCGCCTCTTCCAGCAACCGTATCCGGCGGCTGAAGGTAGGCTGGCTGACATGCTGCTGTTCGGCCGCACGGGAGAAATGGCGCGTGCGGGCGAGCGCCATGAAGTCTTCAAGCCAGCGTATTTCCATGAACTCCCCGAAGGTGAAAGATGTCTGCAGGCATCATAGCCTATCGTGGCAAACCTGCTACAGCCGCCCTTCTTCCACCGCATGGCAGGCCACCTGTGTGCCTTCGTCTGTTGTGATCAGCCTGGGTATTTCCTGCCGGCAACGATCATTTGCGTAGGGGCAACGGCCATGAAACACACACCCGGAGGGCAGCTCCACCGGTGTGGGCACTTCACCCTGCAGGCGAATATGGCTGGGGCGATCGTCTTCCAGCTTGGGTATAGCGGAAAGCAGCGCCTGGGTATAGGGGTGCCTGGGCGTGCTGAACAGGGTCTTTGTTTCTGCCAGCTCACACACCCGGCCCAGATACATCACGGCGACCCGTGTGCCGAAATGCTCTACCACTGCCAGATCGTGGGTAATAAACAGATAGGTCAGATTGCGGGTTTCCTGAGCATCCATCAGCAGGTTCAGCACTTGTGCCTGAATGGAGACATCCAGCGCCGAAATTGGCTCATCGGCAACAATAAACTCCGGGTCTACCGCCAGCGCTCTCGCAATCGCGATACGCTGGCGCTGCCCCCCGGAGAACTCATGCCCGAAACGGCTGCCCCAGTCCGGATCAATGCCCACCGACGCCATCACTTCCTGAATTTTGCTGTCCACATCGGCCCGGGACCAGTCGGGATGGTGGAAGCGGATAGGCTCTTCCAGGGTTTGCCGGATGGTCATACGGGGGTTCAGTGATGCATAAGGGTTCTGGAAAATCATCTGCATTTTCCGGCGATACGGCAGCAAATCCTTGCCATTCAGATTATCAATACGCTGCCCGCCGTAACAGACTTCACCCGCTGTGGGTGAAAGCAAGCCCATCACTGTGCGGGCGACAGTCGATTTCCCACAGCCTGACTCACCCACAATGCACAAGGCTTCGCCCTTCTGAACCTGCAGATCCACACCATTGATAGCATGCACCGCTTCCTGCTTGCGATGAAACCTGCCGCCCTTGAATGAGATTTGCTCAAGCAAGCTGCCAGACAGATCAAACTTCTTTTCCAGCCCGTAAATATCAACCAGGGCAGTGGACTGTGAACTCATGCGCTTATCTCCTGCTGCCTGCGTTCGGCCTGTTCAACGGGATTACTGACTTCATAACAAGCCACATCGACGCTGCCAGAGCGGACATACTCCGGCATGGTTTGCCGACACTGATCGGTGGCGAATTTACAGCGTGGATGGAACGGGCAGCCAGCAGGCACATTGCTCAGAGACGGCATGGAGCCAGGAATCTGGAACAGGCGCTCACCCGGCTCACCCATTTGTGGCAAGGCGTTAATCAGCCCCTGAGTGTAGGGGTGCTGGGCATCATTGATGATTTCCCGGGTTGCCCCCTGTTCGATAATGCGCCCGGAGTACATCACCAGCATGCGCTGGGTGACTTGAGAGACAACCCCAAGGTCGTGGGTGATCAGCATCAGTGCTACGTGTTCCTGCTCACACAGTTCCAGCAGCAGGGCCATAATTTCAGCCTGAATGGTGACATCCAGTGCCGTGGTTGGCTCGTCGGCAATGATGATTTCGGGGTCCAGCAAAAGCGCTATGGCAATAATAACCCGCTGCCGCATGCCGCCGGATAATTGGTGAGGGTACTGATCCAGCCGCTTTTCAGGGGAAGGAATCTGCACTTTACGCAACTTGCTCAGGGCAATTTCCCGGGCCGCACGGGTACTGATGCGGCGGTGCGTTTTCAGCGCCTCCACCATTTGTGTACCAATGGACAACACCGGGTTCAGGGTCATCATGGGGTCCTGAAAAATCATGGCAATGCGATTGCCGCGAATTTTCTGCAACTCCCGCTCGCTCATGGCGGCCAGGTCTTTACCTTCAAACAGAATCTGCCCGCCAGCGATATACCCGGGCCGGGCGATCAGGTTGAGGATGGAAAACGCAGCCACAGACTTGCCGGCACCGGATTCACCCACCAGCCCAAGGCGCTCGCCCTTGTCGAGACTAAACCCGATACCCCGCAGCGCCGTAAGGTCACCGCCACGCACCGCAAAACGCACATCCAGATCCTTTACTTCCAATAAGGCCATGGTGCTTACCCCTTGTACAGCCGTGGGTTCATTACATCGCGCAGCCAGTCACCCAACAGGTTAATCACCAGTACGAGTATCACCAGCACCAGGCCTGGAATCAGGGTAATCCACCAGGAACCACTCTGAATGTAATCAAAACCGGATTTGATCAGCGAACCCAGAGAGGGTTGAGTCTCTGGCATACCAAGCCCCAGAAACGACAGTGCCGCTTCAGAAATAATGGCGTTGGCGATCTGCACAGTGGCAATCACGAAAATCGGTGAGAGGGTATTGGGCAGTATATGGCGAAACATGATGCGCTTGGTTCGAAAGCCCATCACCTTGGCCGCATCCACATATTCTTTCTTCTTTTCGGCCAGCACCGAGGCACGCACGGTTCGTGCAATCTGCGGCCATTCTGCAATACCGATAATAAAAATCAGCATGTAAATGGCGATTTCACCAAACATCAGATTGCCAAAACTGGCTTTGAACACCGCACCCACAATGATGGCAACCATCAGCGTGGAAAAAGACAGCTGCACGTCGGCAATGCGCATCAGAATGGCGTCTGTCCGCCCACCCAGATACCCGGCAAGCAGCCCGAACAGAATACCCAGTGCCGCCTGCAGAATGACGGCACCAAACCCGATCAGCAGCGACACCCGCGTGCCGTAGAGAATGGTAGAAAGCATATCCCGGCCCTGAGCGTCGGTTCCCAGGGGGAATGCCGGGTCTGCCCCGCTGATACCCACCGGAGGCAACTCCGAGTTCATAATGCTGATGCTGGCCAGATTGTAGGGGTCTGTTGGCGCCAGCAAGGGCGCGAATATCGCGGCCAGAACCATGGCCAGCAAAACGATAAAGCTGATAATTGCTACTTTATCGCGTTTGAAACTGTACCAGAGGAAGGATTCGCGGAAACGCTCCCAGCGGGAAAAAGTCGCTGTTGTCATGCCTTTTTACCTGTCAGTTTTACGGTCGGGTTTACCAGCCCGTAGATCAGATCCACCAGTGTATTGGTGATGACGAAGATCAGCCCGACAACCATCAGGTAGGCCACAATAAGCGGGATATCACTTCGGGTGATGGCCTCCAGGAACATCAGCCCTACGCCAGGCCACTGGAATACGGTTTCAGTAAGAATGGTATAAGCCACCATAATGCCGATCTGCACACCACCCACTGTGATCACAGGCAGCATGGTATTTTTCAGGGCGTGCAGAAAGTTCACCCGCACGGCGCTCAGGCCCTTGGCACGGGCATAGCGAATATAATCGCTTTGCAGCACTTCCATCATTTCTGCGCGGATCAGGCGAATAAACAGCGGCAGCATAATAGAAGCCAGCGATACCGCAGGCAGTACAAGGTGCAGCAAACCATCTTTGGTAAAGAAGCCGGAGTACCAGCTACCAAACAGGTGCGTCAGTTCTTCGCCCCGTCCATACGATGGCATACCACCGTCGGTGCTCAATGCTTCGTTGAGCCACTGCCCCCACCCGGTGTCAGAGGGGAACATGTCGATGGTCACCCCGATCGAGAAAATCTGAATAAGCACAATGGCCGTAAGGAACACCGGGATCGAAATACCCACGGTGCTTATTCCCATAAAAAACCTGGCCAGCCAGGCCTGTGGCCGGATAGCCGAGTAAACACCAATGGGCACGGAAAACACCAGAATAAGCAGGCTGGCACCAATCACCATTTCCAGCGTAGCCGGAAGGTGCTCGGCAATAACCTCCAGTGTTGGCTTGCTGTAAAAATAGGAATTGCCCAGATCGCCCTGAATGGCCTTGCCGGCAAAACGCGCGTACTGAACGATCATTGGATCATTCAGGCCCAGATCTTCACGAATGGCGGCTCTCTCTTCGGCAGAGACAGACATACCCACCATTTCCTGAAGCGGATCGCCCAGACCATCCTGAATCGCAAAGGCAATCACACTGATCACAAACATGACCAGCACGGCCTGAGATATTCGTTGAACCAGAAACGCTAACATGCAAAGTGCCCGGATAAAGCTGAAAACAAAAGGCCGGCCAGGGGATCACCCGGAGCCGGCCCCCACAGAGAGGTTATTACTCCACAACCAGGTCGCCCAGGTATGGGAAGTTCATAACGTTGAGAATGGGTTCAATTTTCACGTTTTTCTTGCTGGCCCAGGCAAGATCCTGCCAGTGCAGGGGTACAAAGGCTGCGTCGTCGTACAGGCGCTTTTCAACTTCCTGCAGCATGGCTGCGCGCTTGTCCAGATCGGTCTCTACACTGGCCTTTTTCACCAGGGCGTCGATTTCCGGGTTGCAGTAGTTACCGGCGTTATACTGGCCGGCCCCTGTGTCAGAATCCGGGCAGAAGGTCAGGAACTCGTAGAAGTTGGCAGAATCCTCTGTATCCGCATGCCAGCCGATCATCATGATGTCCGCGGCACGGGCATCGAATTCTGGCCAGTACTGAGCCTTGGGCAGAGTTTTCAGATCCACTTTAATGTTAATGCGGGCCAGCATGGCGGCTACAGCCTGCGCAATCTTGTCATCGTTCACGTAGCGGTTGTTGGGCGCCATCATGGTGACCGTAAAGCCATCTTCATAGCCGGCTTCTTTCATCAACTGCTGGGCTTTTTTGACATCAAACCGTGGTTTCAGTGTGTCGTTGTGGCCCTGATAGCCTTCGGGCGACAACTGAGCCGCCGGCGTAGCAAACCCTTTCATGATCTTGGCTGCAATGCCTTCCTGATTGATCACGTAATTAATCGCCTGGCGAACCTTCCGGTTCTTGAAGGCTTCAACCCGCTTCTGGTTCAGATCCAGCAGGATGATCCGGGTGCCGCTCATGGTGACCAGATCAATTTTCTTGTCGCGACGGATACGGTCAAGATCGTTTGGTGGCACAGGGGCAATAAAGTCCACATCACCGGAGAGCAGTGCCGATACCCGGGTGTTGTTTTCCTTGATCGGGGTCAGAATAATTTTACCGACGTTGCCCGGAGATTGGGTATCCCAGTAATTATCAAAACGCTCGAATTCTACCCGCACGCCTTGCTGGCGCTTGGTGACGGTGTAGGGACCGGTTCCCGAGAGGTGCGTTGAGGCGAACGAATTACCATTTTTGATGATGGCACTCTTGTCTTTGCCATCTTTGGTTTTGCCGGTGTAGAACTTGCTATCCATCGGGAAAATATAGGTAGCAGTGTTCAGCAGCAGTGGAAAAGGCTCTTTGGTGACCAGATCAAAGGTGTAATCGTCAATCACATTGATGCCGCTGAACGGCTGGAAAATCGCTTTGAAGTCCTGGCTCTTTTTCAGGCGATCAAACGTGAACTTCACATCTTTCGTGGTGAGCTTGTTGCCTGAGTGGAACGTAACGCCCTTGCGCAGTTTGAAGCGCATGGTCTTGTCATCAATACGCTCCCAACTGGTTGCCAGGCGCGGCTCGAAATCCAGACCTTTGGTCCAGCGCACCAGCGGGTCAAAGGCCATATGGCTCAGCTGCAGCATGCCGCCGGAAAGCTGTTCGTGAATATCCAGAGTGACCGGATCAGCGTCGTACGCCATTCGAAGTTCCTTGGTAGCTTCTGCCGACACTGCCATCGGAGCAGCAGCCAGAATCAGGGAACCAACAAAAGCTGTCAGTAATTTTTTCATCGCGTTTTCCGTTGCTGTTATAGGAGTTATAAGATTTTTGCGGTATATCGGGGCGATATCGCCACCGATGTCTGCGCTAAAAGCTAGTCGTGGAACCCGCAAACGGCAATCGAAATTACAACATGCGGCTATTCGCGATATGAATAACTCGCCGGGAAGCCCTGTAACTTATGGCGGGCGCGCTGTGCCTCTGTGGTGGGAAAAGCAGAAAAACAAGTTGAGCCGTTTTGACAATCTGACGATCGTCAACCTTCCCCCGGAAGCCACGTCGGCGCTGGCAGCACTGGCTCAACGCACCATGACATTGCAGGTGACCATTCAGGATGGCGATGTGGGTATTGCAGGTGACAACCAGCACGCACAGATAGAGCCCGCGCCGCTGGTGTAATCTGCCGCCGGGTTCTGGCACGGCCAGCCAATCGCCGGCCGTGCCAGAACCTGCTATGCACGGTTTTCCATGACCGGAATCGACTCATCCTGATGGTCCTGCACAGCAGGCTTTGTGCGGCCGTATCGGTCATCCAGCCGTTCGATGTCGTCTTCTCCCAGATAGGCTCCGGACTGAACCTCAATCAACTCCAGCGGAATTTTACCGGGGTTATAGAGACGGTGAACCGCACCTATCGGAATGTACGTGGATTCATTCTCCGACAGCAGAAACGTTTCATCGTTACGCATCACTTCTGCCGTACCACTGACAATAATCCAGTGCTCTGCCCGGTGGTGATGCTTCTGAAGTGACAGTTTTTCGCCCGGTTTCACGGTGATGCGCTTCACCTGAAACCGGTTGCCGGTATCAATGCTGTCGTAACTGCCCCATGGCCGGAATACTTCCCGGTGAATGCGAGCCTCCGGACGGTTCCGGGTTTTCAGTTGCTGCACCACACCCTTCACCTCCTGAACCCGGCTCCGGGGTGCAATCATCAGCGCATCCTTGGTATCGACCACCACCAGATTGTCCACCCCGATCATGGCTACCAGTTTATCCGGGGCGTGCACAAGGCAGCCGGAACTGTCTTCCATGCAGGCATCACCATACACTGCGTTGCGACGTTCATCCTTGTTGCTGATATCCCAAATGGACGACCAGGCACCCACGTCGTTCCAGCCGGCATCCAGCGGCACCAGTGTGGCCCGCCGGGTTTTTTCCATAACGGCGTAATCGATGGAGTCATCCGGGCAGTGTTCGAATATTTCAGCCGGAATACGGGTAAAGCCCATGTCCTCTTCAAGGTTGCGGGCGGCTAGCAGCACGGTATCGTAAATATCACGGCTGTGGGTTTTCAGCTCTCGCAGATACGCATCGGCCCGAAACAGAAACATGCCGCTGTTCCAGAAATAGCCGCCGTCTTCCAGTAACTCGCAGGCGGTGGCGTGATCTGGCTTTTCAATGAACGTCTGAACGGGCCTTGGTGCAGAGGGGTCGTCACTGGTAGCCGCGGCAGAGATGTAGCCATAGCCCGTCTCCGGGCGGTCAGGCGTGGTGCCAAAAAGCACGAGACCACCGTCTTTGGCAACCTCTATTCCCCTGGCAATGGCCTCATGAAACGGTTCTGTCTGAACAATGGCGTGATCCGCCGGCAATACCAGCATGATGCCGGCAGGGTTTTTCCGGGCAACCTGTATAGCCGCCATCGCCACGGCGGGCGCCGTGTTACGGCCAAAGGGCTCCAGCAAAACAGACTGGGGTGTCTGGCCAATGGCATTCAACTGCTCCCGGACCAGAAACCGGTGCTCTTCGTTAGCCACAATAACCGGTGCTTCAACATCGGCCGCCGGCAATCTTGCCAGCGTTTGCTGAAACATACTGTTCTTGCTCAGCAATGGAAGAAACTGTTTGGGGTAAGCCTGACGTGACAACGGCCATAACCGCGAACCGGAACCGCCTGACAGTATGACTGGAATCATAATCCTGCTCCTTTGCTCTTGTTTAAAGCCCCGACGCTCCTGCACCGGGTACCTGGGCTGCCATGGTCTTGGATGGCAGTTTCTTTACACGGCTGTTTACTCTGAGATGCGAAGGTTCTCTGGCGGATAGGGGGCGCTACCTTCCGGCCATTGCGGGCCAACCTGATACAGGAACTCAAGGTCTCCACCCAACCGCGTGTTCTGCACGGGGCCATGCTCGTTGAGGAAATCATCCATGCCTTCAAGGCCGCCCCAGGTTTCAACCCAGGGCCGCATCCAGGCAAGCCCCCACTCGGTATAAAGGCCCTTGGTAATTTGCTCGTACCCGGTAATTGCTTCAATCCGGGATGGGTCGTGCAATCCGGCAACCACATTCCGGGCGAGCTTTTCGAACGACGCCTGATACTGTTCATGCACGGGTTCACCGTTTACCTCGGCAAACACCGCAATCATGGTTAGTGGCTGCATGGCGTAGTTCAGGTATTCCAGAGCACGGTCCTGACGGCTGAGTTCTTTTGGCAGGTAGCCGTCCGGGGTGATCTGGCCCATGGCTTCATCAAACTTGTGCAACGACCAGGCCCAGTCATCACAATTGCCGGTTGCCACGGCAGACGCCATCACCGCCCAGGCGGCCCAGTAATCGTGGTTGTTCACTTTACGCGGTTCGCGGTTTGTGTAGTAAGCGCGCACGCCGTCGGCCAGGCGTGCGAACCAGCGCTCTATACGAGCGGTTTTTTCCGGATCAAGCGCGCCTTCCGGAGCAGACATTTTAACTCGCAGGTAGGCATTGGCCGCTGCGGCCAGCGCCCATTTGCGCACCGCCTGGCCAACCTGGTTAATCTCATCCGGCAAGAGGGCATTGCTCTGCGCCCAGGCATTCAGATTATTGATCACGCAATCCCGGGCTTCGGGGCCGTCCCCGTCCACCTGGTAGTCATCCGCTGCGGCAATCAGTTGTTTTTCAAACTGGCGGACATTCTTCGACGCATCAAGATAGGCCTGATACGCCTGCTTATTGAGTTCGTTACGGGCGCTGTCACTGCCCTTGTATTTACTGGTGAACGTCATATCCCCCTGCTGGGGCGAAATCACCTTGCAGTGGTAGCTTCCCGGATCACTGTCTTCCGGTATCTGGTGATACCCAATGGGTGCGCGAAGGCCAGACTCAGGGCACTGTGCCGCCTGAACCGAGGTAGCGCCTACCACCGTGGCCAATGCAGTGAACAGCAGAATGCGCCCTGCCTGGCCGGGAATGGCTATGCGTCTGGTATTCATACCGCCTCCCTGAAGCGAACAGATGGGTGTCAAATGTCCTGACGACGACAGAGCTTTGCCGTAACCGTCAGCCCGTCGCTGACCTGCTCTGGCTTAAGATCCAGATCCAGCGACATAAATTTTTCATCGTCCCAGTTCGGCCCGGTGGGTAACTCGAACATGAACCGTCCGGTAGTCTGAATCCGTGACGGATATTCAAGATCGACCCGGTCTTTCCGGCCATAGATGAACCAGATATAGGCGTCCACCTCTTTAATAGAAGGGTCGCTGAACTGCAGGTCCACCATGTAGTTACGGCTGGGCAACTCAAGAAACTGGCCACCACCGTTATAGAGAACTTCATTGGTGCCGGTGGTGACATGACTGGTTTTCTCCAGAACCGGCGTTTGTCCCTCACAACCGTTGCTCACCATAGGAACGATCTGCCGGTAGAATTCCACGCTATCCAGTGCATGGTAGGCCGGCACCTCCCACAGGATGATTTTGGGCGGCGATTGCTGAAAACTGTCCGACATCAGATACTCGAACATGGAGCCGTCATAACTGCCGCCCGCGACCGCAACGTTGAGTATGTCGACCCCCAGAAACTCCTCCAGCGCGCCCGCAAAATTGAAATCTTCAGCGCCTTTACTGTTACTGGTCCCTACCAGAGTGATCGGCGGTAGCGCCTCCTCTCCGAACAACGCACTTTCCTCACCGCCGGACACACCGCCTTTCGCTTCGGTACGATACTCATCCACATACTGTGTGGGCCACGCCTGGCCGCAAATACGGCGAGCGGCATCCTGCAGTGTTCCGTCTCTGTCTATCAGGCCAATCCGGTGGGTTTCGAATTCCTTTCTGGGTAAAGACTGGTAAACATTCATTTGCCGGACCCGCTCCGCCACCAGGCGGGCAGTACGGCGGGCGCCATAAGATGTCCAGTGGTGATCACGCTTGAAGTAGTACGCCTGCTTCTGGTCTGGCTCATTGAGCAGGGGGCCGAGATCGGGCACCACCAGCCCGGCCTGCCGGAACTTCGCCAGGGCGTCCAGATAATTGCTGCGGGCATAGGGCCAGGAAAAGGGTACTGACATGTGCTCTGGCAGTTTGTTCGGATGCACCAGGCCTTTTGTCGGCTGGTACACCAGAACAAGTTCCGTTCCTTTTGCCTTTTTCAGGTAATGGGTAAAACGCTCCAGTTCACGAAGGCCCTCACGGTCCGGGCCAAACTGCTCCGGCAATTCGGCCTCAGAACGGAACAGCCAGCCATCGCGCCCCTGAACCAGTATCTTGAAATTTTTCAGATAACCGGTGTCGTACACCTGCGGCTGAGAAGCCAGCGAACACAGTTGCATGCGGGGCTGTACCTTGTACGTCGGCAAATCCGTTTCTGGTGCGGCATGCGTGGTAAAGCTACCGGCCAGCAATGCCAGCAGACCACCCACGCGCAACACAAAGCGCCGGGATGCCGTTTGATGCCCTGTCATCGTATTCGCCCCCATTACACCGAGGTATCCACACGGTTTTCAGCAACGATCAGCCTGGGGCTGCCACCTGCGTCGATAACAAAGAAGCTGAACACCTTACCCCGCTGAAGGCTGACCGGAGCGGCTTGCGCTACGGTTTCACCGTCGTTGAACGCACCCAGCGACACCTTCACCGCGTTAATTTCGCGGCTGGCAACACTCAGGGAGCCAACGGGATCAACAACCGATACCTTTCCGTCCGAGGTTTTCAGGCCTATGCCATTGTCATCAGTGAGATTATAAAAAGAGATCAGTGCCTTACGGGGATTCTTGAACGCCTTGTCTTTCAGAATTTTCAGTTCACCAGAGCTCAGTACAACAGCGGTATAAAACTGATTTTTTTCCATGGTAACGGGCGCTGTCTGGTCGCCAACCGTAACCTTGTAGGTGCCCTCGGGAAGGTAAATGTATGAGCTTGCGGTTACCGGTTCTATGCCGCTGAGTGTTTTGTCACCCACCTTTACTTCCGGAAGGCTGCCACTCACCGAGGCATTTACTACCCGTATGAAGGCAGCACCATCCGGTGCCTCTGCGGCATAGAGTGCATCTTCGCCCGCCTGGGCTAACGCCGGCACTATCAGGCAGGCCAGCATAATGAACGCGGTTTTTACTGAGGCTCTCATGGTCTTGCTCCTTCATGTGTTGTTTGGGGTTGCTGGCTGGCCATACGGGCAACCAGATTCTGGTGGCTGTTGAGCCACGCCAGTGTGTTGTCTTCATCGACAGGTTGTGCGAGGTAACGCTCAGGAAACTCCCAGACCAGCAGCGAAGGGGTGTGGTTACGAAACTCGTCTGACTGCAGGTAGTCGACCATTGGCTGGAACGGCCCCTGCCCCTCATGGGACACGTTGATCAGATCACGGCCAAGATAGTGTTTCAGCGCTCCGGGGAAATTCCACAGAGGGTTGGCGCTGTAGCTGGTGCCGACCAGAACCAGATCGGTCGTGTTCTCCGAAAACAGGCTTTGCTGGCTGTCACCACTGCTACTGCGGGCGTTTGTTGAACGTTCAGTAAGCTGATCGGGGGCCGGCCCGAGCGTGGGAAACAACGGTGTTAAAGGCAGGTAGTTCAGCAGGTCGCCCCGGTGCGGGTGCGTCTCGCCAAGCCTTGTTACAAATTCGGTGTCATCCCAGGGCTGAGACTTAAACGCGGCTCTTATGTCGCTGGCGGCACTGCGGGCGAATACATCCGCACCCCGTGGGGTCCAGTGTGTGTCGGTGCGCAGGAAGATCCGGGCACCCTGATCACGCGCTTCTGCCAGTTCAGGCAACAGATCCGGGGCGAAAATACCGGCTGAGTTCATTCGTTTCAGGAACTGCGGATACAAAGACGTCATCACCGGTGCCGGGCTATGCGTGCCCAGTTTTTCCTCATACAACCGGGCTTTTGCCGGCACCACCAGTACCACGAGTGGAACGCCCTGGGTCTTAAGGTAATGAGCAACGGAGACAACCCGGTTCAGGTTGGTTTTGACAACCTGAGTACCTTCAACCTCGGGGTAAAGCTCTTCATCGGAAAACAGCCATCCGTGTTCACCAATGGTGACCCCAGGACGACCTTCCCTGAACAACAGATAGTTGATTGCGGCCCAGAGGTTGGTACCAAGTCTGCGCACGGGAAAGCGTTCGTCATAATAGCTTTCCACATCACGGGCCAGTTCACCTGTGATCGGGTTCAGGCCGTCGCTTGCGCCATAGTTGGCAAACGACTGAAGCGACAACACACCCAGGCCCAGAATAATCAGAATAAACACGCAGGCCGTGAGTTTTCGGGAGATCCGGATCATGACATGTCCTCAGAACTGGAAGTAAAGAAACGGTGAGAAACTTTCGGCAGACAGTTTCAGAACCGCCAGCAGGAAAACCGGTACCAGCAGGCCTGGTAACGCAGCACGCATGCCACCGGCCAGAGTTCCGTCGAACTGCCACTGAAACCGGTCTTTCATGCCCATCAGCAACACCACCAGGTACGCCAGCATCAGGATCACGACATTCACTTCCCGAATGTCCTGAAGGTAGGTTGCGCTGAGGGTAAAGCTGTCAAAGCTGAACATCGCCTGATAGAAGCTGAACGCATCACTGATGCTTGCGGCGCGGAAGGTTACCCAGCCCAACATGACGAACAGAAACGTCATTAGCCAACGGCTGGCACGGAAGGTGGGTGCGCTGCCAGACACACCAAGGGCACGCTCTACCGCCAGTATGCCGCCATGCCAGGCACCCCAGAGCAGGAACGTCCAGTTGGCGCCGTGCCAAAGCCCGCCCAGCAACATGGTCAGTAGCAGGTTGCGATAGGTGAAAAACGTGCCGTTTCGATTACCGCCCAAGGGGATGTACAGATAATCCCGCAGCCAGCTCGACAGGCTGATATGCCAGCGCCGCCAGAACTCGGTGATACTCTGGCTGATGTAGGGCTGATTGAAGTTTTCGGGAAACCGGAAGCCCATCATCAGCCCAAGCCCGATGGCCATATCTGAATAGCCGGAGAAGTCAAAATACAGTTGCGCCGTGTACGCCAGCGTGCCCAGCCAGGCATCCGCAGATGATGGGTCTGCCAGCGCAAAGGCACCGTTCGCCAGTGGCGCAATGGAGTCGGCAATAAAGACCTTCTTGATAAAGCCCTGCATGAACCGGATAGATCCCTCACCAAATTTGTCGAGGGTGTGCGTCCGGTAGGTGAACTGATCCGCAAGGTCTTTATAGCGAAGTACCGGCCCTGCGATCAGTTGCGGGAACAACGCAATGAACGCCGCAAAGTCTACAAAGCGGCGTGTTGGTTCGGTATCGCCCCGGTACACATCCACCACGTAGGAAATGGCCTGAAAAATGTAAAACGAGATGCCGATTGGCAGAATGATGTGGGCCAGTTCGAGAGGCTGGTAACCAAGCGAGGTAACAATTTCGTTCAGGCTGCCAATACCGAAATCGGCGTACTTGAAGTAAGCCAGGGTGGCCAGATCGCCGGCCACACCAATACCAACCCACTTCCGCGCCTGGGCGGTTCCTGTGCCGGCCCGGTGTATGCGCAGGCCCATCAGATAATTCCAGAGCGTAACGGCCATGAACAACAGCAGAAAATCGACCCGCCACCAGGCGTAAAACGCATAGCTGCCCAGCAGAATAACCCAGGACCTGTGCCGGAATGGTGTCAGGTAGTACACCCCCAGAAAGGCGGGCAGGAAAAGAAATAGAAAAATATTGGATGAGAAAACCATAAACAGTCCCTGCGCGTCTCGTTCAGGGCCGCAGGTTCAATACGAACGGCCCGGTGTTTATTCATTAACGCATCAAAGATTTCGGTCTGATAACTGCCCAGCACACCACCAAAGTGAATACCGGCGTCTGAACGGGGGAACCGCATATCAACACCGTACATTTCAAAATACCGGGGGTTATCGGTAGACAGAGGGCCACTGGAATTAGCCGCGAGCTTGCCACCGACCACCCTCATGGAAACGGCCTGATGGTAAAAATCTTCTTCCAGGTCTCGCCCGGTACCAGAGAGGTCCTTGATTTGCCCGAGCACGCCGAAGGTGCCATTCAGTACGGCAACGTTGTGGTACACATCGACGTTGGTGCTGTTGCGAACGCGAACGCCATTACGCAGGTTGTTCATCAGCCGGTTCCCCCAAAGCAGGTTGTCCGGCGATTCGTAAAGCCCGATGCCATCGCCCTGGTTGTCGTGCACCACATTATTGGCAACAACGTTATGCCGGCTTTGGCGGTCGAGAACGATGCCGGACAAACCGTTATTGTGGCTGCGGTTATTTATAATCCAGCTATCGTTGACCTGCCGGGAAATGATGATGCCGTGCTTCTTTTTTGTTCCGAAAACTTCATTCCCGGCAATCAGCAGCCGGCTGGAATAATCGTGGGGGTCAATGCCGTAAATGATGTTGTCTTTGTAGACGTTGTTAACAATGGCAACATCCGTGGCTTCGTAGCAGTAAAACCCGTAATAGAGGTCTTTAAAGGTAGATTCAACAAGCCAGGCATTGGGCGCAGGGCGCTGCAGCTTTCTGTTGTCATAGTCTGAGTACTGGGCCACGGTGAAGCCGTAGGATTTACTCTGGTTGTACCCGAGATAGGAAAACTCAGAACCAAGCACAAAGGTTTTACTGCCGCCCCAGCCCACAAAAAACGGCCGGAAGCTGGCGGCGCTCTGGTAGGTCGCCGGCCCGTTCTCTGTTTCCCGCCATCCCAGAATGGCGCTGTCAATAACAAACAGGGAGCTGTCGTTCGCAATAAAGGCACCGCGCTCTTCAGACAGCCGCAGGGTTTTGTCGCGGATAACCAGTGTGGCCCCAGGGCGTACCACCAGCGGCAGGCGAATGGTGTAGGAGCCGTCGTCGTTCAACTCCATATACCGCGGGTCGCTCACCTGATGGAACACATCCTCCAGTGTTGCCTTGCCACTGTTTACCAGAATGGCCTGCGGGTGCGAGAGCTGGCGCACCACCCACTCTTTTGCGCGCCCTTCATCGACAAAATCGCCTAATGCGCTAACCCCGCCAATGCGCCGGACACTGATATCCGGTTTCTCTGCCGGGCGTTCAGATAATCGTGCTTCAACAGCGGTGCGGTTATATTGCGCTGTATCTGGCAAATCCGGGGGTTCCATCGCCACGGATTCCGCCGCTGGCAATTCCAGGCGATAGTCGTCCATGCCATACGTTGGTGCCGGCTCAGACGGCTTCAGATCCAGCGACAACCGGGCCATGCCAGACAACGGCAAGCCGGCAGTCACAATTGCCAACACGATGGTCAGAGCCCAGTGGTGCCTCATGCTCTCTCCCTAGAACCGTTTGGTGACATCAAGAACAACCCGGTGCCGCGCACTGTCTGCGTTATCACCGTAGGCATCACCGGGCATAAACACCCCGGCCCGTAACCGGGCATCGAAAGACGCCCAGCTTTTCCCCTGAAGCCCGTAGTAGCCCAACACCAGATCAACCGACTGGCCAAGATCGTCGCTGGCTCCTGTAAACCCGGGGTCAACCAGATCGGAGTAAACGGTTCCCCCGGCATCGCTCATCCAGTAGCGGTGGTACAGCAGGTTGGCATCCCAGGTATCGCGGTCTGAAATTGCGGTGTACAGGGTGGCTACCTTGATGTTGCTCCATTCTGGCTGGTAGGCCTCGCCAAAACGTGCCACCAGGGAACGGGTGCCGGTAAACCGGGCACGGTTGCTTTCCATCTGGGTTTGCCTGAAGGCATCGGATTTACCCGGCTCATCACCACCGGAGGCAATGGCACCTTGCATACCAACCACCCAGCGGGGGTTTTCAAGCAGTTGTGCGCGCAGCCCCAGATCGGCTGCCCAGCCAGACACATCACGCTCTTCACGGGTGTAGCCCAGCGGGGCACTGGAGTTCGCTGTAATACTGGCGTCTTCACCCGCTACGGCACCAAACGAGGCAAGGTATTGGATGGTGCTGGTTGAGTGCCAGTCGTAATACGCCTGATCGGCACGAATGCCAACCCAGGTCAGCGATTCCGTGACACGATCGGGGTAGCCGTCTTCCGGATGGGCTGCCGGGTCTTGCTCATCGCCATATCGCTCTGAGTGGGTTGCCAGAAATGTCAGATAGTGATCCTTGCGCCACTGCCATCGGGTGCTGGCAAACAGCCGCGCAATATCCTGTTCATCCTTGTTGAGCTCACTGACATCGGTGCGGGCCTCCGATACTTTGTTCGCCAGCCCGACGGTGGTATCCAGCAGGGTGGTATTGAAAATCCAGCGCACCAGCGTGAGGTCATCGTCCCACCACAGGCCGGTGTCTTCTTTGAGGCGTTCGCGCCCGAACCGAACCGATTCACCCGGGTAACTGCTCAGCCCGTTGTAATCAAGCCAGGCTTCCCGTAACCCCAGGAACCCATCGGTTGTGGTTGTGGTCCCGCCGATTTCATCGCTGACATCGACCTGCCCGGTAGCACCAAACGCCTGCAGTCTGAGTTTTGATCGCCAGTGGGGCGACAACTGCCAGACCCATTCAGGTTTGATATCAAGGCCAAGCTCATCCGAGCCGGTATCTTTTCCCGGCACCAGGCCAAGCCGGCGGTCACTTTCACTGATCACGCTGAGCTTGGCGTCTGTTGAAAACGTTGCAAGCCGCGGGTAGGACAGCTCTGATATCCCTTCTGTCTGGCCCTGTGCGAATGCGGGCATGGTCATAGCGCAGCCAGCCACTACCAGAAAACTCTGCAATCTCTTGGTTTTTTCAATTGCCATGTGCGTTAGCCTCCCTGAGGTGTATGTGTACCGGCAGACGCTGCCGCGGCTCTGGCCAATTGCCGGCGTGCTGCCTTTTCCCGGTCTGCAATGGCCTCTGCTTTCAGCTCCAGGGCATGGGGCATGGTTGGCACCATTTCCAGCAACAACTCTTTGGCCCTCTCAACGCCGCCGTCGTAGGCCAGTAACGCGAAGGCCCAGGCGTACGCCTTGTTAACTTCAATGCCTTTGCCCTCCCAGAACATCACGGCCATTAAATAGTCCGCCTTCGGGAAGCCACGCCGGGCGGCACTAAGCAGGTAGTTTTTTGCCTTTTCCGGCTCGGCTTCTCCCAGATAGCCACGCTGATAAATGCGCCCCAGAAGGTACTCGGCAGACGGATACTTTTTGCTGGCTTCCTGCGCGTACTTAATGGCTTTTTTCGGAGTCAGCGGCACCATGCGACCCCGCTCGTAAAGCCGTGCAAGGGTTAGTGATGCTTTTAGATCGCCCCTGACCCGGGATGCCTCGAGCAGGCTGATTACCTCATCGGCATCTGCCAGATAGGTGTTGTCCATAATCAACCGCGCCCGCGCCGTCATAGCTGGTACATAATCCGGAATCAGCTGCTCATACAGGCGGTTAGTGAGCGCCACCTGTTTGGCCGGAGATTCATCACCGGAGACCCAGCGAGCAAAAAGATAGAGATCACGGTCCCGAATGCGGCCGGCCTCCCAGGCTGTCTGAGCACGATCAACCAGGGTATCGAACGCCTCTTTCCGGTTCTGGCTCAGATACACCTGCGCAAGAATGGTCAGGCAACCCGGCTGGGTTTCTGCAATGGGCTCACACAGAGACATGATTTCTCCGGCCCGGCCATTCAGTTGCCCGGTCATGAGGTAGTACCTCGCCAATGCAAGATCCCCCGCCGGAACGCCTTCAGCCCGGGCGCGATCAATCCACCTCCGGGGTTGGGCCCTGGGAAACTCCCCGGCATAATCAAGGTACAGGGTGATCAGTGGCATCAGGGCACTGTTATCGCCTTCGGCGAGTGCCTTCTTAAGATACCGTTCACCTTTTGCGCGCTGTTGAGGGGTTCGCCCCTCACGGGCAAGAAACTTGCCCAGCCTTAGCCAGGCCCGGTCGCTACCCTGTTCCGCCGCCTGCCGGTACCAGTGCAGGGCTTTCGCCTGCTGCGCCTCAGAATCTTCATCAGCGTACAGATCACCCAGCTCAATCTGGGCATCGGTAATACCGAACCGGGCAAGCTCCTCTAACTGGGCTCTGGCAGCGGCGATGTTGCCGGCCGCTGCTTCCTGCTGAGCTCGCTTGATGTCAGGAATACCGCTACAACCTGCCAGTACAACGACCAGAACACCGAGCGCGCACGTTTTGTGAAACATCACCAGTGCTCCGCTTATTTGCCTGTGACGCGATTGACCAGACCATTCACAGCGTCCATCTGAAAGGTATCCACGGTGACACCAATCGGGCGGCCGACCGATTCCATAGGCAGTGGCTCATCAGCCTGAATCAGAGCGTTAATGGCGCTGCCTGGCTGATTAGGCTGCTCCGCGTCTACGTAAAGCGATTCAATTTTCCCCGACTGGGTATCTCCACCCGGAAGACGCAGTGTGACCGACTCGCCCTCCCGCAACTTCTCGCTATCTTCAAAACTGAAGCGGGCAATAATGTGTGCAGAGGCATCGGCCGGCACCATCATCGCAAGCTGCTCACCTTTGCTCATGTACTGGTCCTGCGCCGGCAGCAGGTTAAGAACCTTGCAGTCACAGGGGCTGGTGAGTGTGCCGCGCACGCTCTGGCCAAGCAGTTCTTCCACCTGCTCAATGCTGTAGGTTCCGTTGCCTACCAGTTCATTTACGTAGGCCAGCATCGGGGCATCAAACGTGGCGATGGCCTGCCCTGCCTTAACCCGCTCGCCTGCCTTAACCAGAGTTGTTACCTTGGCATCTTTAGGCACACGGACAGGAATATTCTCAGAGGCAACCATGGCGGATTCCGCCGTTGTGACAAACCACACCTGCCAGAGCTGGTAGCCAATAAATGCGACCGCAATAATGCCCACCGCCATGACGACGAGGCTCATGACCATCGCCCTCATGCTGGCGAAGAAACCCAGCGGCTGGCTGGATTTGCCCTTCCGGGATTTCGTGAAATTTTCACGAGACAAGGTATTGAGCACGTCTCCCGCGGTAATGATCTCGCCACTGAGAAATGCCGTAATCAGGTAACGCAATGCGGATATTTCGTTCGCGCCCAGGTTCTGGAACTCACAACCACACCGATCGCTGTCACCGCCCAGGTTTCTGGGTACGAAATCCACATCCACCGAGAAATCAAAACCATCAACCTTGAACACCAGCCGGCCGTTGTATACCTGGCCCTGGCGCAAATGTTCGTTGCCAAGATGAATACTGACCCCTCCGGCAGACACATCTGCCACCTGGAATCTCATCATGGTGCCGTCAATCCGGACGAACAGCTTTGCCGGCATACGAACCCGTGCAAACTGCCTCTGTGCCTCGGACTCGTGGACAAACTGGGGTGCGATTGCTGCCGTATTCATTGATTAAACCCTTGAATTATTTGGTCTCATTGTAAAAATCCTTTCCCTGGTGCTGTACGGCTTAAACGATGTACATAACCGTTGCCAGAAACACGCTGATCGCGGAGAAGGTCATCACTCGTGATGACCACCGGTTCAGCCGTTGCTGAAAGGATGCAGAATTGGTGCTGTAACTGGTTTTCTGCCGGGTCCAGGATTGCCGGTCCAGGCGAAAGAAGACGTATATCTTCATCAGCGAACCGAATATCTGGTTAAAGTAGAGAATGACCGGGTAGGCGGGCCCTACCGGGTGGCCAGTTGCCATCAGCAGTGCCGTCAGCACCAGCCGGGTCAGGCCAATCCACAGCAGGTACGCCAGCAGAATGACGCCCGAATATTTGATAGCGGCAAAAATTGCAGCCGTCAGCCCCAGAATGCTGGTCCACATGGAAATCCGCTGATCCCAGAGGATGTACCAGGTAAACCACCCCAGCCGGCGCGGGCCGAGCTTGGTCGCGCGGGTGTTCTGGCGTAACGAGTTGCCATACCACCGGAACATCAACTGCCGGGAAGACCGGAGAAAACTCGGATCTGGCGGGTGCTCCACCGTGTGGATTGACGCATCTGGCACGTAGAAGGTGTCGTAGCCCAGGCGCATCATGCTAAACCAGCTGGATTTGTCGTCGCCGGTCAGAAACCGGAACCGTCCCAGACGCCAGTGCCGGAGCGAATCGTATTCCACATCACCAATAAATTCGGGACGGGTAACCACACTGGCACGGAACACCGACATTCGCCCCGTTAGCGTCAGCACCCGGCGAGACAGCGCCATGGAACACATATTTATATGCCGCTGAGCAAACCGGAGTTTGTGCCACTCGGACATCAGATAGCTGCCGTGTACCTCACAAAACTCGTTGGTGGTCAGCGCGCCCACATTGGGCATCAGTTGAAAGTAAGGTGCCGTTGCCCGCACAACTCCCGGGTTCAGAACCGTATCGCCATCAATAACGGCGACCACAGCGCGGTCATCGGGAACATCCCGGGAAATTGTCCGGAAGCCATAGGCCAGGCCATCACGCTTGCCGGTACCCGGAATTCGGACCAGCCGCAGAGTGATATGCCCCGGAGGATTCATCCGCTGCCACAAGGCGCGCATCAGCATTTCATCGGACAGTTCCACAATGGAGGCGACAACGGTGGTCGGCCAACCACACGCCATAGCTTCGCGAATGATGGACTCATACACCTTGGCGGTTGTGGCCGCATCAATCCGGAAGCTGGTTACCATAAGATAAACGTGCGACGGCTCACCCTGGCGTCCCAGCTTTTTTGCCTTTCTGCGAAGCCTG
>CAYUTG010000019.1:0-15304 GCA_964447555.1 uncultured Marinobacter sp.
CCCCCGTGACAGGTCACAGGCTATGATTCAATACTATATGATACGTGATAAATGTCAAAGCCAGTTCTCGCGTATCATGTTTTTGTTTGTGGTGCCTTGGTGATTCATTAAGCAACTGAATAAAAAGGAATAAAATTAAACTATTAATGATTCCTTTTTATTCGGCAATATCGCTAGAAAAAATAAATGGCCGGGTTTCCCGGCCATGGGTATTAATCTTTCCTGCGGTCGAACACGTGCCTGGCCTTGCCTTCAGAGCGGGCGAGGGTGCCTGAGTCCTGTACCAGTACCCGTGTACTGATGCCGATATATGATTTGATGTGGTGGCTCAGTTCTTTGGCGGCATGCTCTTTGATGTCGCCACCTTCAGCGCCTGGCTGCAGTTCTACCCGAACGTCCACACAATCCAGGTTGCCCTTCTTGTACACTTCAATTTCGTAGTAAGGGGCCAGCGCGCGGCACTTGAGTACCTGCTCTTCAATCTGGGTAGGGAAGACGTTCACGCCACGAATGATCAGCATGTCGTCGCTGCGGCCGGTGATTTTGTCGATGCGGCGCATGGGGCGTGCTGTGCCGGGCAGCAGGCGGGTGAGGTCCCGGGTGCGGTACCGCAGCACGGGCATGGCCACTTTGGTCAGTGAGGTAAATACCAGTTCACCGTATTCGCCATCGGGTAGCACTTCTCCGGTATCCGGATTGATGATTTCCGGGTAGAAATGGTCTTCCCAGATGGTCGGGCCGTCTTTGGTTTCCAGGCACTCCATACCAACGCCCGGGCCCATCACTTCCGACAAGCCGTAAATGTCCAGAGCCTGAATACCCATGCGTTCTTCTATTTCCCGGCCCATTTCATCGGTCCAGGGCTCAGCTCCGAATATGCCCAGACGCAGTGGTAGTTTTTTCGGATCAATGCCCTGGCGCTCCATTTCGTCCGCAATATTCAGCATGTAGGAAGGCGTAACCATAATAATGTCCGGCTCGAAATCCTTGATGAGCTGAACCTGCTTCTCGGTTTGCCCGCCCGACATGGGAATCACCGTACAACCCAGGCGTTCTGCACCATAGTGCGCACCCAGCCCGCCGGTAAACAGGCCGTAGCCATAAGCAACATGAATCTTGTCGCCGGCGCTGCCGCCGCCGGCACGAATAGAACGCGCAACCACGTCGGCCCAGGTATTGATGTCGCTTTGGGTGTAACCCACCACGGTTGGCTTGCCGGTGGTGCCGCTGGAGGCGTGTACCCGAACCACCTTGTCCATGGGGACGGCGAACATACCGAACGGGTAGTTATTCCGCAGGCTGTCCTTGGTGGTGAAGGGCACCTTGGCCAGGTCCTCCAGAGTGTTGATGTCCATCGGCTTCAGGCCAATCTCATCAAAAGCATTCCGGTAATGGGGCACGTTGGTGTAGGCGTGCCAGACACTCCAGCGCAAGCGCTGAAGCTGCTCATGGCGAAGTTCATCCACGCTGGCTGTTTCCATCCGATCCAGCTTTCCGAGTTTATGCATGGGTAGATACATGGTGGTGTCCTGTCTTGTTATTCGTGGGCGCTGTCGGCGCGCTCTATAATTAATGCAATGCCCTGGCCGACACCAATACACATGGTGCACAAGGCGTATCGGGCGTTCTGGCCTTGCTGATGGCGGCGTTCCAGTTCGTTCAGCGCGGTCGTTACCAGGCGCGCGCCGCTCATGCCAAGAGGGTGGCCCAGTGCAATGGCTCCGCCATTGGGGTTTACGTGTTCAGCGTCGTCGGGCAATCCCAGGTCCCGCAGAACGGCCAGCGATTGGGCAGCAAAGGCCTCGTTCAGCTCGATCACGTCCATATCGGCGAGTGCAAGGCCGGCTGTTTTCAGTACCTTGCGGGTAGCCGGGGCCGGGCCCATGCCCATAATGCGCGGTTCAACACCGGCGGTGGCCATGGCGACCACCCGGGCGCGGGGTTTCAGGTTGTGTACTTTCAGTGCTTCGCCACTGGCCAGCAGCAGGGCACAGGCACCGTCGTTGACGCCAGAAGCGTTGCCCGCCGTCACACTGCCGCCTTCACGGAAGGGTGTCCGCAGGGCGGCGAGTTTGTCCAGGCTGGTTTCCCGGGGGTGTTCGTCGGTATCCACCGTCAGCGGGTCCTGTTTGCGGCGCGGTACGCTCACAGGCACGATTTCGTTATCAAACCGGCCAGCCTTCTGTGCGGCAGCAGTACGCTGCTGGCTGCGTAGGGCAAAGGTATCCTGGTCTTCCCGGGAGATGCTGAAATCAGCCGCCACGTTTTCGGCGGTTTCTGGCATGGAATCAATGCCGTACTGTTTTTTCAGAACCGGGTTTACAAAGCGCCAGCCGATGGTGGTGTCGTACATTTCCGCTTTGCGGCTGAACGCGGTATCGGCCTTACCCATCACAAAGGGCGCACGCGACATAGACTCAACACCGCCAGCCAGCATCAGGCCGGCCTCACCGGTACGCAAGGCGCGGGCGGCACTGCCAATGGCATCCATACCCGAGCCACACAGTCGGTTGATGGTGCTGCCCGGCACGTCTACGGGTAAGCCGGCCAGCAGCAGTGACATGCGGGCCACGTCGCGATTGTCTTCGCCAGCCTGATTGGCACAGCCGTAGAGCACATCGTCGATGGCTGACCAGTCCAGATCGCTGTGGCGGTCTTTCAGGGCTTTGATGGGAATGGCGCCCAGGTCGTCAGCGCGTACGGTGGCCAGTGCGCCACCGTAGCGGCCGATGGGGGTGCGTACGGCGTCTACTATGTAGGCATCCTGAAGGCGTTTTTCATCGCTCATTGATTATTCTCCGACTGAATGACTTCGCCACGCACCTGATAGGATTTGCCGCGAAACAGGGCAACCACGTGGCCGCTCTGGTTGGTAACTGTGATGTCGTAAACCCCGGTACGGTTGCCCCGTGACTGCTCAACTGCGTTTGCGGTAAGCAGGTCGCCCTCGCGCGCGCCCAGCATGTAATCAATGGTGCAGCCAGAGGCCACCGTGGCCTTGTTGTAACTGTTGCAGGCAAAGGCAAAGGCCGAATCCGCAAGGGTGAACAGGTAACCGCCATGACAGGAGCCATGGCCCTGAATCATCATGCGGGTGACCGGCATGGTGACCGTGGCTTTGCCCGGAGAGACCTGGGTAATCGTCATGCCGAGATGGCGGCTGGCTTCGTCCCGCTCGTACATGGATTCTGCGCAGTCCTGTGCCAGTTTTTGCGCATCGGGTGCGAGATGTTCGTTGCTCATGAATAAAACCCCTTGTCGGCAAATCGGTTTTTCCGTAGCAACAACGCAGGCCGGTACCGGTCTTCGCCGTAGCTTTGCTGAAGGTGTGTCAGTACGGTGTGCAGAAGGTCAGAACCAAGGCTGTCGCTCCAGCGCAGCGGGCCTTCCGGGTAGTTCAGGCCGGCTTTCATGGCCAGGTCTATGTCGCTAACAGAGGCAACACCGTGCAGTGCCGCGTCGGCCGCTTCGTTGGCCAGAGTGGCAACCGTGCGCATAACCACCAGTGCTGGCCGGTCTGCGATCTGGCTGACGGCAATACCGGCGCGCTGCAACAGGGCACAAGCGTCACGGGCAGCCTGTGGCGATGCCTGGTCCGCAGCGGCAATCGCGAGGCGGCTGGCCTGTGCGTAGTCGAAGGCCAGGTCGAGCAGAATCAGGTTATCACACACCTCGGCGGCTGCCCGCTCGGTCGCCATGCGGCCATCGGTGAGGGCCAGAACGGCCTCGCCAAAGCGCAGGCGGCCAGGGCCGTCCCGTTCAATAATCGTCAGGCCGCTATCGCCCAGACGAGTAACCAGTGTGGCCAGGGGGCCGGCGTCACCTTCCACAATCAGGGTGTTGGTGTCGCTGTCTGTGGATTCCGCTGTTGCCGGTGCCGGCTTTTGTGCGCCGTCGCCGTAACTGTAAAAGCCCTGACCACTCTTGCGGCCCAGTCGGCCAGCTTCGACCAGCTCCTTCTGCACAAGCGATGGCAGAAAGCGGGTGTCCTGGTAGTAGGCATTAAATACCGAGGAGGTAACGGCGTAATTTACGTCGTGGCCAATAAGGTCGGTCAGTTCAAAGGGCCCCATGCGGAAACCACCGGCTTCCCGCAGCAGGGCATCCAGCGTGGCGCCGTCTGCCGTTTGCTCCTGCAGCAGCCGGAGGCTTTCTGCATAGAATGGCCGGGCTACCCGGTTAACAATAAACCCGGGTGTCGAGGTGGCAATCACCGGCTTCTTTCCCCAGGCGTCGGCAGTTGCGTACACACGCTGTGCAACGTCATCGCGGGTAGCCAGGCCTTTGATGACCTCAACCAGTGCCATGAGCGGCGCCGGATTAAAGAAGTGCATGCCTGCCAGCCGCCCCGGGTGTTTCATCTCGGCACCCAGTGCGGTAATGGAGATGGATGACGTATTTGTCGCCAGAATGGTGTCATCGCCACAAACGGCCTCAAGGTCGGCCAGCAGGCCGCGCTTAATGCCCAGATCTTCAACGATGGCTTCAATCACCAGGCCGGCTTCCGCAAGTTCGCTCAGCTCGTTAACAGGGTGGATGCGTTCAAGAAGCTCATCCAGTGCGGACTGCTCCATCTTTCCTTTATCGACCCTGCGTTGCAGCTGCCTGGCAATACTTTGGCGGCCTGCCTCGGCAGCGCCCTCGCGTTGATCGAGCAGAAAAACCTGGTGGCCGGCCTGCGCAGCTACCTGAGCAATGCCAGAACCCATGGCTCCGGCACCGATAACGGCAACGGGGGTGTCGGTAGCAAGTGGCTGCATGGCTTATTTCCCCTTGAAATCAGGTGTGCGCTTTTCCATGAAGGCGGCGACGCCTTCACGGTAATCCTCGGTGCGGCCGGCCAGTCTTTGCAGGTCGCGCTCTACCAGTACCTGCTCCTCAAAGCTGTTGTTGGTGCTTGCGTGCAGGGCCCGCTTGATCATCGCCAGGCCTTTGGTGGGCTGAGTGGCGAAATGGCGGGCCAGTTTCATGGCTTCGTCCTGCAGGGCGTCGTCTTCCACGCACTGCCAGATCATGCCCCACTGCTCGGCCTTTTCAGCACTCAGTTTGTCACCCAGTAAGGCCAGACCTTTTGCCCGGGCCATTCCAACCGCGCGCGGCAGGGTCCAGGTGCCGCCCGAGTCAGGAATAAGACCAATCTTGCAAAAGGCCTGAATAAAGTTCGCAGAGCGTGCCGCCAGTACGATGTCACACACCAGTGCAATGTTGGCACCTGCCCCCGCTGCTACTCCGTTTACCGCGCAGATAACCGGCATGGGCAGGTCACGAATGGCCTGCAGCATCGGGTTGTAATAGGTTTCAATGGAGAACCCCAGGTCCGGCGCTTCGGCCCCGGGTTTCACATTACGGTCGGATAAATCCTGGCCGGCACAGAAGCCGCGACCGTTCCCGGTCAGCAGCATGACCCGCACGCTGTGATCATTCCGAATGGCTTTCAGTGCCGCGCGCATCTGTTCATGCATCTCAACATTAAAGCTGTTGAGGCTGTTTGGGCGGTTCAGGGTAACTTTGGCAATGCCCTGGTCGATTTCGAGAAGCACACTCTGCTCTGTCATGGAGAAATCCTTGTAATAGCAGTGAAACCCGGATGAATCGCTTCGGGTGATGTTATTAATCTGTCCGGACTCAGCGCCCGGAAAACTCCGGTTTGCGTTTGTTCCGGAACGCGTCAAGCCCTTCCCGCCGATCGTCCGTTGCGGCCAGGATGGTAAAGGCGTGGCGCTCAAACCTCAGGCCGGCTGCCAGGTCCATATCCTCGGCCCGTTGCACGGCCTCGCGGGCCAGTTGCACGGCGATGGGGCCTTTAGAGGCGATGGTGCGGGCGATGGCCATGGCGCGCTCAACTGTTAGCTCTGGCTGGCAGATTTCACTCACCAGCCCGGCATCCAGTGCCTTGCGGGCATTGATTGGTTCACCGGTCAGCACCATTTGCATGGCCAGCGACTGGCCAACGGCGCGCACCAGGCGTTGGGTACCACCAGCGCCGGGCATAATGCCAAGGTTTATTTCAGGTTGGCCGAACCGCGCATTGGTACCGGCAATAATAATGTCGCCATGCATGGCCAATTCACAGCCGCCACCCAGGCAGAAGCCGTTAACCGCGGTAATCAGTGGCTTGGTAAAGTGGGCAATACGGGCCCAGTGGTGAATGCGCGGGTCCTCAAGCATGCCTACCAGATCACGTTCCGCCATCTCGTTGATGTCGGCACCGGCGGCAAACGCCCGCTCACTGCCGGTAAGAACCAGGGCGCGGGTATCGGGATCAGATTCGGCGGCATCCAGCTCGTTGCTCAGAGCTTCAAGCAGGGCAGTATTAAGGGCATTGAGGGCTTCAGGACGGTTCAGCGTTAACAGACGAACGCCCTGAACCGGCCCTTCCGAGAGCAGTATCTGTGGCATAGCAGTTCCGGCAATGCGTGTTTGAAGGTTTGTTCGTGCAGCCTGACTGTTATCAAGGCATTTTCTGACGGACGGTATTGCGTCCTCGTTAATGTGATAAGAGTATAGGTTTAAATTGATACCGGTCAATAAATCGGAATGATGTTTTTGTATCACGTTGCCTGAGGCGTAAATTTAAGGCGTCTATTTTGCTGATTTGAAAGGCTATTTTTTATATTAGCCTTTAGTCTTAGAGCTCTTTTGGGCAGCCTTGATTCGCCGGGCAAGTGCTTTTGTGGCAGCTGTCAGGTGTTCTGATACATAAAAAAGTGTTTAGAGTGTAAAAATAAAACACATTCTCAGGAGGCGCTTATGCCCTGTTATCAGATTGATGGTGTCACGCCGGTTGTGCACCCTTCGGCTTATGTGCACCCAACCGCCGTATTGATTGGCGATGTACGCATAGGGCCAGACTGCTACGTGGGCCCCTGCGCCTCATTACGGGGAGATTTTGGCCGGATTATTATGGCTCAGGGTTCGAACCTGCAGGACACCTGTGTGGTCCATGCTTTTCCCGGCCGTGATGCGGTTATCGGTGTGAACGGCCACATCGGCCATGGGGCCGTGTTGCACGGCTGTGTTATTGAAGAAGATGCCATGGTTGGCATGAATGTGGTGGTGATGGATGAAGCGGTGATTGCTGCCCGCTCCATCGTTGGCGCGGCCGCGTTTGTTAAATCTGGTTTCAGTTGCGAACCGGCCTCACTGATTGTGGGGGCACCGGCCAGGGTGTTGCGACCGTTGAGCGATAAAGAAGTTGGCTGGAAGCAGCAGGGCACCCGGGAATACCAGGCACTGACGGCACGTTCTCATAACTCCATGCGTGAATGCCCGCCACTGACGGAAGCGGAAACCGACCGACCCCGCCTGAAAGTAGGTCAGCACGATCTGAAAGGGAAATGACAGGTTTCCCTTTCAGCGTCTAATCCAGTTCTGTCACGGGAATGGTCTGGGTATTTTTGATTTCCCGCAGGGAGAAATTGGAATGCACCTGCGCAATTCCCTGCAGTGTAAATATCTTCTCATTCAGAAACCGGTCGTAACTGGCCATGTCTGGCACGATCACCCGCAAGACAAAATCGGCATTACCGGTAACCGCAAAGCACTGGAGCACTTCCGGGTAGCTGCTTACCTGTTGTTCGATTTCCACGGTGCTGTCGATGGAGTGCCGTTGAAGGGACAGATTGACCAGTACACATAACCCCTGGCCGATGCGGTCAGGAGCAACAAGGGCACTGTACCCGGTGATGATGCCGGTTTCCTCGAGCGTTCTTACCCGTCGCCAGCACGCCGCTGGTGATAACCCCACCTGTTCCGCCAACTGCTGATTACTGATGCGCCCGTCCCGCTGCAATGTGGCCAGGATTTTCTGATCAAGTTTGTCCAATTCTGTGTGTTTCATTTGGTAACACCTGATTTTAATCAAAGGATCTTGCGCTCTATTGTCATTTATCAAAGAGCCTTTCGTAAAATTAAAAATTTCTTATTCAATAAGAAAGCACCTTTGGCGAACTTACCTCTAGACTTTTGGTCATAAAATCGACAATAAGGAGAGCGTTATGTCCGTCGACATCTCTCAGCCGGGGAAATCACAACCCGAAAATTCGCAATCGGAACCCCCTGAGCTGGATAACTACCAACTTGAAGACCGTTATCTGCGGGAATCTGGCCGGGTATTCCTGACCGGTTCTCAGGCGCTGGTTCGCATACCTCTGATGCAGGCTGCGCTGGACCGCAAACTGGGACTTAACACCGCTGGTATGGTGAGTGGTTATCGGGGGTCCCCGCTTGGTTCTTACGATCTTGCCCTGTGGCAAAGCAAAACCCTGCTGGATAACAATGGCATTGATTTTGTGCCCGCTGTGAATGAAGACCTCGCAGCCACCATCATGCTCGGCACCCAGCAGGTAGAGACCGATGAAGACCGCCAGGTGGATGGCGTGTTTGGCCTCTGGTATGGCAAAGGGCCGGGTGTTGACCGGGCCGGGGATGCCCTCAAGCACGGCACTACCTATGGCAGCTCTCCCCATGGCGGTGTGCTGGTGGTAGCCGGCGATGACCACGGCTGCGTGTCGTCGTCCATGCCGCATCAGTCGGATGTGGCGTTCATGAGCTTTTTCATGCCCACGATTAACCCGGCCAATATCGCAGAATATCTGGAATTCGGCCTGTGGGGTTACGCACTCTCCCGGTACAGCGGTTGCTGGGTGGGCTTCAAAGCCGTGTCTGAAACGGTGGAAAGTGCGGCCTCGGTAGAACTGCCCCCGCTGCCGGAGTTTGTCACTCCGGATGATTTCACGCCGCCGGAAACCGGACTGCACTACCGCTGGCCGGATTTGCCCGGGCCTCAGCTGGAAACCCGTATCGAGCATAAACTGGCGGCCGTTCAGGCCTTTGCCCGTGCCAACCCCATTGACCGCTGCCTGTATGACAATGCGGAAGCCCGCTTCGGTATCGTAACTACCGGCAAAGGCCATCTGGACCTGATGGAAGCCCTCAGCCTGCTGGGAATTGATGAAGAACAGGCCCGCAAGCTGGGGCTGGATATCTACAAGGTCGGGCTGGTGTGGCCAATCGAGCGCCGCGGCATTCTCAATTTTGTACACAGCAAAGAAGAAGTGCTGGTTATCGAGGAAAAGCGCGGCATTATCGAAAGCCAGATCAAAGAAGCCATGTCCGAACCCGATCGCCCCGGCGAGGTTCTGATTACCGGCAAGCAGGATGAACTGGGCCGGCCGCTGATTCCCTATGTAGGCGAACTGAGTCCGAAGCTGGTAGCAGGCTTTCTGGCGGCCCGCCTGGGCCGGTTCTTTGGTGAGGATTTCAGCGAACGCCTGGCGGCCATCAACACCATGAGCAATGCCCAGGACCCTGGCGGTGTTAAACGCCTGCCGTATTTCTGCTCCGGCTGCCCTCACAACACCTCAACCAAAGTGCCGGAAGGCAGCAAGGCGCTGGCGGGCATAGGTTGTCACTTTATGGCGTCCTGGATGGGCCGCAACACCGAATCGCTGATCCAGATGGGCGGCGAAGGGGTTAACTGGATCGGCAAGAGCCGCTATACCGGCAACCCCCATGTGTTCCAGAATCTGGGTGAGGGCACCTATTTCCATTCCGGTTCCATGGCCATCCGCCAGGCCATTGCGGCCGGTATTAACATCACCTACAAAATTCTGTTCAACGATGCCGTTGCCATGACCGGTGGCCAGCCGGTGGATGGCCAGATTACCGTTCCGATGATTGCCAATCAGGTAACCGCCGAGGGTGTGCGCCGGGTGGTGGTGCTCAGTGACGAACCGGAAAAGTACGATGGCCATAAAAACCAGTTCCCGGACGACGTCACCTTTCACGACCGTTCAGAGCTGGACAAGGTTCAGCGGGAACTGCGCGACATTCCGGGTTGTACCGTACTGATCTACGACCAGACCTGCGCCGCGGAAAAGCGCCGTCGTCGCAAGCGCAAACAATACCCGGACCCTGCCAAACGTACCTTTATCAACCACCATGTGTGTGAGGGGTGTGGCGACTGCTCCGTTCAGTCCAACTGCCTGTCAGTGGTGCCCCGTGAAACCGAACTGGGCCGCAAGCGGAAGATTGACCAGTCGTCCTGTAACAAAGACTTCTCCTGTGTGAACGGTTTCTGCCCGAGCTTCGTCACCATCGAAGGCGGCCAGTTACGGAAATCCCGTGGTATGGACACCGGCTCTGTGCTGACCAGCAAGCTCAAAGGTGTTCCTGAACCGGTATTACCGGAACTGAGCGGCTCCTACGATGTGCTGGTCGGTGGTGTTGGTGGTACAGGTGTGGTTACCGTGGGCCAGTTGATCACTATGGCGGCTCATCTGGAGGCCAAGGGTACGTCGGTGCTCGATTTCACGGGTTTTGCCCAGAAGGGCGGCACCGTACTCAGCTACGTTCGCATGGCCCCGACGCCGGACAAACTGAATCAGGTACGCATCAGCAATGGCCAGGCCGATGCTGTGGTGGCCTGTGATCTGGTGGTGGCGTCGTCCCAGAAAGCACTGAGCGTTCTGCGGCCGGACCATACCCGTGTGGTGGCCAATGAGGCCGAACTGCCCACTGCGGATTATGTGTTGTTCCGGGATGCCGACATGCAGGCCGACAAACGCCTGGACCTGATTCGCGATGCTGTGGGTGAAAGCAACTTTGCGCGGCTGGATGCCAACGGCATTGCCGAGAAGCTGATGGGCGACACCGTGTTCTCCAACGTGATGATGCTTGGCTTTGCGTGGCAACGGGGATTGCTTCCGCTGTCTCAGGCAGCGCTGATCCGGGCCATAGAGCTGAATGGTGTGGCGGTTGATCGCAACAAAGAGGCCTTCGGCTGGGGCCGTATTGCGGCCACCGATCTGAACGTGATTCTGGATCTGCTGAACTCCGGCGGGGTGCAGGTTGAAGAAATCAAACCAGAACCCACGCTGGATGAACTGATCGAGACCCGCCACCAGCATCTGGTGAATTATCAGAACCGCCGCTGGGCAGACCGTTATGTTGCCCAGGTAAAACAGGTGCGTGAAGCGGAGGAAAAGCTGGGTGAGAATAACCAGTTACTGACCCGCGCCGTGGCTCAGCAGTTGTATCGGTTTATGGCTTACAAAGACGAGTACGAAGTGGCCCGTCTGTTTGCAGAAACCGACTTCATGAAAGAGGTGAATAATACCTTTGAGGGCGACTTCAAAATTCACTTCCATCTGGCTCCGCCCATTATGAACCGTGGCACCGATGCCCAGGGCCGGCCCAGAAAGCGCCGGTTTGGCCCCTGGATGTTCCGGGCCTTCAAACTGCTGGCGAAATTCCGGGTGCTGCGTGGCACGGCCATTGATCCTTTCCGCTACTCGGCTGACCGGAAACTGGAACGGGCCCAGTTGAAAGAGTACCAGCTGCTGACAGAGCGTATTGTCCGGGAGCTGGGTACCAGCAACTACGACACCTTCCTGCAACTGGCGGAGCTTGCCTCCGAAATTCGCGGCTACGGCCCGGTGCGTGAGCAGGCTGCGAAGGGTGTGCAGCAGAAACAGGCACAGCTGATTCAGGCACTGGATACCGGCCGGCCCACGCTGATTCGTACCCAACAGGCAGATGTCGAGGAGGCAGATCATGTTTGAGGCGCTTCGCCCGTTACCCCAGGACCCTATTCTGCAATTGATGCAGATGTTCCGTGATGATGCCAGGCCCGGCAAGATTGATCTCGGGGTTGGCGTTTATAAAGACGACACTGGCAACACGCCCATTATGGCGGCTGTTCACGAAGCCGAGCGCCGGCTGCTTGAGGGTGAAACCACCAAGAGCTATGTGGGGCCCGCCGGAGCCGCCGGCTTCAATGAACTGATGGCGTGGCTCATTCTGGGTGAAGACAACAGCCTGATTCGCGATGGCCGGGTGTCGGTTATCCAGACCCCCGGCGGCTGTGGCGCCCTGCGCATGGCTGCGGAGTTTCTCAGGTTGTGCCAGCCAGACACCACAGTGTGGGTCAGCACTCCCACCTGGGCCAACCATATGCCACTGCTCGGCGGCGCTGGCCTGAACATTCGCGAATATGCGTATCTCAACCGAGAGACATTAACGGTAGATTTCCCCGCCATGCTTGAGGCCTTTGAGGGTGCGAAAGCCGGGGACGTGGTCTTGCTGCACGGTTGCTGCCACAACCCATCGGGGGCAGACCTGACGTTTGAGCAGTGGCAGACAGTAACGGCCCTGATTCAGCGTAAGGGCTTACTGCCCTTTGTGGATATGGCCTATCAGGGCCTGGGCAGCGGCCTTGATGAGGATGCCGCGGGCCTGCGTTACCTTGCCAGCCAGGTTCCGGAAATGGTGGCTGCCGCTTCCTGTTCCAAGAACTTCGGCCTGTACCGGGAGCGCACCGGCGCCCTGATGCTGGTCTCTGAAACAGACGCGATTAACAAAGCCGCCACCAGCCAGTTGTTAAGTGTGGTTCGTTCTCACTATTCCATGCCGCCTGCGCACGGGGCTGCCATTGTTGAAACCATTCTCGGCGATGGGGTTCTGCGGAATCAGTGGAAACGCGAACTGGATGGCATGTGCAACCGCATTCTCGGATTGCGGCATGCGTTTGCAGAAGCACTGGCACCGGCCGGCGATTTCGGCTTCATTGCCAGGCAGCGGGGCATGTTCTCGTTTCTCGGCATTACGCCGGCGCAGGTTCAGGCGCTTCGTGAAACCCATGGTATCTACATGTTGGATAGCAGCCGGGTGAATATGGCTGGCCTGAATGACCGGGTTTTGCCAGACGTTGCCAGCGCGATCCGCACCGTTCTATAGCCACAGGCTACTCCTTACACAATACCGAAAAAGCCTCTTTTACAGAGGCTTTTAACGATAAGTGTCCGACAAAAACAACGAATCGGAGAAAGCAATGAGTGAGACTGTTCACCCCCACCAGCAGACGGGCAACCTCTGGACCTCCAGAATGGCGTTTATTCTGGCGGCCGCCGGCTCGGCCGTCGGGCTTGGCAATATCTGGAAATTTCCCTATATCACCGGTGAAAACGGCGGTGGTGCGTTTGTACTGATTTACCTGCTGTGCATATTCCTCATTGGTGTGCCCGTGCTGATTGCTGAAATTATGATTGGCCGCCGGGGCGGACAAAGCCCGGTGGCGTCTATGAGAACCCTTACCAAAACAGACGGCACCCGCAAAGGTTGGCGCATTATTGGCTGGAACGGTGTGTTAGCCTCGTTTCTGGTGCTTTCGTTTTACGCGGTTATTGGTGGCTGGGCACTGGTGTACATCGGCCGGGCTGCCATGGGGATGTTTGTGGGTGCTGACGCCGAAGCCATTGGCGGCCGGTTTAACGACTTGCTCTCAAATCCCTGGGAACTGTTGCTGTGGCACACGGTGTTCATGGCCATTGTGGTGTTCATTGTTGGCCGGGGTGTTCGTTCGGGGCTTGAAAAAGCCGTCAACATGCTGATGCCGCTGTTGTTTTTGATGCTGGTGCTGATGGTGTTTTATGCCATGAACAGCGGCAGCTTTGGCCGTGCGGTCAGCTTCATGTTCTCTCCGGATTTCAGCCGTCTGACCACCGAGGGGGTTCTGATTGCCCTGGGGCATGCAGCATTCACTCTGAGCATCGGGATCGGCGTACTGATGGCCTACGGGTCCTATCTGCCGAAAAACGTGAATATTGCCAGAACCGCCATGACCATTGCCGTACTGGACACAGGCGTGGCACTGCTTGCGGGGCTTGCCATCTTCCCGCTGGTGTTCGCTAATGGTCTGGAGCCGGGTTCCGGGCCGGGGCTGATCTTCGTTACCCTGCCACTGGCTTTTGGCCAGATGAGTGGCGGCAGTCTGTTCGGGGCTATTTTCTTCGCCCTGCTGCTGGTGGCCGCTATTACCTCCGCAATCTCCATGCTGGAGCCAGTGGTTGAATGGCTTGAGGAGCGTAAGGGTGCAAACCGCATCAAGAGTGCGCTGGCGGGCGGTATTGCCGTCTGGTTTATCGGGATTGGTACGGTCTTGTCGTTCAACCTGTGGAGCGATGTGCACCCACTGAGCTTCCTCAGTTTCTTCGCAGACAAAACCGTGTTTGATCTGCTCGATTTTCTGGTTTCGAACATCATGATGCCGCTGGGCGGGCTGGCGATTGCCCTGTTTGCAGGCTGGGCGGTCCGCCGGGAAGGGCTGGCGGAGGATATCGGCCTGAAAGGCGGTGCCTTCAAAGCCTTTATGCTGGTGCTGAAGTTTATAACCCCGGCCGGAATTGTGGTGGTGTTTCTCTACAATCTGGTCTGAAACAAACGGGGTGGGCGCATGATTGATTCAGCGCCTGCCCCGCTGGTCTGTTATTCCGCGTTTTTGGCCTTTTGCCGCTTCAGATAGTCAATCTTCCACTGCTCAAGACCGAAGTATTCGGAATTAATGTGCGCCTCTATCTGGTACTTGTCTTTCAGAGCTTCCACATCAGCTTTGTGTTCTGTCAGAAAGCTATCAAACTGCTGGATCAACTCCGGGTATTTCACCGTTGAAAGGTGGTACGTGCTGCGCACGTAGGGCAGGTCCGGGTCGAACACCAGAACACTGGGCCGTGCCCGGATATTATTGATGTAGTACAGGGCCACCACCACATTGTAATAAGCGCCATCGCTGTTTTTCAGCAAGGCTTCGCGAATCATGTCCGGCAGGCTCTTGTTTTTCATCAGCAGAATCTGCTTGGCATCAATCTTTTCCTGATAGCCTCTGGGTGTCCAGCCTTCCACTACGGCCAACCGTTTCAGATGCTCAATACCTTTGCCTTTGCGTCTGGGCGCCACAAGAACCCCGTCTACGTACTCTACGGCAGGGGCACTGTAAGTCATTTTATCGGCAATGCTGTCCGGGTGGTTCCACTTCGGGTTGTCCGGATATTTGAAATCTATGGTTCCTTTAGCCAGTGCCGGGGCCAGGTCCGCGACCGGCAGGGGCTTGTACTCCAGCGTTATGCCGGCATATTGAGCAAACTGATCCAGCAGGTCACGGGCAAAACCGCTGTAATGGCCCTGTTCATCAAAGCCGAAGTGAGGCTGGAAGTTATCTGGCTCTACGCCGACCGTGTAAGTTTGTGCAGCTGCGCTGGTTGAGATTATGAACACCAGACAGGTGAGTAGGTACTTCACTGGTTGCTCCTGAACAATTGTTATTTGAACCACACCGGGTGGGTTTTGAAGCCGAAAGCCCAGGCCAGGCCTGTAACTTTGCAAAATGAGGCGAGTCGTCACACCTCATTTTGCATGGTAACTGAATGAATCAGATAAAAATGTCTGATTTTGTAGCCCAACGTATCATCCGCTCAGGTATTAGCTGTCAGAGTCCAGACGGAACGCCCTCATCTGTGTCTCAAGATTT
>CAYUTG010000019.1:15314-17101 GCA_964447555.1 uncultured Marinobacter sp.
GATTTTCTGCCAGAGCACGAAGCTCTTCTATATCGCTGGCAGCAGACACCATGTCATCGGCTGACTCGGTGCTCAGGCTGGAGATGTTCTGGACGTTGGCACTGATGTCTTCCGTAACCGAGCTTTGCTCTTCATTGGCTGCAGCGACCTGATGGCTCATATCGACAATCCGGTTAACACTTTCAACTATCTGCTCCAGAGACTGGCCCATGCTTTCAGACGTGCTGGCGGTTTCTTCCGTTGCTTTCTCACTGGCAGCCATGGCCAGAACCGCACGCTCCGAGCCTTCCTGTAAGCGCTCGATAATGGTCCGGATTTGCTGGGTTGATGACTGAGTTTTCTGCGCCAGGCTGCGTACTTCGTCCGCAACCACAGAGAACCCGCGACCATGCTCTCCGGCCCTTGCTGCTTCTATGGCGGCGTTCAGGGCCAGTAGGTTGGTCTGGTCCGATATGGCATTAATCACCTCGATTACCTGCCCGATATCCTGAACCTCCTGCGCCAGTTGCTGGATAGCAGAGGCCGATTCACGAATATCATTAGCCATACCCCCGACCTGAGCTATAGAGCGGGACATGCCTTCGCGGATGTCGTTTGCGCCTTTACCAACTTGTTCCAGCTGGTTGGCCGTCTCGGTGGCACTCTTGGCCACCTCCTGAACCGTCGCTTCCATTTCGCACACGGCGGTGGCGACAGAGTCGGTCAGCTGGCTTTCTTCTTTGGCCCGTTGCGCGCTCTGGGTCACGACGCCGGAGGTTTGCTCAACAAACTGTTTCAGCCGGATTGCGGTTTCCAGAAGGTTCCGGATCATGTCCCGCTGAGCGCCGACAAAGCGGTTGAACCCCTGCGCCAGCTGGCCCAGTTCATCTTTGCTGTCAATGGCCAGTTCCTGTGTCAGGTCGCCACCACCTTTGGCGATATCCGTCAGAGCGTTGGTGATTTTTGTGATGGGCCGGGTCATGCGGGTGGCAAGCAAGGCAATAATGCCCAGGAAAATGATCGCGACAATGGCTCCGATCAACAGCGCGATGGTATTGGCCTGATTGATTTCGCCGTAGATTTCACTGGCAGGCACTTCCACAACCACCCATTCGTCTGCAATCGAGAGGGGCAGGCTGGCGGCGATGTAATCCGTACCATCGCGCTGAAACTCGGTCAGCTGATACGTGCTGCTTGTCATGAGAGTTTTGGCGGCAGCTGAGGGAATCAGTTTCGAGAGAGACTGGTCTGTTTTCTGTACATCCGGGTGGACGGTAACCCGGCCGCCCGATGAGACAAGGTAGACGATACCGGTCTCGCCAAAGCGGAAATCCCGTATCCGCTCGGCCAACTGATCAAGCCGTAAACCGATGCCTGCCACACCAGCAGCCCTGCCGTCCAGATCCATACGCATGTTGATAAACAGGGTGAGAACACCTGTGGAGTTGTCGACATCCAGCGACAACTCCATGGGCTCGCCACTTTCCAGAAACGAGAAAAACCAGGGGTCTGCTTCGCGGGTTACGGTTCTGTCTATGCCTTTGTTGTAGTAATACTTGCCCGTTTTTTCAGAGACCAGATAGGCAGAAAGCGCATGTTCACTCTGTTGCACACCGGCCAGATAGCGGGTAACGGCATCCAGTTCCTGTTCAGGTTCTCCGTTACTGAGCCACTCCTTCAGGTAGCTGTTCTCCGCAATCATACGGGACGTTGTAATCGGTACATGAAGGTCCCGCTCAACAGAATTCGCGACAGCTTCCAGATTGGCGGGAAGGGCCGAATTCAGCAGGTAGCGGTCCAGAAAATCC
>CAYUTG010000019.1:17111-26451 GCA_964447555.1 uncultured Marinobacter sp.
AGTGACCAGAATCAGGGTGCTGGCAAACAGTGCCGCACCCATACCTGCAATCAGCTTAAGGCGTATACTCATTCGGTTCTCCGGCGCGGGCGAATGACAATCCTTCCTGAATGTTTATGGTTGTTAAGGTTGTGTTGTCAGTTTAGTTGCAAAAACGTCTGCTGGCGCAGGCGTTAACCGGAGGCAGCCATAACGGCTTCAATACCGGCTTTGGCGATCTGGATATCCTGTGCAGGTTGCACACCGGAAATGCCGACACTGCCCGCTGTCTGGCCGTTGATCCTGACTGGTACGCCGCCGGCCATCAACCCTTCAAGCGGGGCGGACAGAAAAGCGTTCCGCCCGTTATTGATCATGTCTTCAAAGACCTGTGTTTCCTTGCCGCTGATGCCGGCACTGCGGGCCTTTTCTGTGGCGATCAGGGCTGTGAAAGGAGCGGCGTTATCCAGCCGGCGCAGCCCCAGCAAATGCCCGCCATCGTCTGCAACGGCGATAGTGACGGGCCAGCCATTGGCTTCAGCTTCTGCCTGTGCGCGGTCAAGAATCAGGTTTACCTCGGTCAAGGTCAGTACTGGTTTCGTGTTCATCATCGGTCCCCTGTTTGTATTTATTGTATACATTATAGTGATCAACCTTGATACAGTGATGTATAAGGTGTCAAGCGAATTCCTGATTAAATTATAGACTTTTTTAGTTCTGGTGCAGGTTATCGTTCAGCACGCTGTTGGCGCGGCCTGAGAGGGAAGTGGGTGTGAGTCGCTGGTGAGGGGGGAGGTGAAGCTTTTGGTGAAATACAGGGCGACGCCCGGGCCAGTGTTGACCCGGGTCTGAACTGAATGTTTCGGCGTTAATCAGTGACTTCTGCACCGCCGGTGTCGGTTTCCCTGGTTAGTGCCTTGAGCGCGCGCCAGGACAGCCCTCTCCGTGACGGCTTCTCAGGTGCGCCTTCAGCAACAAGGCTCAGCAGTTCCGCCGAAATGGACACGGCCACTTCCATGGGCCGCTTGCCCGGCACATCCAGCCGGCCAACCGGGCACCGTATGCTGTCAATCTCGGCCTGGCTGAAACCACGCCGGTCAAGGCGCTGGCGGAACCGGTCTGCCTTGGTTTGAGAGCCTATCAGCCCAACCGACAGTACATCGTCCTGTTTCAACAGTGCCTGGCACAGATCAAAATCCAGTGCGTGGCTGTGGGTGAGGATCAGTACATGAGCACCGCTGCACAGGTCCGGAATGTCGCCAACCGGATCGTCGGTACAGTGAACCCGGGTATTGGCCGGAACCTGTTCCGGAAAACAGTCACTCCGGGAGTCTACCCAGGTGATACGCCAGGGCAGCTCACCCACAATGTTCATCAGGGCCTTGCTGACATGGCCTGCGCCGAACACCACAAGATGCGCATCGCCTCCGGCCTGCGCCTCCAGCAGTACGGCAACACTGCCACCGCAACACTGGCCCAGGCTTGAGCCAAGGGGAAAGTGTGCCAGCTCGTAGGTGTACTCTCGGTTCGCCAGCCGTTCTCTGGCCCGGGCGATTACCCGGTATTCCAGATGGCCGCCGCCAATGGTGTCGTAAGTGTGTTCCTGGGTGACCACCATCTTGCTGGCTGGTTCTCTGGGAACCGAGCCGGCGACGCCGAGCACGGTGACCAGCACATACGGCTGGCCACTGCGCTCGCAGTCTGCGACGGCTTCAACCCAGGTTATACGTCCCCGCATACCGGTGTCTCCTGAATGGACTGGCCCTGGCCCACCACATTCTGGGTTTCAACCCAGCGTTTGGTTGCCGTGATGGCACTCAGAACATGCTCTGGCGTGGCAGGCGTGTCCAGAGGCGGGCTGTAGCGGTAATCGCTCAGGCTGGAGATGGCATCACGCATGGCGGACCATACCGATATCGCCAGCATCAGCGGTGGCTCACCTACGGCTTTGGAGTGGAATACAGTGGCTTCCGGATTGGGAGCCCCCTCCAGTAACTTCACGCGGAAATCCAGTGGCGCGTCGGAAACGGCAGGGATTTTGTACGTAGCCGGCCCGTTCGACATAAGTCGTCCGTCGTCATTGAACACCAGTTCTTCGGTGGTCAGCCAGCCCATTCCCTGAACGAAGCCGCCTTCAATCTGGCCAATGTCCACACCCGGGTTAACCGATTGCCCCACGTCGTGAAGAATGTCGGTCCGGGTGACTTTGTATTCGCCCGTCAGCGTATCAATGACGACTTCCGAGCAGGCAACACCGTTGGAGAAATACAGGAACGGGCGGCCCGTGCCGGTTTCGCGATCGTAATGGATTTTAGGCGTGCTGTAGAAGCCGCTGGAAGACAGAGACACCCGCGCCATATACGCCTGCTGAACGAACTCGCCCCAGTCGATAACCTTGTCGCCAACACGGACGGTGTTGTTCTCAAAGGCAACCTCGTCTGCACTGACTCCGTAGGTGTCTTCCGCGTAGCTGACCAGGCGCTTTTTAATGGTCTCGCAGGCATCCAGTGCCGCCATCCCGTTCAGGTCTGTGGCAGATGAAGCTGCCGTAGGTGACGAGTTGGGAACCTTGTCGGTACGGGTGGCCGAAACCTTCACCCGGTCCAGATCAATCTGGAACGAGGCTGCAACAATCTGGGCAATCTTGATAAACAGGCCCTGGCCCATTTCTGTGCCACCGTGGTTCAGGTGCACACTGCCATCGGTATAGATATGTACCAACGCGCCAGCCTGGTTCAGGTGCTGCACGGTAAAGGAGATACCGAATTTTACCGGAGTGATCGCCAGGCCGCGCTTGAGGATCGGGCTGGTTTTGTTGAACTCGGTAATGTCTGCCCGGCGCTTGCGGTAGTCTGAACTGGCTTCCAGCGTTTCCATCATCTCTGGCAGTACGTGCTGTTCAACTTTCTGACCGTAGTGGGTGATGTCCCGGCCCTGCCTGTACAGGTTCCTTTTACGGACATCCAGTGGGTCTGCGCCAATGTGGCGGGCAATGTCATCCATGGCACGTTCAATAATCATCATGCCCTGCGGGCCGCCAAAGCCACGGAACGCGGTGTTGGAAACCGTGTGGGTCTTGCAGCGGTGGCCCACCACACGTGCCTGATCCATGTAGTAGCCGTTGTCTGCGTGGAACATGGCACGGTCGACAATGCCGTCTGATAAATCCGGCGAGTAGCCACAGCGGCCAGCCAGCACCAGATCGGAACCCTGCAATACGCCTTCTTCGTCAAAGCCGATGTCGTAACTGGCGTAGAAGTCGTGACGCTTACCTGTCTGTACCATGTCGTCGTACCGGGCCATCCGGAACTTGACGGGCTTGCCGGTTTTCCGGGCCAGCAGCGCAGAAATACAGGCCAGTGGGGCGGCCTGGGTTTCCTTACCGCCGAAACCACCGCCCATGCGGCGTGTTTCTACCTGAACCTCATGAATCTGCAGGCCAAGTACTTCGGCGACCAGCTTCTGAACTTCGGTCGGGTTCTGGCTGGAGGAATGCACAAACACGCCGGCATCTTCTGTGGGCTCAACCAGGCAGGCCTGGCCCTCCAGATAGAAGTGCTCCTGCCCGCCAATGTGCATGTCCGCCTGCAGGCGGTGCGGTGCTTTGGCAATGGCTTCGTCCGGGTTGCCACGCAACTGGGTGTGGTCCGGGCGCACAAACAGCTTCTGCTCCAGGGCGTCTTCCGCTGTCAGGGTGTGAGCCAGTGGCTCATAGGTCACTTTGGCCAGTCGGGCGGCCTGGCGGGCAGCCCTGTGGCTGGTGGCGGCTACCGCAAACAACGGCTGCCCTACAAATTCAACCAGCCCGTCGGCCAGTACCGGATCGCCGGGGAAAACCGGCCCGATGTCTGTGTGGCCAGGTACGTCATCAACGGTGATGACGGCCACAACGCCAGGGTAGGCACGCACCGCATCAAGGTCCATGGAGGTTATGCGTGCGTGTGCGTGGGCGCTCAGGCCGGTTGCTGCGTGCAGCAGGCCTTCTGGCTCGGTGAGATCGTCAATATAGCGGGCCTGGCCGGACACGTGTTTCCAGGCACTGTCATGGTACGCCTGGGTGCCGGTAAGGCCTTTCGCGGTGTTGGTCTGGTGTGCTGTGTTGATTGGTAGCTTACGCATAGTCGGTCACCATGAGGGGCTGGTGTGTTTGAGTCGCATCCTGAGTGCTTTCCAGTAACGCACGTTGCAGCAGGTTGCCGGCCACCTGCATGCGGTAGGCTGCGGACCCCCTGACATCCGTCATGGGTTTGAATTCGCGCTCCAGTGCGGCTATTGCGTTAGTAACCGAAGACTCGTTCCATGGTTGTCCCCGAAGCGCTGCTTCAGCACCTGTGGCCCGTTTGGGAATGGCTGCCATGCCACCAAAGGCAAGCCGGCAATCTTTGATCAGTTCTCCATCCCGTTTTAACCAGAAGGCCGCCAGTACAGCAGAGATATCGTCGTCGATACGCTTGGATATCTTATAGATTAGCAGGCTCTCATCAGGCTGGGGCGCCGGAATCCAGACCCCGCGTATAAATTCGTTGGGCCTGAGGTCGGTTTTCTTGTAGTCGTGGAAAAAGTCCTGCAGCGGCAGCCGGCGTACGCCGTCAACGCTGTCCAGTTCCAGTTCCGCGCCGAGAGCAATCAGCGCAGGCGGCATGTCGCCGATGGGCGATGCGTTACCAATGTTGCCGCCTACGGTGCCGCGGTTGCGGATCTGGCGGGAACCCAGGCGCTCAAGCATGGCACCAAAGTGCGGCCAGCGGTCTTCGAGCTTGTGGAACACCGAGGTGTAGGTGGCACCGCCACCAATGTACAGGCCGTCATCGTCCTCCCGTACTTCCTGAAGATCTTTCAGTCCGTTCAGGCCGATCAGGTGCGGCAGGTCTTTCAACTGCTGGGTAATTTCCAGTGACAGGTCGGTACCGCCGGCCACCATTTTCGCTTCAGGATTTTCCTGCAGAAGCTTGCGCAGTTCGTCCAGCGTTGAAGGTGCATCGTAGCGGAAGCCGCGCTCGTCGCTCACGGATGCTGTGGTTCCCTGCAGTTTCTGCAGGTTGGCGACCATGTCCGGTGCCTGCAGCCACGCAGGGCCGGAGGCAATAATGTTGTCACCAAGCGGGCGCTTCTGGCCCGTGTCCTGAGCAGAACTGTCGGTGTCCGGATCCCATGCCTGTACAGAGGCACGGCGGCCGGCTTCAACAATCGGGCGATAGCCAGTGCAGCGGCACAGGTTGCCAGACAGAGCCTCCAGCAGCTCGTGATCGTTGGTTGCATCACCGCTGACCGCTTTTTCTGTGTGCAGGGTGAACAGAGACATGATGATACCGGGTGTGCAGTAACCACACTGGGCGCCGTGGCAGGCAATCATCTCTTTCTGAACCGGATGCCCGGGTTCACGAGTGAGGGCTTCCACGGTAATAAGGTGCTTGCCGTGCAGGCTTCCGACTGGCGCAATGCAGCTGTTAACGCTGTCATACCGGAGTTGTCCGGATCGTGTCTGATCCGGCGTGCCGATAGCTACCGTGCAGGCTCCGCAGTCACCGGAGGCGCAGCCTTCTTTGGTGCCCGTCAGGCGTTGAGTGGTACGCAACCAGTCCAGGATGCTTAAATTCGGGTCGGCCTGGCTGACTTGCTGGTATTGGCCGTTCAAATAAAATTCGATCACAAATTCCCGCTCCTCAGAACCCTCACCGCCTTGACTGGTTCCTCTTCACGATCAAAATCTGATCAGAGGTAACTCGTTGAATAAGCGGTGTAAGCCCTCGTTTTGTTGTTTGACATACCCAGGGAATTGCACATTACCGGGGCGGTTTTCCTGCTAGGCTAAGTTTCGTTTTACATTTTCTTGACCAGTTAGTCTAGTTTTTTTTGAGCGACCGTCAAGTTCAGAAATGACACAAAGATGCCGGTTGCGGGCATCGGGGCAGGGTGTTTTCTTTGTGTGAAATTTAAATATCGGTTATCGTGAGCCGTGATTTCCTGATGCTTATCCGCATTATCGTCAACCAGATGACCAGCCCGATGACCAACCAGACCGAACGAAAATCTCCTGAAGATAACCAGTCGTCTTCCATGAAAATCAAGGCGGTTAAAGTGCGCCCCGGACGTATCCGGAAACGGAATCGTGAGCAGATTCTGGCAGCAGCTGAACAGGAATTTGCAGCGAACGGGTTTGGGGCGACAACGGTTCAGAAAATTGCAGATACGGCCGGCCTGCCTAAATCCAATGTGCTCTACTACTTCAGCAATAAAAAGCGCATTTACTATGCCCTGATGGATGACATCATGGGGCGGTGGAACGACGTGTTTTCAAAGGTGAAGGCGGATGATGACCCGGCCACCACCCTGGCTGGCTTTATTCATACCAAAATGGAGATGTCCCGGACCCACCCACTGGCTTCGCGGCTGTTCGCGCTGGAGATCATCCAGGGGGCGCCGGTGTTGCGAGAGCACCTGGCCACGACCATGCAGGAATGGGTAAGGGCGCGCTCGGAGGTTATTCAGCACTGGATTGATACCGGCCAGATGATGCCGGTTGACCCGGTGAAACTGATTCTTCTGATCTGGTCCTCCACCCAGCACTATGCCGACTTCCAGGTTCAGATTCTGGCCATTGAGAATAAAGCGAAGTATGAAGAGCAGGATTTCAGGCAGGCGGCCGACTTTCTGACGTCTGTAATTCTGCGAGGGTGTGGCCTGGAGGTTCCCGGCACCGGGGCTGACCATTAGTTAGTACGGGTTGCAGGTAATTCTGCTGCGGCCCGGTTTCCGCATTAAGCTTTCTTTTTCCCTGATATTTTCCTGTCACCAGGCGCCCGGTGGGTTTGCATAGTCCACTCTTTTCCGATCTTCGGATAAATTAATTTCCTGACTTTTTGGTCAAGTTATCGTTGACCAACCTTTCCAACCTGTTTAAATTGCTTTGGCAGTCATCGATCAGATCATCGAAACAAAATCGATGCAAAACGAATACAAAATGAACGAGAGTGACTATGTCTCAATGTAAAGCCTACCGTGCTTCTGTTCTTCACAGTGTTGCGAACCCATACGACGTTGGGGTGGAGAGCTCTTACGAATATTTTGAAGACGGCCTGCTGGTGGTCGATGCCGGGGTGGTTGTCAGTGTGGGGAGCGCGGAGGACCTGTTGCCGTCGCTGGCGCCGGATGTAGACGTTATTCATTACCAGGATGCGCTGATCACGCCAGGCTTCATCGACACGCATATACACTATCCGCAAACGGGTATGGTGGGCTCTTACGGAGAACAGCTGCTGGACTGGCTGGAAATGTATGTTTTTCCGGTTGAAGGTCAGTTTGGCGATCCGGAATTTGCCGGTGCCCAGGCAAAGGTGTTCCTGCGGGAGTTGTTACGAAACGGCACAACCACGGCTTTGGTGTTCGGTTCGGTTCACAAAGAGTCCGTGGAGGCATTTTTCGAACAGGCGTCTGATCTGAACCTTCGGATGATTGCAGGAAAAGTATTGATGGACCGCAATGCCCCGGAGTATCTGCGCGATACCCCCGAAAGCGGCTATGCAGACAGCAAGGCATTGATAGAGCGCTGGCATGGCAAGGGGCGCTTGTCTTACGCGGTTACGCCTCGCTTTGCGCCAACCAGCAGTCCGGAGCAGCTTGAACTGGCAGGCAAGCTGTTCAAGGAGTTTCCGGATCTGTACATGCACACGCATATCTCTGAGAACAAGAAAGAGATTGAGTGGGTAGGGGAGCTGTTTCCGGAGCGGAATGGCTACCTTGATGTATATGATCATCATGGCCTGATTGGTGAAAGGGCGGTTTTTGCTCATGCGGTACACCTGCACGATCACGAGTGTTCACGGCTCAGTGAAACCGGCTCTGCCATCGCTTTTTGCCCCACATCCAATTTCTTCCTGGGCAGTGGTTTGCTCGATCTGGCGCGCCTTGAGGAGCATGGTGTGCGAGTTGGTCTGGGTACGGATATTGGTGCAGGCACCAGTTTTTCACAACTTCAGACTCTGAACGAAGCCTATAAAGTGCTGCAGTTGCAAGGGCAGAAGCTGGACCCTTTCAAGTCGTTGTACCTTGCCACCCTTGGTGGTGCCAGGGCGCTTTACCTCGATGACAAAATCGGCAACCTGCAGCCCGGGAAAGAGGCTGACTTTGTGGTGCTCGATTACAACGCTACGCCGTTAATCCGCCACCGGTTAAAAGAGGTAGCCAGCCTGCAGGAAAAGCTGTTCGCGCTAATGATGCTGGGTGACGACCGGGTAGTAAAAGAAACCTTCAGTGCCGGGGTTTCTGTTCACCAGCGCTAACTCTGTTCAAAATTACAACAAAAATTTAAATTTTTGGTTGTAATTGTTGTATACAAAGCCATAATCGGGAATGACAGTCCTGACCTTGCGGTCAAGAAACGCTGATCAACCCATTCATCGCCTGCCTCGAGAGCTTTGCTCTAGGTGATAGAAAACAATAATTATGAGGGAAACCTTATGGAGAATGTACAACAACAGGGTTCACTTAGAGAACCGGCGAGCGGAGGGCTGCTTGAGCGCCTCTTTAAAATCAAACAACACAACAGTTCCGTAAAAACAGAACTTATTGCTGGCCTGACCACCTTTGTGACCATGGCCTACATCATATTTGTTAACCCTGCCATTATGGCCGATGCCGGCCTGGATCACGGCGCAGCGTTTGTTGCTACCTGTATTGGTGCTGCGCTCGGCTGCTTTCTTATGGGCCTTTATGCGAACTGGCCGGTAGGCCTTGCACCAGGTATGGGGTTGAACGCCTTCTTTACCTATACCGTTGTCGGCGATATGGGCTACACCTGGGAAGTGGCCCTGGGGGCTGTATTCCTGTCGGGCGTACTCTTTGTCATTATGAGTTTGTCCAAGATTCGTGAGTGGTTGCTCGACAGCATACCTATGAGCCTGCGCTACGCCATGGGGGCTGGGGTCGGTTTGTTCCTTGGGCTCATCGGCCTGAAATCCGCCGGTATCGTGGTGGACAGCCAGGCCACTCTGTTGACCATAGGTTCCTTTACAGACCCTCACGCTTTGCTTGGTGGTATCTGCTTCCTGTTGATTGCAGTGCTCAGCCACCGTAATGTGTTCGGTGCTATTCTGCTGAGTATTCTGGCGGTTACCGCGATAGGCTGGGGTATCGGAATTGTTGAATACAATGGCATTATGTCTACTCCGCCTAGTCTGGCTCCAACGCTGATGGCACTGGATATAGCTGGTGCGTTCCAGATAAGCATGATCAGCGTTATTCTGGCGTTCCTGTTCGTGAATATATTCGATACCGCCGGCACCCTGATGGGTGTGGCACACCGTGCTCATCTGGTTGATGAGAATGGTAAAATCGAAAACCTGCCACGGGCACTGAAAGCAGA
>CAYUTG010000020.1:0-21703 GCA_964447555.1 uncultured Marinobacter sp.
GATCAGCGGTATGCGGGAAACAAAAAACTGGCGTGATCAAAAACAGGACGAACTACTTGTTACAACTCGAAGGCGTCTTATTGATGAAATGCTTTGCTAAATCTTTCCAACGGTGAGCACTGTACCCTAGAAATAGGAGGATGCAAAGCAGTTTCTTATAAGGGGGAACCCTTGTGTGAGACCATGTCGGCAGTAATGCTGTCCAGTCGCCTGGGTTTTGCTATGCCGTAGCCCTGGGCGAAATCAACCTGAATTTCCCGAAGTGTGTCGATAACCTCAAGACCTTCAACGCATTCTGCAATGGTTTCCTCCAGAAAGTCAGCGAGCAGATCACTCAGCAGGGCTGTTCCGTGCTTGTGGTAGGCGCGTTTCAGTGAGTCAGTGGTTGTACGGTTATCTGCGCCAGAGTGGCGCCCCGGGGTGATGTCCATTGCCCGCAACTCAGACAAAACGTCTGCGGATGGCTGGCAGGTAAACACAATACTATGATCATTGCCCTGGGTTACCTTTCCCTTAAGGTGGATAGGATCCGGGCCGTTAGCAGCTGAACTGAAAATATGCAGCTCAGCCTGATGGGCCTGGCCATTGGCAAATTGCTGCGTGGCCAGGGGGGATGTTAACTGCCCGGCAGAGAGTGTGGCCTGGTTATCTTTGGTATGGATGCGGTTAATTGTGCAGCCGCAAGGGTTAATACCCTGAGTCACAAGTATGGCACTTTGTGTGAGCATGGGGCTCGTCAACGGGTTTATATTCATACTCACACTGCCTTACACAGTAAAGAGAATGTCACTCTGTGAACCTGTGGTCAGTCTAATAAGGTATCCGACTCTGGCATAGTAAATACACACGTTTGTTCTCAATTACAGGTATTTTTATATGAAGTTCATTTTTGAAGTTCACATAAAAGACGGGCATACAGCTGAAGACTATGCCGATGCCTGGGTACGGGCCAGCGAACTTATTCAACAGGCCCCGGGCGCCCGTGGCACGGAACTGCATCGCAAAATCGGCGATCCGGACACGTTAATTGCGATTGCGCACTGGGATAGCAAGGCGTCAAGAGATGCCATGAGCGACCAGCATAACCCCCGGATAGCCGAGATTATTCGTAGTGCTGCGCCCTTTGTTGAGATAACAATGCTGGGTGAGTTTGAGGAGCCGGAGTGGGTGGTTATACCACCGGGCAGGTCATTTGAGCCCGAACTGGGTTAGGATAGGGCTTTACCAAAACAGCAAAGAGGAGTTCTGCCTTGCCTGACGTTTCTGCCTACCAGAGTTTTACTGTCGATGTGAGCAATTATATTGCGCACGTTAAGTTCAGCCGGCCAGATGCGCTGAACTCAATGAACAAAACCTTCTGGCTGGAATTGCCGGAATGCATGCGAGACATTGAAGCCAATACAGATGCCCGCGTGATTGTCATCTCCAGCACCGGCAGGCATTTCTCCGCGGGGATGGATCTGGGCGTGTTCACTGATTCCAAGGCCGTGCCCATGGGCGGCGACCCCGGGCGCATGGCAGAAAATCTGCGCCGCGTTGTGCTGCAACTGCAAGACACGCTGACCGCGCTGGAGAAAGTCCGGATTCCTGTGCTGGCCGCCGTTCAGGGCGGTTGCATCGGTGGCGCGCTGGACCTGGTGTGCGCAGCAGACAGCCGCTATTGCAGCCGTGATGCGTATTTCACAATTAAAGAAACCGAACTGGGCATGACGGCCGACGTTGGCACGCTGCAGCGCTTGCCAAAGCTGATGCCCGAAGGTGTTGTGCGCGAACTGGCTTACACCGGCCGGAAATTCACGGCTGATGAAGCTCTGGCGCTTGGCTTTGTGAATGCGGTTTATGAAAGCCAGGATGAGATGCTGGCGGCGGTCATGGCGGTTGCTGGGCAGATAGCGGCCAATTCGCCATTGGCGGTTACTGGTTGCAAAGAGATGCTGAACTACAGCCGGGACCATTCGGTAGAGGACAGCCTCCGGTACATGGCGACCTGGCAGGCTGGAATGTTCCGTCCGGCAGACATGATGACAACCTTCCAGGCAAAAGCCCAGAAAAAAACGCCGGAATATGAGGATCTGTTCCCGGTAAAAGGCTTGTTTAACTCATAAATGGCCGCTCAGTCCCGTCGCAGAATGTCAGCGCTGACTGCTCTGTTGTTTCAGGGCAGTATCGGCGTTGCCGGCCTGATTCTGATCTGGCTGTTCGCCATTCCGGTTAACACCGGCGGGCTGTCGTGGGTTCAGGATCTGACCGGTGGGCTACTTGGCGCGCTTGGTACCTATGGCATTCTGTTGCTTCTAAGCCACATCCCCGGGCTTTTCCCCGACAGTATGGGCCGGCAGATGCGCGGCCTGCACCGGTTTGCGACTGAGTTTGGCTGGCTGGCCCTTGCTGCTTTGTCGATCGTTGCCGGCGTGGGAGAGGAGCTGCTTTTCCGGGGCGCTGTGCAGGGCTGGCTGGCGGAAACGGTTGGTGACCCGATAGCCATTGTGGTGACGTCGCTGCTTTTTGGTCTGGTGCACTATATCTCGTTCACGTATTTTCTTGTGGCTACAGCCCTGGGCTTGTTGCTGGGGAGTGCTTACGCGATATCAGACAGCATTGTGCTGGTTATGGTCTGGCATGCAGTGTATGACATGGTTGCGCTTTATTGCCTGGTGCGCTTTCCTCACTGGTTTGGGGTTCGCTGAGCGGCATTTCATGTGTTGTGTGAAGGCGCAGCTACAATTATTCGAAGCGCCGGGCCTGGGTAAGCCGGCCGCTCCAGTAGTAACCGTCAAGCCTTGAATCAGTAACGCCCGCCGACGTGGACGCGTGAATAAAACGGCCACCGCCCATATAAATGCCTGCATGCCGCTCCTTGCCGCGAATCCGGAAAAAAACCAGATCGCCTGGCTGAATGTTCGCGGGGGGAACCACCTCACCATACCGGAGCATTTGTGCTGTGGTTCTGGGCAGTTGCTGGCCAAGGCCTTCCCGGTAGGCGGTAAGAATGAAACCGGAACAGTCAAAACCCTGGGCAGAGGTACCGCCGTATTCGTAAGGTGTGCCCTGGTAACGTTCATACACCTGCCACAGCCGTTGCGCTTTTTCAGACAACTGTGGTGAATTAACGGGGGAATACTCACGGTTTTCAGTAAGGTCCGGATTCCGGGTGCTGGCGCACCCAGCCAGTGTGAGCGCCAGCAATGTCAGGATAAGCAATTGTTTAAACATGGTGACTCAGTTAAAACTCCGGAAAGCGCTCAAATGTGAACCTTATTACGATCCGCGCAGTATGTCAGGTTACGAAATGTGTGGCTTTAGTAATCTCCAGCGTGCCCAGGCTCCGGATTTGTTACCCTTACCTTATGCTTAAACTATCCAATGCTGTTGAACTGGCTGACTGGGAAATTCAGATTACCCAGATTCGTGCGCAGGGTGCGGGTGGCCAGAACGTTAATAAAGTTGCCTCTGCCGTTCACCTCCGGTTCGATATTCAGAGTTCTACCCTTCCGCCGTTTTACAAGGAACGGTTGATGGCGCTCAATGATCAGCGGATAAGCAAAGAGGGTGTCATTATCATTAAGGCGCAGTCTTTCCGAACCCTGGAGTTGAACAAGGATGATGCCCTGCAAAGGCTGAAAGAACTGATTCAGGAGGCAGTTAAACCCCGCAAGGCCCGCCGGGCTACCAGACCAAGCCGTGCTTCACAGCGCAAGCGTGTGGACCGCAAAACCCGGAAAGGCAAAACCAAGGCTCTGCGCGGTAAGGTAGAGCTGTAAACGCCTCCGTAGCCAGGTGCCAGGCTGCGCTGGCTGCAAAGAGCAACGCCATCTATTCTTGTAATAGGTGCAGAAAGCCCAGATATACCTGAGAAGGAGTAGGGCATGCAGATTGCGTATCGGGCCCGGGACATTACCGAAGCTCACATAGTGGCAGGCTTGCTGAGGGCCAATGGGATTGAGGCCCACGTAGGCGGGCACTACCTGCAGGGCGCGATGGGTGAAATCGGTGCGGCCGATTTCAGTAATATTCACGTTACGGATGAAGATTTGTACCGTGCCCGGGAGCTGGTGCGGGAATATGAAGCCGGCAATCAGGCTGATGTGCACGGTGAAAAGGCCGACAAACCGGCGTCTTTTGCCCGTGGGTTTCTGATCGCGCTGGTCGTTCTGGTTCTGATTATTCTGTACATCAGATAGCTCAGCCTTGCTGGTTTGCAGGCCGTTTTACCGTGGTTTTATGCTGCGCTGGCGGGGTTTTCCGGGCTTTTTACGGGCCACAGGCTTCCTGGCCGTGCGTGACGGTTTTCCGGGAGGGCGTTTGCCCGGTGGTGAGCCTGCCGGCTTCTTTTTCTGTGATGGTGGCTTTGCTGAAGGAGTGGCCTCTGAGGATGACCCCTTTACGGAGTCGAGTAACACCGCCAGTTCTTTGCTGGTGAGGTCACGCCAGTGCCCCACAGGGAGTTTGCCCAGTTTTACGTTCATAATACGAACGCGCTCAAGCCGGGTTACGTGGTAACCAAAGTGCTCGCACATTCTCCGGATTTGACGGTTTAACCCCTGCACCAGCGTAATCCGGAACACAAACCGGGATTCCTGTTTCACCGCACACGGTCTGGTCATGGTTCCCAGAATAGGTACGCCGCCTGACATGCCCTGAACAAAGGCTTTTGTGATCGGCTTGTCGACGGTAACCACGTACTCTTTTTCATGGTTGTTGCCTGCCCGCAGAATCTTGTTAACCAGATCGCCCTTGCTGGTCATAAAAATGAGCCCCTGGGAGTCCTTGTCCAGCCGCCCAATGGGGAAGATGCGCACGCTGTGGCCAACGAATCGCTGTATATTGTACTTCTCGGCGCTGTCTGTGGTGCTTACAATACCGACGGGCTTGTTCAGGGCGATGAAGACAAAGTCTTCATCGGGGCGTGGTTCGATTATCTGGCCATTCACTTTCACGGTATCGCCAGGTGCGACCTGATCGCCGATGCTGGCTCGCTTGCCATTTATGAAGACATTGCCCTGCTCAACATACCGGTCGGCCTCTCGCCGGGAGCAAAGCCCGCTTTCGCTGATGTATTTGTTCAGGCGGGTTGACGAATTGCCGGGCATAGAAGGTCCAGATAAACACGTGGGGTGAATTCCGGTGCATGATAACAGGCGGGAATCACGATGGCAGCGCAAAACAAACGGGGCATTATGACAAAGGCTATTCCAACCAATCTGATTCTTGGTTTTCTGGGTGTTGGTAAAACCACGGCTATTCTGGATTTGCTGAAATCCCGGCCAGAGGGCGAGGTGTGGGCTGTGCTGGTCAACGAGTTCGGCGAAGTCGGTATCGATGGCGCATTACTGCAAACAGACGGCGCGTTCGTAAAAGAGGTTCCGGGAGGCTGTATGTGTTGCGTGGCAGGATTGCCCATGCAGGTTGGCCTGAACCAGCTGATTAAAACTGCAAAGCCAGACCGGCTGATTATCGAGCCAACCGGGTTAGGGCATCCGGCACAGATTCTGGAAACCCTGACCAGTGAGCACTACGCTACGGTTCTGGAGCTGGGGCCGGTTATTACTCTGGTTGACCCCCGTAAGCTGAATGATCAACGGGTTCTGGACAATGTGCAGTTCCGGGATCAGGTTGCGGCTGCCGATATTCTGGTGGCCAATAAGACCGACCTGTGTACTCGTCAGCAGCTGACTCACTTTGAAGACTGGGCCAAAAGGCTTGAGCCCGAAAAGGCCGGCGTTTTTCAGGTTTGCCAGGGGCAACTGAACCCGGCCTGGCTGACGGGTGAGATGGGTGAGCATGATTTGTCGGCACCTGATGCGCACCGGCATTATCACCAGCATGAGGCGCCGGCCCCGGTGCCCATAGAAGAGCAGCCCTGGCAACTGGCTGAGAACTCAGGGCAGGGCTATGTCAGTATTGGCTGGCGGGTGCACCCCGAACAGCAGTTTGATGAAAACAGTTTGCTGATGATGGCCATGGCGGGTGAGTTCGTACGGTTTAAAGCGGTTGTACATACCACGGCAGGCTGGCGCACGATCAATTCATCCGATGGCGCCCTGTCTGTTGCCGCTGCCGGGCCGCGTGAGTTATCAAGAATTGAGGTGATCAGCCCGGTAGCGCTCGATGCTGCCGGGCTGGATAAGCAGTTACGCCAGGCTGTTCGGTAAGCCTGGCGCCCTGCAATGACCGCAGATTAGTGGCCGTAGATGCGCATGCTGGTGTTCTGGATGGCCAGGTTGTCCAGGGCTACGGAGCCAATAGACGTACCACCAATCAGCACCTGACCAATGGTCATGTCGGCTTCAAAGGTATTCAGGTCAACCGCCAGGGCGCTTCCGCCATTAGCACGGGTGCCGTTGTATACGTCCATGTTCACTTTTGCACCCAGCGAGACAACAGAGGGGTTGTCGCTGTAGGTGTTGCCCGTCAGCTTGAGATCGCGAATGCCCAGCGCCAGGAAGGGAACGTCAACATCCAGATCGTCAATGGCGAACAGAGTCTGCAGGTTGAGTTTGTCGGTGGCTGTATCAACCCGGATCTTCAGTTCGGTGAGCACGCCTTCCATAGAGAAGTTGTTGGCAAGCAGCGTGCTGTCTGTGTGGCCCTGCAATGTCCACTCTCCAGTGCGCACTGCAAAGTCGATGGGGGCTGCGACCAGTGGGAATACGTTGATTAACGCATCGCCGTCGTCTGCAATGTCGATTTCCACCTTGATGTTATCAATCAGGTCGCTGGTCTGGCCAAACAGGAGCTGGCGGATAGCCGGGTCAGTAATTTCCTGGAACATGTCGGTGCGGTTAGCACCGCCGATTGAAATGTCTTTTACAGACAGTGAGCCTTCATCTGTATAAAGAAATTCACCAATGTTCACTTTGGTTTCAAGTTCAATGGTGACACCCGCCTGGCCGGTAATGTTGCCCATGCTGGTGTCCTCAAGTGGTTTCAGTTCGGCTTGCGCCGCCAGAGGTAAACTGGCAATGGCGAGCACTAACGCTGTTTTCTTCAGGCTTTTCATGTGTTTTTCCTTTTTATGATTTTGTTATAGGCCTCTGCAACCGGAAAGTTGCAGAGGCCGGGGTGCGCAAAACACCCCTTCTTCCATTACAACTCGGGAGTCAACGTCAGGTTAATGGTGTTGCCCGGGCCGGTCAGGAACTGGTTGAGCACGTCTGTCAGCAGGCCGCAGTTATGCAGTGCAGGCAGAGTGTAAACACCGCTCACGTCGCCACCGCTGGCTGGCGAGAAGTTTTCGCCTTCCGGTGACGTCAGGGTGATATCAACTGGCTCGATGGTCTGGCACTCGGAGCCACCGCCAACGCGTACAGGAATGCCGAACAGCTTCAGTTCAACCTTCGGCACCTTCACGTACAGGTGCGAGTTGGCCGTCAGCTTGCCGTCAACCAGAGTGCCGGTGGTGATTTCAGACTGCTCAAACTCAACATTGGCAACCCCTTTCAGGCGGGACCACAGAATCTTGATTGAGAAGTTACCTACGGTGGGGTCAACAGCCAGGTCGGCTTCAAACGTACCGCTTGCCAGTTCCAGCAGGGTGGCAATAGAACCGTTGAGCGGCATGGTGCTGTCTGATGATTTGACGTAGGTAGAACCTTCCAGGCCCAGCAGCAGTTCCAGAGTGTCTGTTGGCGCATCAAAACCTTCGGCGCTGACAGGTACTGAAAGTTCAGGGTTCTCCGGGTCGTCTGAACCAATGACCAGCTGGGCAGTACGGGTTCCGGCTGTCGCTGCTGTGAAGCTCAGATCAACCGTACAGCTTTGCCCTTTGGCAACCGTTGTACAGTCATTGGTCTGCAGGAATTCAGAGGCATCGGCACCGGCGAGGGTGATGCTGTTGATCAGCAGGGTTTCGTTGCCGTTATTGGCAATGGTGACCTGTGCAGAAGCACTTTCACCAACCTGAACACGGCCAAGGCTTACGGACTGCGGGTCAACGGCGATTTCAGGCACAGGGGCCAGTACGCTGCGGCCGCTCAATGCAACATTGACAGTGGAGGTTTCCGGGTCGGTTGAATCAATGGTCAGGCTGGCAGTTTGCGCACCTTCACCGCTGGGGATGTAGGTTACCTTAATATCACAGCTTTCGCTGGGTGCGATAGTGCTGCAGCTGTTTGTCTGCATAAAGGCACTGGCGTCTGCGCCGGACAGGCTGATGTTATTGATGCCGAGGGCCGCATTACCTGTATTGGAGATGGTCACTGTGCGGTCTTCAGTCAGGCCAGCCTGCACGTTGCCGAAGGCAACTTCCTCGCTGTTGACGGCAATGCGTGGTGTTTCCACGGTATTACCTACAACCTGCAGGGTCTGCAGAACGTTGTTCTGGCCCGCAACCTGCGTACAGTCTGAGGTGAACTCACCAATAGGTGCCGGAGCAATGTCACCATTAGCGGTGCGGGCAGTCATATCCAGTACCAGGCTTCCGACGGTGATCTGTGCTTCGCCAATGTCATCCTGCGTGAAGGTGATGGCAGGCGATGTACCGGAGGCAGGCACGGTGAACTCACCGGTCTCAGAAGGGATCGGGGAGGGTGGAATGGTCAGTGGTACAGTCAGATCCAGCGACCGGGACTGGGTTGTCACCGTTGTCTGGTTGGTGGCTGTACCTTCAATGGTTTCTGAGCCAACCAGCTTCAGACCGGTGCGGGAGTCTTCATTAACAACAGTAAGAGCGTTAACGGTAAACGCCGGAGTGGGCTCGCCAACCGTTGCCTGGGTAGGTATGTCTGCACTGATTTCTGCACGAATTGGCTGAACACCAATCAGTGGCAGCGGGCAGTCAAACTGGAGGGTAAGGGATACAGGTTCAGCAAAGGCGCTGCCTGCTCCGGACATAAGCGCTGCTGCGGCAACCGCCGTGCCGAGCGTTCGTGCGCGGGTGTTGAGGTTCCTGAGTTTCATTAATTCGTCCTCTGTATTGCTATCGTTGTTGTATGAGGGGCTGCAGACAACACCGACAAGGAACTGCTCAATCGGACTTGCAAAAATCCCTGTGCCACATGCTATGAATGCACGTGTACCAGGCCATTAGGCATGGGAAGGCCGCCGTGGGTCATTGCTCGCCACGGCGGGGTTTTTGTCTAAAGCGGAAAGGAGGGGTGGTAAATGTTGAAACCGTGACTGGTTTCAAATTAGATGTGTACCAGTATTGGTCAGGTTTTTGGCCGGGATTGCCGGCGTACGTTGCCAGGTGTTGTACCTGTCCATGATCGGTAGGCTTTGGTGAACCCGGCCTGATCGCTGAACCCCAGTTTTTCCGCAATGGACTCCAGGGGAACGTTTGTATCCTTAAGGTAAAGCGTGGCAAAGCTTTCCCGGATTTCATTGCGCAGTTCGCGGAACGATGTGCCCGCTTTGGCCAGGTGCTGGCGTAGTGTGCGGGTACTTATATCCAGCCGCTTTGCAATATTCTCAGTGGTGCACGGCCGGCCCGGCTGGCTCATCATTATTTCCCTGACCTGGGCGACGGCTTCGTTGGCCTGTCCGTCTGCTTCTGGTCTGGCATGGCGGTTCCGAGCAAGCAAAAATTCGAGGCTGGCTTCGTCATTCCGTACTGGGCGGCCGGACAGTGGCATCGTTATCTGGCAGACAGGGGCATTAAAGCGGAACTCGCAATCACTGGCCAGGGACTGCCAGTTTTCCTCTGCCATGTCTGAGGGGAAATCAAACTGAATGTCGAAATGATCGCATACCTGCGAGGAAATACGGTGAATGCTGCCCATGTAGATTTTTGCCACGCAGGGCCGAAGGCAGCCGAGATCCCAGGCATCAATAAGCTGAATCCGGAAGGTTGTACCGGTTGAACTCAGCTCCATATCCATCAGGGGCAGGCCAATTCTCATGTATTGCACAATCATACTGATCAGGCGTCTGGGGTTTTCCTGCCCCAGTACAGCAAAGCCCAGCAAACCGTGGCTGGGAAGGTCCAGTTGCTGGCCAAACTGGAAGGGTGCACGCTCATCGGTCATCAACCACTCGGCATTACCCAAAAGCCGGGAAACCTGGCTGATTGAAACAGAAGCATCGGGGTTCTCCAGCATGTCTTCAGAAATACTGGTGTCTTTGAGAAGAGCGTGCTGCTTAACGCCGCGTTTCTCCATGAACTGAATGAAACGTCGTGCATAGCGTGCAGATATGATTGGCACCTCGAGTGCCATTCGATTCGAAGTTTCCATTTTTCATCCCTGAACCGGAAGTGACCCCGGTCATATCGTCATGTATGTTCGGTTATTATTATTGGTCGCCAGTATAGGCACGGGCTTCGTGGCCAAAGTTCGCCACCCGTCACGAAATCAGCGTCATGGCCGGATATGACAATGAAATATTGGTAAGGCAGGAGATGAAGTTGCAGATATGCCCTGTGTGTGAACAGAACCAGTTGTCTGAGTTTGTGGCGGTACAGCATCAGCAGTATCTGCGCTGTGCGGTTTGTGAAGCGACCATAATGGCCCCCGGATGTCGCCTGCCGGAGCACGAGGAAAAGGCGGTCTACGAATGCCATGAGAACAATGCTGGCGATCCCGGCTACCAACGCTTTTTGTCCAGACTGGCAAGCCCGCTTCTGGATCAACTGTCACCGGGAATGTCGGGTCTCGATTTCGGCTGTGGGCCTGGCCCGGTGCTGGCCGGCATGCTTCGGGAGGCTGGCATGGCGGTCAGTGTTTATGATCCTTTTTTCTATCCACAGGCCGGGGTACTTGATTGCCAGTACGATTTCGTAACCTGTACCGAAGTGCTTGAACACCTGCACCGGCCCGCAGAGATTTTCAGACAATTTGACGGCCTGCTTAAACCTGGAGGCTGGCTCGGTGTTATGACCTGCTTCCAGACAGACGACGCCCGCTTTGCCAACTGGCACTACCGCCGCGACCCGACCCACGTTGTGTTTTATCGTGAGTTCACGCTGGCGTATATTGCCCGCACCATGGGTTGGGACATCACGGTGCCTGCAAAAGATGTGGCTCTGTTTCAGAAGCCGCCTCGTTGAGTCTTCTATCCACCGAACCACTCAGGGAGAGGGACAGGCTGGCACGGTGGGGCAGGTAGACGTTTTTGTGGTTGATGGTACAGGCACCAGGGGCTGACCAAACCGTTCTGGTGAAAGAGTTGATGCGCACTGATGAGCGTTTTCTGCCGGCGTTGCACATCCCAGTTCGCTGAGTGTCTGAGACAGGTTGTTCCAGCCTTCTGCGGCGTGCGGAAACCGTGTAACCATCCGGGAAAAGTGTTGTGCCGCTTGCTTCAGGTGCCCCTCAGCATAGGCCGTATTGCCTTGCCCGAGTATGGCTGCAGGCTGGTCAGGCCAGTGAATTTCAGCGGTTTGATAGGCCGTCAGTGCCGCCTGACTGTGCCCGGTTGTTTCCAGGTCGTTTGCGGCTGCCAGAAACGCCAGTGGTTTTGCGGTGGCGGGAACCTGGTCTGGCGGAAGCATCACCACGGCCCAGTTGTCGGCTCGCGCCCAGGTGGCGCTGAACGCCTTCACAGGCATTTCGTAATGTTTGCGGGTGCCGGAGTTCAGAATAAGAGTTTGTTTCTGGCCGTCAAACCCCACCACCACAGCGAAATGCCACTGTGGCCACCAGTCAAACAGCAGGTTCTGCAGCACCAGCACCGGGTGCCCTTCGGCAACTTCTTCAAGCAGGCTCTGAAGGCGTTTGTCGAGCGGGTAAACCAGCATGCCATAATCCCGGCCAGCGGCAACCATCTCTACCTGCAGAGAGCCTTCACGGCCAGGAATGTACACGCGCTCCTTCAGTGCCTGTGGGTTGGTGTTGAGCCCCTGGCTGTTCAGCATAGTTGCCAGAGAGGCAGGGCCACACTGATAACGCTCCTGTGGATAGAACGGAACCCGGTTCAGTAACACCCGCTGCTGCAGGGAGCTGTCACTGTGCTCTGACGTGGCCAGTGGCCATTGAGGGGAGGTGGCACAGCCCGCCAGTAGCAGAGCCAGCATCAGGCTGGCAAGGTGGCTGGCAGGCCGGGCAAGGCAGGAAACGTGCACTTACCGTATGCAATTTACGAAGGGGAATATATCGGTTGCACAGAGCATGTCGGTCACAATGAAAATCACCAGAAACAGAACAATGATACCTACAACCCCTTCACCGGCGGGAGCCTCAGCAAGTTGTTGCTGAAAATCAGACAGCTCCTGCGGAGTCAGGCTGTTAATGCGATCCCTCACCTGATCTTCACTGACGCCCATATCTGCCAGCTTGTCCTGTACCTGCTGTTTGTCCAGCATGCTCAGCAACTGCTGACGATCCACTTGCACCTGTTGTTCACTGATCATGGTGCCGGTGCTGACCATGGCGGCTGTTGCTGCGCTGGACCAGACAGTACCCAGGGTGAGCAAAATGGCCATCACAAAGGAAACGTTCTTGAGATAGTTTCTGATACCGGACATCTCAGGCTCCTGTTTTTTTGAAGTATTCGTAAACAATAGAACACAGATATGTCCACATTCAATATACAAAACGTTCATTATAAGCGGTTCACCGGTGTCTTAAGGCACGTTTTCAGGAACCTTTCGTGATGCTTCCCGCAGGTGAACAAACCCTTACAAAAAACACCTCGTAGCCGGTATCGCTTCACTCAAAGTCTTTCTAAACTAGGGGTTTACGTCAGGTATGAGTGAGCTTGCGGTGAATCGTGTGGTGTCTCTGTTTTCCTGTTTTTTTAGCCTGAGAATGCTGGTGATTCTGGCAGCGGTAGTCCTGGCCGTGGCTGGAAACCAGTTTGAGTTTCTGAGCTGGGCAGACCGAGTGCTGTTCAGCGTACTGGGCGGCTCCGATCTGCACGGTGCAGCGGTTCCCGGATCTGCTGAATCATTACGGTCTGCGCTGGCTTTGCGGGGGTTGTCAGAACCGGTCTGGTCCGGCCTGGCACTCAGTGCGGGCTTCTGTGCGGTGGCGTTATATCTGGTGTTCGCTGTGCCGCGAATGGGCGTTGCTGTGGCCCTACCGGTTACCTTGTTGCTGGGTGGTTCTCTGGTCGTTCTGCAGGCAGCCTGCATGGTATACCGTCAGGAGTGGCTGCCTCTGGGTGAACTATTATCCCTGATGGCCGTTGGTTTCGTGGTCATGCTGTTCTGGTTGCAGCCTCACAGCAAAATTCAGGCGCTGACGGACAACCTGCGTGAGGCCCGCCTGCGGCTGGCGTCGGTTTTATTAAAGCAGGGCGATGCAGATGAGGCTCTGGAGGTACTGGCCGATTGTGCGTCGGGTGACGAGGTGCTGAATGTGCGTTACGACATAGCGATTCAGCAGGAGCGCAAACGGCACTACGACCGGGCTATCAGCACCTACCGGAGCATTCTGGCTGGCAGGAAGCAGTTTCGTGATGTCCGTGAGCGGCTGGCGGCACTGGAGAAAGTCGTCAGCGAGTCGGGTGGTATAAGTACGGCTTTGTTTGAAAGCAGCCGCACGCTGGTTATGCCCGAACAATCACTTAGCCGGCCCACGCTGGGGCGGTATGAGATAGAGCGTGAGATTGGCCGTGGAGCAATGGGGGTAGTGTATCTCGGTAAAGACCCGACCATTGCCCGGACGGTTGCCATTAAAACACTTAGCTATCAGGTGTTTGATGACAGCCAGCTGGAGGAGCTCAAAGACCGGTTCTTCCGGGAGGCGAAGGCTGCCGGGCGGCTCAGCCACCCGGCCATTGTTACGGTCTACGATGTCGGGGAAGAGGCTGATCTGGCCTACATTGCGATGGATTATGCCCAGGGGCAGCCGCTGAGCGATTATGGTAAGCCCGGGCGATTACTGCCACTGGCGAAGGTGCTGGATGTGATTGCTGTGGTGGCAGAGGCTCTGGCTTATGCCCACAGCCAGCAGATTATTCACCGGGATATCAAACCGGGTAATATCATTTTTAACCCGGATACCGGTCGCATCAAGATTACGGATTTCGGGATCGCCAAAATAGCAGATGACTCAAGAACCCGCACTGGCAGTGTCATGGGCAGCCCGCTGTATATGTCACCAGAGCAACTCAAAGGCCAGAATATAACGGGCGCATCAGACATCTACAGCCTGGGCATCACGTTGTATAAGCTGGTGACGGGCGAAACACCGTTTCAGGGCGATAGCCTGGCCAACCTCACGTATCAGATTCTGAACAAGCGCCCACGCAGCGCCCGTGAGTTCAATGCGGACCTTCCTGCCGGTGTGGTACGACTTATAAACAAGGCGATTCAGCGAGACCCTGAGAAGCGGTTTGCCTCTGCGGCTACCATGGCAGACGCTGTGCGCAGGGTTGCCGCAAGGGAAGCAAAGGAGGTGTCCTGATGGCAATTGATATTGCAGGGCAAAGCCACACAGGTACTGTGCGGGCAACAAATCAGGACAAGGTGGCATGGCACCTGTGCGATAGCCAGCGGGCGGCCCTGATGGTTGTTGCGGATGGCATGGGTGGTTATCAGGGGGGAGAGGTTGCCAGCCATCTGGCTGTTGAAGCGGTTATGGATGCGCTGGTGCCAGAACTGTATAAGCCTGAACTGGCTGAGGAAGGTGACAGCATTGCCGAGCGATTACAGGCGGCCTTTTTTGTTGCGAATGAACGCATAGTGGCGCAACGGGCTGCCGACCCCGAACTGGCAAAAATGGGCACCACTCTGGTTATAGCCTGGTTGTCAGAAGGCTGTGTGCATATATCCCACGCAGGCGACTCCCGTTGTTATCTGGTTCGTGATGGGCAACTGCGCTGCCTGACCCGCGACGACACCGTGGTGCAGAATATGCTGGATGACGGCAGTATCACCCAGAATGATGCCGCCAATGTTCCGTTTAAAAATGTGCTTACCCGCGCCGTTGGCGCTTTGGTACGGGTAGATGTCAGTTATCGCAAGGAACTGCTTCAGCCCGGTGACCAGTTGCTCCTGTGTTCCGATGGCTTGACTGACGCCGTCACAGATCCTGTTCTTGAGAGCGTACTGAAAACGAATAGTAACGCCGGGCGTGCGGTTGAGGTGCTGATAGACACAGCACTGGCTAACCATGCATCGGACAATGTATCTGCGGTTTTACTGAGACTGAATTAGCGGAGGAAATGAACATGGCATCACTTTCACAACTGGTCGATAGCGTGGTGGCCAACACGTTTGAACTTCGACAACCAAAAACCCTGATCGGGCGGGGTGCGGAGAACGACCTTCGTATTGATGAAATCTCAGTCAGTGGCCAGCACGCCACGATCGACGCCGTACCCAATGCGTACCTTGAAGGCACCGTTGATTACTACATTACCGATAACAACAGCACCAACGGAACTTTCGTCAATGATATTCGCATCGATGCCCGCCAGCGTCTGAACAGTAATGATCTGGTACGGGTGGGCTGGAACGAATTCCGCTTTGTTGATGAAGAGGAAAATGCACTGGAAAAAACCGCGTACATTCTGGACTGAGACTAGTTAATTCGCTGAAGCACCAGTTCCGAGAAACGGGCAAGAATGCCGGACGCCTCTGGTGCGGGTTTAACGCTCGCAATTAGCTCATCCGGGTTCAGCTGCTCGGCTGCCAGATCAGGCGATTGCACAGCCAGATAGGCTTTCATGATGGACTCTGAAAACTCAGGGTGGAACTGAACACCCCAGGCGCAGTCCCCAATACGAAATGCCTGGTTGGGCTCAAAATCGTTATAGCCCAGCTGTACAGCGCCGGCCGGCAGGCCAAGCACAGACTGCTTATGGGTCAGTTGCGCCTTGAAGCGTTTTGGCAGGTGCCCGAACAGTGCATCGGAGCTGGCGGCTGGCAACAGTTCAATCATTCGCGTGCCGGTTTCCCGCCCGCCCGGATGATAACCCACGTTCCCACCCATGGCATGCGCCAGTAGCTGATGGCCATAACAGACACCCAGTACCGGCACCTGTTTGTCTACCGCATCGGCAAGCCAGCGGGCCGCTTCTTCACTCCAGGGCTCACGGTCGCTGACCATGGCCGGTGAGCCAGTCACTACAATGCCATCCCAGTCTTGCGGATTCCCTGCAGATTCGCCTTGCTCAACGTCGACCACGGTAAGCGCCAGGTCGGCTGATAAACCGCGAACGAACCAGGCGTCAAAATCACCAAAACGAGCACGAATGTCCGGGTAGGTGGACCCGGTTTTGAGAATGACAACCCGTGCGGGGGTGTTTGCGGCAGCAGGTTCGCTCATATCAGGGCTCCGTTATCAGGCTTGCCCGTTAGTCTGTCTGCTCGGGCAGTTCCGCGTTGTGGAAAATGTTCTGAACGTCATCAAGTTCGTTCAGCATATCCAGAAATTTTTCGAACATGGGTATATCGTCGCCTTCAACCGGGGTATGGGTTTTCGGCAAAAACTGGATTTCATCCACATCAAAATCAATGCCTTCGAAGGTGTCAGTCAGTGCCTGCCGGGCCTTCGCGTATTCAGTATGAGGGGTAAATACGGTGATTGTTCCCTCTTCGCTTTCAATGTCAGATACGTCTACATCGGCTTCCACAAGTGCTTCAAGTACGGCTTCTTCATCGTCGTGCCTGAAAACAAAAATGGCGCTGTGGTCGAACATATGAGCAACCGCGCCGGGGGTACCAATTTTGCACTTAGTTTTGGTGAACGCCAGGCGCACGTCGCCAAAGGTGCGGTTCGGGTTGTCGGTAAGACAGTCAACAATCACCATGCAGTTGCCTGGCCCGTAGCCCTCATAGCGTGCGGGTGAATAGTCTTCCCCGGCTCCGCCCTTAGCTTTCTCAATGGCCTTGTCGATAACGTGCGTGGGTACCTGATCCTTCTTGGCGCGGTCAATAAGCCCCCGCAGAGACAAGTTGCCGTCCGGGTCGGTGCCTCCGGATTTTGCACACATGTAGATTTCGCGGCCGTATTTACTGTAGACCTTGGTTTTCGCCTGGGCCGTTTTGGCCATGGACTCTTTTCGATTCTGGTAGGCTCTGCCCATTTGCGCTGCCTCTTGTGTTTTAGAAAGGCCGGATTTTACTGAACAATGGCCGGTTGGGACAGGGCTAATTGGCCCAGAGCATCAGGCCAGTCTCGGAATCCGCCTGATCCCCCGGCGAATAGCCTGCTCCAGCGTGGTGGCTACAACCTTTCCGGAAAATGGAATGATGTCGTTGAAGGTAATGGTGTAATGCACGCAGGTCTGGCCACCCTGCGCCTCAGAAAAGCGAATGCGGCCAAAATGATTACGGATGGGGCTGGCACTGATCAGGGTGTATTCAATCAGTGAGTCCGGCTCAAAGTTAATGATGGATTCCTTCAGCCCGATGGGCCCGATGCCAATTTTCCGGATAGACCCTATGCCGTTGGGGTCGGCCTGCAAGCTGTCTTTAATGCGTTTAACCGGGGCGCCCAGTATTTTTCCGAAGCTTTGATGGTCGGCAAATAATGCGAACACCTTGTTGCGGGGAACATCGAAAGTTTCTTTTATTTCAACCGTATATGCTGCCATTGACCTGCTCTTTTCAGTGGTGGACCGGGATAAGAGTATCGTTTTCAGGCAGGCAACAAAAGCGGTATACGCCGCTATGGATAAGTCTGGCCTGAAACGCGTATGTCAATGCCTGGGGGTGTGCCGGTAATCGCTGGGTGACTGCCCCATGACTTTCTTGAACAGCCGGGAGAAGTAGTAAGCATCGTCGTAACCGAGTTGCCGGCTGATATCGGCAAAGCTGAGGCTGGTTGTGTCCAGATACTGGCAGGCCTGCTCTACCTTCAGATGAAGAAAGTGCTGAATGGGCGAGGTGCCGGTCTGCTCCCGGTAACGGGTCGCGAAATGTGCTGGTGAGAGGCCGGCAATGTCTGCGAGTTGCTCCAGAGTAATACGCTCACTCAAACGCTCGCGCATGTAGCTGTGGATCGTCTCCAGGCCGTTTGTCTGCTCCCGGTTGGTTTCATTGGCATTGATGGGTACGGCTGCGAGTAACTGGCGCAATCGGCTCGCAGCATGAATCAGGCCCCGGGCCCGGAAGCCGGTCTGACGTACTGACAGCAGGCCGTTAAAATCCACCAGCATGCGGGGCTGGCGGCCCAGGTGCCGGATTCGCGTGGTGCTGTTGAATCCCATGTAGGTATTAAACGTTTCTGCAAGTGGCCCGGTGTAATGAACCCAGTGGATTGTCCATGGGTCGTCCGGGTCAGCGGTATAGCGGTGGTCAGCGCCGGCTGGCAACAACAGCAGGTTACCGGCTTCCACCGTGTAGGGTTCGTTCTGAATGTTCAGAAAAGCCTTGCCCTCTGTGCAGTAAATCAGCAAGTGATCACTGTGATGCATGCGGTGCATGTGGTGCCCTGCCGCCCGGCGGTAATGGCCGAACGCCAGTGGGTAGAGATCGCGGGTGAGGGGGTGGGTCTCAAGCAACCCGATAATCGGCGCAGGTACCACATACCGAACGCTGTCCTGCGGCACCGGCCACTGTGAGGTTTGTGTCATATCGGCTGTCAGAATATGAATGGCTATCGAAATATAGTCCATCATGGACGAAATTTAGTCAATCACAACCCGCCTGATTGCATGCTAGTCTTTTTCCAGACGTGGCCAGAGCTTATTTGGCACTGGCCTGCTCCCCGCACAACAACAAACAGGGACATTGCTATGAAAAACGTACCTCTCTATCTCGACGGTGAATTTGTTCAGAGCCAGGCCAGTGAATGGATTGAAGTCACTAACCCTGCGACTAACGAAGTGATTGCTAAGGCGCCCTGTACCACGCCGGCGGAAATGGACCTGGCCATCAAATCCGCTGGTGAGGCTTTTAAAACCTGGAAGGAAGTGCCGGTTTCAGAGCGTGCGCGAGTTATGCTGAGTTATCAGGCACTGCTGAAAGAGCATCACGATGAGATTGCCGAAATTCTGTCACAGGAAACCGGTAAAACCTTCGAAGATGCCAAAGGCGATGTCTGGCGTGGTATCGAGGTGGTTGAGCATGCGGTCAATGCGCCATCGATGATGATGGGCGAGACGGTTGAAAACGTAGCCCGTTCTGTAGATACGCATTCCTGGATTCAGCCGTTAGGCGTGTGCACCGGTATTACACCATTCAATTTCCCGGCCATGATTCCGCTGTGGATGTTCCCGATGGCCATCGTGTGCGGTAACGCGTTTATCCTTAAACCTTCTGAACAAGACCCGCTGACCCCCATGCGGCTTGCGGAGCTGTTTGAAGAGGCGGGCGCCCCCAAAGGTATTCTGCAGGTGGTTCACGGCGGTAAAGAGCAGGTTGATGTTCTGTTGACCGACACTGCAGTTAAGGCGGTGTCTTTCGTTGGCTCGGTTTCCGTAGGTCAGTACATTTACGAAACCGGCACCAGACACATGAAGCGTGTTCAGAGCTTTGCCGGCGCCAAAAACCACATGGTGATCATGCCGGATGCCGATAAAGAGCAGGTGCTCAATGCACTGGTCGGGTCATCTGTTGGCGCAGCGGGTCAGCGCTGCATGGCTATTTCGGTTGCCGTATTTGTGGGCGAAGCACAACAACTGATTCCCGAACTGAAAGAAGCCCTCGCGAAAGTTCGCCCGGGTGCCTGGAACGACAAAAACGCCAGCTACGGGCCAATCATCAATGTGAAAGCGAAAGAGCGTGTTGAAGCGCTGATCGCCACGGGTGAAGCCCAGGGTGCGACCCTGCTGCTGGATGGCCGTGGATGTACCGTTGAAGGTTTGCCCGATGGTAACTGGGTTGGCCCGACCCTGTTCTCTGATGTCACCACTGACATGGACATCTACAACGAAGAAGTGTTCGGCCCGGTGCTTTCGTGCATGAACGTAGATTCCCTGGGAGACGCCATCGAACTGATCAACAACAGCCCCTATGGAAACGGTACGTCTATCTTTACCAATTCCGGTGGCGCTGCCCGCCGCTTCCAGCATGAAATTGAAGTAGGCAATGTGGGTGTGAACATTCCGGTTCCGGTACCTCTGCCATTCTTCTCGTTCACCGGCTGGAAAGGGTCGTTCTACGGTGATCAGCATGCCTATGGCAAGCAGGCAGTGCGTTTCTATACTGAAACTAAAACGGTTACATCGCGCTGGTTCTCCAGTGATGTGACTGCCGAAGCGAACTTCTCTATCCACTTACGCTAAAAAGCCGTAAAGCGCCTGGTGATTCCGGAGTGATGTAATGGATTTTAATCTGACTGAAGACCAACTGGCATTTCGTGAGGCCGCGCGGGCGTTCGCCGAGAAGGCGATGGCGCCCTATGCCGCCCAGTGGGATGTAGATCATACCTTCCCGGTGGACGTTATGAAGCAGGCCGGCGAGATGGGCTTCATGGGGCTTTACACGCCAGAATCACTGGGTGGAATGGCGCTGTCGCGGCTGGATACCTCGGTTATTGTTGAGGAACTGGCCGCTGCCTGTCCATCCACCGCGGCGTTTATCACGATTCATAATATGGCGACCTGGATGGTCGCCAATTTTGCTTCGGACGAGCTGCGCCAGCAGATTGTTCCAAAGCTGGCCAGTGGTGAGTGGCTGGCCTCTTACTGCCTGACAGAGCCAGGCGCGGGTTCCGATGCCGCGAGCCTGCGCACCAAAGCGGTTCGTGATGGCGACAGCTATGTAATCAATGGCAGCAAGGTATTTATTTCCGGCGCCGGCAGTACCGACATACTGGTATTGATGGCCAGAACCGGTGCCGCAGACAGTGGCTCCAAGGGTATTTCGACCTTTGTGATTCCGGCCGATGCCGAGGGCATTTCCTACGGCAAGAACGAAGAGAAAATGGGTTGGCACAGCCAGCCTACCCGCATGGTGAACCTGGAAAACGTACGCATTCCCGCTATCAACCGTGTCGGGGGAGAAGGTGAAGGGTTTGCCATCGCCATGAAAGGGCTTGATGGTGGCCGCCTCAATATCGCCACCTGTTCCCTGGGCGGGGCGCAGGCTGCGCTGTTGCGGGCCAGAAACTACATGCAGGAGCGGGCGCAGTTTGGTAAGCCGCTGGCAGCCTTTCAGGCCCTTCAATTCAAGCTGGCGGATATGGCCACCAACCTTGTGGCCGCCCGCCAGATGGTTCGGCTGGGTGCGTTCCGGCTTGATCAGGCTGACCCTGAAGCCACGCTGCATTGCGCCATGGCCAAACGGTTTGCCACCGACGCCTGTTTCGAGGTGGTAAACGAGGCGTTGCAGCTACACGGGGGCTATGGGTACATCCGTGAGTACCCGCTGGAACGCTACCTTCGGGATTTGCGTGTGCATCAGATTCTGGAAGGCACCAATGAAATTATGCGGCTGATTGCCGCCCGCCGGCTGTTAACCGATGGCGTGATTGAGGCCATTCAATAACGGTTTTGAACTGATTGATAATAACAAACAGGGAAAACGGGAGATTTTGGAATGAGTGACCTGATTCAGCTTGAGAAGCGTGAACACATAGCCGTACTGACGATCAACAATCCACCGGCCAATACCTGGACAGCGGATTCTTTGGCGGCATTGAAAGAGATTATTCTGGACCTGAATGCTGACAGAAACATTTTTTCTCTGGTGGTGACCGGGCAGGGCGAGAAGTTCTTTTCTGCCGGTGCAGACCTGAAAACCTTTGCGGATGGCGATAAAGCCAGAGCCAACGAAATGGCCCAGCTGTTCGGTGATGCTTTCGCCACCCTGAGCCGGTTCCGGGGCGTATCCATTGCCGCTGTGAACGGCTATGCCATGGGTGGTGGCCTGGAGTGTGCGCTGGCCTGTGATATCCGCCATTGCTCCGACAACGCGATGTTCGCCCAGCCG
>CAYUTG010000020.1:21713-26202 GCA_964447555.1 uncultured Marinobacter sp.
GCGTGTGATATCCGTATTGCCGAAGAGCATGCGCAGATGGCGCTGCCGGAAGCGGGTGTTGGCCTGTTGCCCTGTGCCGGTGGAACTCAGAACCTGCCGTGGCTGGTCGGTGAGGGCTGGGCCAAGCGCATGATTCTGTGTGGCGAGCGAGTGAAAGCGGACAAAGCACTTGAGATCGGGCTGGTGGAAGAAGTGGTGCCGTCCGGGAAAGGGCTTGAAAAAGCACTGGAACTGGCTGATATGGCATGCAAACAAAGCCCGTCATCGGCCGCCCGCTGTAAAACACTGATTATGAGCGCCCGTGATGGTCGCAGCCATTCTGACAGCTGGCGCATGGAGCGGGAGTTGTTTGTCGAGCTGTTCTCCACGGAAGACCAGAAAGAGGGTGTCAATGCCTTCCTGGACAAGCGCAAACCGGAATGGAAAAACCGCTGAAACGCGGCAGTAAATGATTGAAGGAATGGTTATGAGTGATCAACCCGTGGTTTTTGAAGAATGGGCGACCGGTGACGAGGCGATTATCGCCGTTGCAAGGCTGAATACACCCAAAGCCCTGAACTCACTGTCGCTGGAAATGATTCGCCTGTTGGTCGGGCAATTGCGCAACTGGGCAGATAATGAGCGGGTTCAGATGGTGTGGCTGGAAGCAGAAGGCGACACCGCCTTTTGCGCCGGCGGCGACATAGTCGCGCTGTACCGGAGCATGACCGAGCCCCGTGGCAGTGCCGAAGGCAAAGCGTTCTTTGTTGAAGAGTATGAACTGGATTACCTCATTCACACCTTTCCGAAACCGGTGGTTTGCTGGGGCCACGGTATTGTAATGGGCGGTGGCATGGGTATTTTGCAGGGTGCGTCTCACCGTGTGGTGACCGAAGGCTCAAAACTGGCCATGCCGGAAGTGTCTATTGGCCTGTACCCGGATGTGGCAGCGGGCTGGTTTCTCAACAAAATGCCTGGCCGGAGTGGTTTGTTTGCCGGGTTGACCGGGGCGCGCCTGAACGGTGCGGACGCCGTGTTCACTGGCCTTGCCGACCGGTTCGTAAGCCACGGATTCAAAACCGAGGTTATTGAGAGCCTCAGACAGCAGCACTGGCAGGGTGCGCATGCCCCGGCTGTTGTATCCGGCGTGTTGCGGCATTTTGAGCAGAAGAGCCAGCAGGCGCTACCGGAATCGCCGGTACGTAGCAGCTTTGATGACATTAACCGCCTGACCGATGCCGATTCTCTGGAAGAGGTGGTAGGCCAGTTGAATGATGTGGCCGGCAGTGAGGGGTGGGTGGCTAAAGCTGCCAGAACGCTGGCAACTGCTTCACCAACGTCGCTGGCGGTATTCTGGCGGCACCTTCACAACAGCCGGCACGACAGCCTGAAGGAAGTGCTGGATAAAGAGTTGGTGCTATCGCAGAAGTGCCTTGAAAAAGGCGAATTTGCTGAAGGTATTCGTGCACTGTTGATTGATAAAGACAAACAGCCACGCTGGCGGTACGCCTCACTGGCTGAGATAGACAACACCTGGATTGACGATTTCTTCAGGCCCTGACTGGCCTGCCCGATTGAGTACAACAATAAGGGGACAGAACTATGGCAACAATTACGTTTATCGGCCTTGGTAACATGGGTGGCCCGATGGCCAGCAACCTCCTGAAAGCCGGGCACAAGGTTACTGTGTTTGACCTCTCGAAAGAGGCGGTGCAAACGCTGGTTTCCGAGGGGGCTCAAACGGCTGAAACTGCCCATGAGGCAGCGAAAGGCGCAGAGTGTGTAATGACCATGCTGCCAGCGGGTCAGCATGTGGAAACGGTTTACCTTGGTGAGGACGGCCTGTTGGCGAGCCTGCCCGAAGGTACGCTTGTGATTGACTCTTCCACCATTGCATCTGAAACGGCCCGTGCGGTTGCCGACGTGGCAACGGCCAGGAACATTCCATTCCTGGATGCGCCAGTTTCCGGGGGCGTTGGTGGCGCCAAAGCGGGCACGTTAACGTTTATTTGCGGCGGCACAGACGACACCTTTAACAAGGCGAAGTCGATTCTTGAAGACATGGGCAAGAATATCTTCCACGCGGGGCCTTCAGGCTCTGGTCAGGTGGCTAAAGTCTGTAACAACATGCTGCTGGCAATTCTGATGTCTGGCACCAGCGAAGCCCTGGCTCTGGGTGTTAAAAATGGCCTGGATCCTGCCGTGCTGTCTGAGATCATGAAACAGAGTTCCGGCGGCAACTGGGCACTGAATGTCTACAACCCCTGGCCGGGGGTTATGGAGGGTGTGCCAGCCTCCCGAAACTACGAAGGCGGGTTCCTGGTGAACCTGATGAACAAGGACCTGGGGCTGGCTTTTGATAATGCGGTGAAACATCATGCGCCCATCCCCATGGGATCTCTGGCCCGCAACCTGTTTGAACTGCACGCCGGGCAGGGGAACGGAGGGTTGGATTTCTCCAGTATCCAACGCTTTTACAAGCCCGAGTAGAGTTAGATAAAGCCCGTTCATTAATGCCTGAAGCCCCGGGTATGGGGCTTCAGGCATTAATGAGAGGGGGCTGTGCCTATTACGGTGTTCAGTATTTCAACCACTGAGTTGGCCATGTTGGCACAGCGCAGACCATCGAACGGGAAGATAGTGTCAAACCCTCCTTTAATTTTGTCTTCCAGGTCTGCGCGAAGCTGACGGCGTGCCCGAAACAGCCGTGTTTTCACCGTGATGACGCTGATGCCAAGATCTTCCGCAATAGCTGCAACCGACATGCCTTCGGCTTCACGCAACACAAAGGCAACCCGTAACCTGGCCGGTAACTGCGTTACTGCCGATTCAACCATGATGCGAAACTGCGCCTGCCCCTGTTCACTTTCAGGGTTTGGTGATTTGGTGCCAGGAAACGCAACCACCGAGTCCCCAAGGCTCAGTGGCTCATTAATAGAGTCGTACTCCTGAGTTGGCCGGATTTTCCGTAAGCGCATTTTTGCCGCGTTCAGGGTAATGCGGGTAATCCAGGTGGAAAATTTCGCCTCACCCCGGAATTCTGCAATTCGTGTGAACGCAATCAGGTATGCCTCCTGAACCACCTCTTCTGCGATCGCGTCGCTATCCACAATGCCACGGGCTATTCTGAACAGCCTCGGGTTCATGCGGCGAATGATTTCTCTTACCGCGACCTCCTGGCCATCCCGCGCCAGAGCCACTAATTCAGATTCGGGCATGTCTGCGTCCACACTTTTGATATCCAGGTCTATCTTTGCTTGCTTCATGTGCCCCCCGGCGCTCTGATGCGGCCTTTTGTGAGTATGTCATCCACTAAGGGAAATACTGCTTCCACGTTGGCTGGAACTCCGCTTGCCCGGACGGCCGAATCGTCCCAGCCCTTGTCGCCTGGCTTGCCGACCAGAATGCGCCCGACCATGCCTGCACGCTCGTGGGGGAGGCAGTAGAAATCATACACACCCGGTACCGTTAAGGTTACTTCAAAACTGTCACCAGGTAGTAGATAGCCACTGTCGAATGGCCGGGCCTTTTCAGGAATACGGCGCACACGGTCGAACATATCCGGGTGGTAGGATGTTGCCGTGTGGGAGTTGCCGGCATCTTCATTGACAAACTTCACCGTGTCTCCGGGTTTAATGGCTACTCCGAACGGGTCAAACCAGACCCGTTCGCCTCTCGCAGTGCCCCGCATTCCGATCAGCACTGAAGGCTGACCGGAGGCGAGTACCGGCATATTCACTGCTAACAGGGCACCACCCGCCGCTATTAACAGATCCCGCCGTGTCATGCTCATTTTGCCAATCGCTCCTGCGCACCTTTATCGTGAAACAGCACAACGTGAGCGTGTGGCTTATCAACGCCCGGGTGTCCCGCGTTGTAGTAGATATCTACTGATGTGACGTTATGTTTCCCGACCGCCAGATCATCGTAGGCTACGCCGTTTTTCAGTTCCTCAAGTGGCGTCATGTAGATAGTGGCCGAGAGTTTGCCATCGTGATCGTAGCCAAGGAACGGGCCCGCAGGCAGGGTATCCGGGTCGACAAACAATGTACCCAGTCCTGGCAAAAATGCAGGCAGTGGCAGTACATCACTGACTTGTACATAGGGCCCTTCGGGAGGCATCTGGTCCAGCTTGCTTTCATCGTGAGCGAAGGCAACAGAGGCCGCCAACATGCAGGCGGTAATGGATAGAGCTTTTAACATGATTATTCTCCAGTGCTGATTTACGTTCATTTTTTGGTGTTCAGCCGTATAGATTCAGTTGCCAGAAAAAGGTTACATAAATTGAAAAGTAACCTTTTGCCGAAGGCGGCATCCAATCCAGTCGGATGCCTGGAGTATTAACTTGCGAACCACAGCACCAGAACAGTGGGGGCACGGGCAATCGCTATCGGTGTAATCTCAGACTGGAGAAACAAGATGAGAACAAAAAATCATGTGTATACGCGGGGGCTGATCTGGTTACCTGTGATCAGCGTGGCACTTTTGAGTGGTTGTAACAGTGGAAGCT
>CAYUTG010000021.1:0-26053 GCA_964447555.1 uncultured Marinobacter sp.
CTGGATCAGTGTCTTGAGCGCCTGTTACAGAAAGGGCTTATTTCCAGGGATGCGGCCCGCGCCAAGGCGAAAATGCCGGATAATTTCTGATCGGAAGGCCTGAGATTGTTGATGGGGGAAACCGGGGGGACATCGTCCGGGACTGTCAAAAACATGGATGTTTTTGTCAAGCGTACAGGGATGTATTCACAGCGTGTCCCGGACGATGTCCCCCCGGTTTCCCTGCCCCCAATGTTGAGAAATAGGTAAGAAAAATGGAATTCGAAAAGCTGCTTCGCCTCATGGTTGAAAAAGGTGGTTCTGACCTGTTCATCACGGCTGGTGTGCCACCGAGCATGAAGGTGAACGGGAAGGTGCTGCCCGTCACTAAAAACGCGCTGACGCCGGAGCAAACAAGGGAGTTTGTTTATGGCGCGATGAATGACAAGCAGCGGGCTGAGTTTGAAGAAACCCACGAGTGCAACTTTGCCATCAGCGCCCGGGGCATTGGCCGCTTCCGTGTGAGCGCCTTTTTTCAGCGTAATCTGTGTGGCATGGTACTGCGCCGTATTGAAGTAAAGATCCCGCAGATTGACGATCTGGCGCTGCCCGATGTCATCAAAGATCTCGCCATGACCAAGCGCGGCCTGATCATGTTTGTGGGTGCCACGGGTACAGGTAAGTCTACCTCTCTGGCCGCCATGCTCGGCCACCGCAACCGCAACAGCCGTGGCCATATTATTTCCATTGAAGACCCTATCGAATTTGTTCACCAGCACCAGGGCTGTATTGTTACCCAGCGCGAAGTGGGCATAGATACCGAGAGCTTTGAAGTGGCGTTGAAGAACACCCTGCGCCAGGCTCCGGACGTTATCCTGATTGGTGAGGTGCGTACCCGGCAGACCATGGAGTATTCCGTGCAGTTTGCGGAAACCGGCCACCTGTGCCTGGCGACCCTGCACGCCAACAACGCCAACCAGGCACTGGACCGGATTATTCAGTTTTTCCCGCCAGAGCAGCATAACCAGATCTGGATGGACTTATCGCTCAACCTGAAGGCGATTGTTGCCCAGCAACTGGTGCCGACGCCGGACGGCAAAGGCCGGAAGGCTGTTATTGAGGTTCTGATCAACACGCCTCTGGTTGCCGACCTGATCCGGAAGGGGGAGGTTCACAAGCTGAAGGAGCTGATGGCCAAGTCCAACGAATCTGGCATGCAAACCTTCGACCAGGCGCTCTATCAACTGTATGCGGAAGGCTCGATTACTTACGAAGATGCTCTGGCTCACGCCGATTCGGCTAACGACCTGCGCCTGATGATAAAGCTTGGGGCCGATGCACAGGGTGCCGACCAGTTGTCGTCTACCGTCGACAAGCTGTCCATTCAGGATGATTAGACCAAAGTTGTAAATTGTTAGCACTATGAAACAGTAGTTTTGGCATTTGAGGCCATTGGCCTGGGCTGAGTATACTCCGCGGAAATTACAACGGAGTTATGTTTGTTATGAAGCCATCACCGCTTACCCAAGCCATTCGCCTGACGGCGCTGGCTGCTATCGTTGCTCCTGCCAGCGCTCTTGCTGGCGGTTTTTCCCTGAATGAACAAAGTGCCAGCGCCATGGGTGTGGCTAACGCCGGTGCTGCCGCAAACCCGGAAAACGCCACCACGGTGTTTTTTAACCCGGCGGGTATGAGTCAGTTGAAAGGCACCAATATTTCTTTTGGTGCGGCGGTTTTGGATATTGATGCTGAGGCGAAGAAAGGAAGCATGTCGGCCACAGATCAGCTTGGCGGTAATGTGGACGGTAGTAATGGCGGTGACATAGCCGATCCGGCTGTTCTGCCAAACCTGTACGTGACCCATGAGGTCAGTGATTCAGTTGATATTGGCTTTGGTATCCACGCACCCTATGGGCTGGCTGCGGATTATGACGATGATTTCAAAGGCCGCTTCTTCGCTGATAAAACCGAACTGACTGCGATCTCGTTTTCTCCCTCTATTGCGGTGAATAACGGCAACGGGCTGTCGATGGGGCTGGGCGTAAACATTATGTACGCCGAAGGCCGTCTGTCTAAATTCCAGGATATTCGCGGAGCATTTTACCAGGCTGCCCTGATGCGGGATGGAATTAATCCTGCAACAGCTCCTGCGCCGGTGCTTGCGGCTTATAGAGCTGGGGCAAGTGCGAGTGCGGATGGCTATGAGCAAGCTTATGGGACGCCATACGCTGATATCAATGGCGATGATATTGCAGTAAATTTCCGGGTGGGCTTTCTGTACGAGCTTTCAGACAGAACCCAGTTTGGTTTGACGGCACAGACCGGCACCGAATTTAATCTGGAAGGTGATATTGAAATCAGTGGCTTCCCGGTTCCAGACGGTTCCGGTGGTGTGACACCGACGACGCTGACAGAGGATGTGCGTGTACCTTTAGCTATTCCCGAGAGTATTACCCTTGGTGCTCGCCATAAGCTGACAGATTCTGTCACCTTGCTTGCCGGAGCCACTTACTCTCGCTGGAGTCGCTTCGATGAGCTTGATGTGTTCAGTGCAGAGGGAGATAGCGGTGCTGTTTCTTCTGCGGTTGGCCGTACCGGAGATGACAACCCGATTACCCACATCACTGAAAAATGGAAAAACACCTGGCAGTTTAACGTGGGTACGATTTGGCAGGCCACTCCTGCCTGGGCATTCAAAGCAGGTTATGCCTGGGATGAATCTCCGGTGGACCAGTATGTCACTGCACGTATTCCATCAGAAGACCGTCACTGGCTGACCCTGGGTACTCAATGGAAGGATGCTCAGAGTGGGTGGAAAGTAGATGCAGCCGTAGGCACCTTGATTTTTGCAGACGACGCCAAGGTTAGTGATCGCGAGTATTCACATCAGGATCCGACTACGCCATCCTCCGCGGCCAGCTATGATGGAACCTATGACCTGACTGCCTGGAGTGCTTCCGTACAGGTCAGCAAAGCCTTCTAAGCAAAAGGTTTGTCTGACAGGTAATAATAAAACGCCCGGTGAGGAATCTCAGCCGGGCGTTTTTATTGAGTGCAGCTCAGTGCGCCTCGTCCCAGTTGTCCCCCACGCCGGCCTCTACCAGCAGGGGTACATCCAGTTCCGCAGCGGCGGACATCCGTTTCACAAGCCCTTCCTGAACCCTCTCCAGGGCAGATTCTTTTACTTCCAGTATCAGTTCATCGTGAACCTGCATGGTCATTTGTGCTTCATCGGCATGTTCATTCTGCAGCCAGTTCTCTACATCAAGCATGGCCCGCTTGATAATGTCAGCCGCTGTGCCCTGCATAGGGGCGTTGATCGCGGTGCGCTCCGCAGCCTGCTGTACCTGTTTATTCCGGGCGTTGATCTCTGGCAGATATAGGCGGCGGCCGAACAGGGTTTCAACAAAGCCGTCTTCGTGGGCCTGCTTGCGAATGTTGTCCATATACGTCAGAACACCTGGGTAGCGTTCAAAGTAGCGGTCAATGTAGTTCTGGGCTACCCGGCGCTCTACATCAAGCTGTCGTGCCAGGCCAAAGGCCGACATACCGTAGATCAGGCCAAAGTTAATGGCTTTGGCGCTGCGGCGCTGGTCACTGGAAACCTCGCTCAGTGGCACCCCGAACACCTCTGCCGCTGTAGATTTATGAATGTCCTCGCCCTGTGCGAACGCTGTCAGTAATCCTTTGTCGCCAGAGAGGTGCGCCATAATGCGAAGCTCAATCTGCGAGTAATCCGCAGCCATCAGTTTGTAGCCGTTCGGCGCTATGAAGGCCTGGCGAATTCTGCGGCCCTGTTCACTGCGAATAGGGATGTTCTGGAGGTTTGGCTCCGACGAGGATAACCGGCCGGTTGCTGTCACCGCCTGGTGGTAAGACGTATGCACCCGCCCGGTACGGTAGTGAATCAGTGCCGGCAGGGTGTCTGTGTAGGTGGATTTCAGTTTGCTCAGGCTGCGATGTTCCAGAATCAGCCGCGGCAACTCATGCTCGTGGGCCAGTTCCTGTAACACAGGTTCTGCTGTAGACGGTGCGCCCTTGGGCGTCTTTTTGATGACCGGCAGGCCCATCTTCTCGTAGAAGATAGCCTGCAGTTGCTTGGGTGAGCCCAGATTGAAGCTCTCGCCGGCCACATCGTGAGCTTCCTGTTCCAGTTCGGCCAACCTTTCTGCCAGTTCCTGACTGTGTCGCTTCAAAGTGGTGGCGTTAATCAGCGTGCCACGTTGTTCCATGCGGGAGAGCACCGGCACCAGGGGTAAGTCGATGTCCTGGTAAACGGATGCCAGTTTGCCTGTGCTTTCCAGCCTGGGGCGCAGCGTCTGGTGCAGGCGCAGGGTTATATCGGCATCTTCTGCTGCGTAAGGCCCGGCCTGTTCCAGCTCTATCTGATTGAACGAGAGCTGCCTCGCTCCTTTGCCGGCGATGGCTTCAAAGGTGGTCGTTTGCTCACCCAGGTACAGCATCGCCAGAGCATCCATATTGTGGCGGCCGGCCACTGAATTAAGCACATAAGACTCCAGCATGGTGTCCTCGGCAATGCCTTCCAGATGGATACCATGATTGGCCAGTACGTTTTTATCGTACTTCAGGTTCTGGCCCACCTTGGCCTGCTTCGGGTCTTCCAGTAACGGCTTTAGCTGAGCCAGTACAGAATCTCTGTCCAGTTGCTCCGGCGCGCCCATGTAGTCGTGCCCCACGGGAACGTAAGCTGCTTCACCCGGTGTCACAGCGAACGACACACCCACAATCTCAGCATCCATATAGCTCAGGCTGGTGGTTTCGGTGTCAAAGGCAAACAGGCTGGATTGCTTCAGGCGCGTTAACCAGGCATCCAGATCTTTCTGTTCTGTGATAATGCTGTAGTGTTTTTCGGAGGGTGGCGTGTCTGCCTGGGCGGTGCTGTCATCCGCAGGCCCGGTGGACTCCTGCTCCTGGTCCGGGGAGGTGCTGCTGTCTTCAAGTTCAGCAACCCAGCTGCGGAACTCGTACTCCTTAAACAGCGCCAGAAGTTTGCTGTTGTCCTGCTGGCGCACCTGCAGATCTTCCAGCCCGACGGAAAGCTCTACATCCGTCCTGATGGTGGCCAGCTCCCGGCTGAGGGGGAGGCTGTCTTTTGCTTCTCTGAGGTATTCACCGATTTTGCCTTTGATCTCATCGGCGTGCTCAAGCAGCGTGTCAATATTCTGATAGCTCTGAAGCCATTTAACGGCGGTTTTCGGCCCGCACTTGTTCACGCCCGGAATGTTATCGACCTTGTCGCCAACCAGGGCAAGATAATCAATGATTTGGTCAGGTGTTACGCCGAACTTTTCATAGACGCCCTCGCGGTCCATACGGGTGTTGGTCATGGTGTTGATCAGGGTGACATGGTCGGTCACCAGTTGAGCCATGTCCTTGTCCCCCGTAGAGACCACCACATCAATGCCTTTGTCTGTGGCTTCTTTGGCCAGAGTGCCAATGACATCGTCGGCCTCTACTCCGGTCACAATGAGCGGGGGCAGACCCATGGCATCCACTATCTGGTGAATGGGGTCAATCTGACACGCCAGCTCTTCAGGCATGGGGGGGCGGTTTGCCTTGTACTCGTCATACAAATCATGCCGGAACGTTTTGCCCTTGGCATCAAACACCACCACCATTTTTGAACCAGGGAAATCCTGCTCCAGGCGACGAATCATGCTGATGACGCCTTTGATGGCCCCCGTGGGGTGATTTTTGCTGGTGGTAAGGGGTGGCAGGGCGTGGAAGGCGCGAAACAGGTACGATGAACCGTCCACAAGAACAACGGGTGGCGTCTTTTGCTCAGTCATGTCAAAACAGGTCCGGAATCTGATTGAAGCGTGGGTTGGCTTGTGCAACTCTGTAAGGAACTGGATGAATGAAAGGGTATCACGAAAATGAAGAGCATCGCCTGTCTCGCATCACTCATTATATGCTTCGCCGGGACTGCGCTGGCTCAGAATAATGAGTCTCTGGACAAGACCCAGGTAAAAACCCCGGATGAGCCTGTGGTGGTTTCTGATTATCAGCCGGCAAGCGGTGGCCCGGAGATCGTTATAAGGCCCGGACAAAAAAAGGTGTTTTACGAGTACCGGGTCAACGGGCAACTGAGGGAAATCAAGGTCGTGCCCGAGGTCGGCCCCGAGTACTATCTGGTGCCGGCCGATGGTGGTGGCTGGATCCGCGAGACCGATTCCGACATGCTGGTGCCCAGCTGGGTTCTGTTCCGCTGGTAGCCTCTGATCAGATCAGGTTGGCGGTCACTGGTTCTGAGCGTCGGCTCTCCAGGCCACTGTCATCAATGGTTGTGATCGAAAACTCATAGGCACCGGGAGGCAGGTTCTCAAGGGAGTAGTGGTTTGCCGTCGGGTCTTCAATTGAAATGACGTCGTAGTCTTCTTCAAAACGCAATCGATAATAAATCCGGAAACCGGCAATCTGGCCAAGAGCCAGGGCAGAGCCGTCTTCTCTGGTGAGCGGCGCATTCCAGGTCAGTTCCCGGGGGGGCTCAGGAACACGGGAATCCCTGGCAGAAGTGATGCTGTTGTCGGCAGGTGTCTGCTGACCGAAAGTTTCCAGAAGGCCGCCCGTTGCCTTGCTAAGCCGGCCGTCAGCCAGCTCTGAAGCGCGAGCTGTGTTGGTTTTGGTGGCGCGGGCATCTTCCTGACAACCGGTCAGGAGTGTAAGCAACAACAGGGCTGATAAAGACAACAGCAGTTGTGGCTTCCGGCGTGAAGCGGAAAGCGAAATTGTGTAGCTGGACATGGGCACACGCATACAGGCTGACGTTGCAGCCCCTGTTATTATGAGGTTTGTATGGAGCCTGAATAAAACGGGGAGACTGGCCTCAAAATTTCAATCGCATTATCCTGACTGGTGCCTGACATTCAAGTGAATTATCCGTAAAAATGCGTATCCGGTCGGGCCAGCCTTTTAGTGTGAACATTCTAATTTTTATCCGTAACTTGATACCTGAGCTACAGGCAGAGTTTGCCGGCGATAGACTCGGCAAGCCGTAAGCACTTTCAGGAAATCGAGGAGAACAGATATGGGTAAACTTAAGTCCTATCAGGAACAGCTTCAGGAAATCGTAGAGAACGGTATTAATGCAGCCGAAGAGCAGCAGAAGAAACTGGCTGCCAAGCCATTCGATTACGCTGAAAAGCTTGAATCTGGCGCGCGGGAGTACAGCGTTAAGTCACTGCGCGAGCGTTACAACGGCTACAGTGAAAACCTGTTCGAGCAACTGCGCAGCCTGAACAGTCGGGTTGGCAGCTTCGCGGCAGACCTGGTCGCCAAGCTGGAAAAAGAAGCTGCGGAAAGCGCTGATGCAGTCTCTGAGGCGGCTGAAGATGTGTCTGAAGCGGCGCAAAGCGCGAAGAAGCCAGTTGAAACCAAAAAGCAGACTACTCGCAAAACAACTGCGCGTAAGAGCTCAGCTAAAAGCACAGCCTCTGCCTGAATGGCATGAGGTCTGGCTGAAAAGCGCAGGGGTCAGAACTTTAGTTCTGACCCCTTTTTTATTCGGTATCTCCGTCAGGCTGTTCAAGTGGCAGAGTACGGGGTTCCCCGGTAATTTCTTCCAGCCGTTCGATGTCCCGCTCAAAGTCTTTCCGCAGGCTTTCAAGCTCGTGAATCTGTGAACGGATCTCCCGCTCAATATCCCGGATTTGCGACTCCAGGCGGCGAATTTTATCCAGTGTTGTTTGTGGAATGTCCCGCCCGGAGCGCTCCATATCGGCCGCGCGGCTCTGTTCGTTGTCCAACTGGCTGGAAATTACCGAAATATTGCCGCGCTTCAGCTGAATCAGACCTTCCAGCTCACGAATTTTCCGGTGCATGGCCCGTACGGCCTGGTCTGGGTGGCTGTATCGCTTTAACAGCTTGCGGTCTTCTTCCTGTTGGTTTTCAAGGGCTTTCTGATGCTGTTTTTCAGCTTCACGAGCGGCGATTTCTTCTTTGGTAGGGGCAGGGGGAATGGTGTCAATCACCCGGCCATTCGCGCTGAGTATATCGTAGCCTCGTTTTGTGGCTTCCTGTGGGATGGTGTTGCTGATGACCACCTGGCCGTTCTGATCCGTGTAGCGGTACATTCCGGCTTCCGCCGCGGTTGCCACGACAAAAGCGGTGGCGGCGACTACTGTTTTGAATGCGGTCAGACGGCTTGCCATCAATCAAACTCCGTAACGATTCCTGTAGTTGGCCACGGCTTCGGCATGGCCGGCAAACTCCGGATTGGTTTTAAGGTAATCCAGAACCAGCTCCAGGCGAATAATGCTGACAACGGGTATACCGAATTCCTGCTCCACTTCCTGAATGGCAGACAATTCACCATTGCCTTTTTCCTGCCGGTCCAGGGCAATCAGTACGCCAGCAGGTTCTGCGCCGGCATCGCGAATCAGTGTCATGGATTCGCGAATGGCGGTACCGGCCGTAATGACATCATCTACGATCAGTACCTTGCCTTGCAAAGGTGCCCCTACAATATTGCCACCTTCACCGTGATCTTTCTTTTCTTTACGGTTAAATGCAAAGGGTTTGCTGTTACCGCTTTCTGCCAACGCCATAGCGGTGACGGTTGCCAACGGAATGCCCTTATAGGCAGGCCCGAATATAATGTCATAATTTAGCCCGCTGCGCTGTATGGCGGCAGCGTAGGCTTTGCTCAGGTGGTACAGGTCGTCTCCGGTGTTGAATAGCCCGGCATTAAAAAAGTACGGGCTGGTACGGCCTGATTTCAGGGTAAATTCTCCAAAACGGAGAACGTTCCGGCGAATGGCAAACTCGATAAATTGTTGCTGATAGTAGTGCATGGCAAGGCTTCTGGCTGGTGTGGATATTTAATTAACGTGTAAAAACGGTATCATACACAGAAACCGAATCAGGGAATACGTATGCGTGTAGTATCAATCAGCGTCAATGGCTTGGCCCAGGCTGTTGATAAAGGGTTTTTTGTCTGGCTTGCCGAACAGGATGCTGACGTTATCTGCGTTCAGGATCACCGCATGCGCGCCTATGAAGTTGAAGACCTCAATCTCGTTCCGGATGGTTACGAGGCGTATTTTATTGATGGCGAGAAGAATGAGGATGGCGGTGTCGGCATTTACACCCGTCATTTTCCGAAGGCCATTATGTACGGCTTCGCCAATGAGCAGGCAGACCGGGAAGGCCGTTTTATTCAGGCCGATTTTGACAAGGTGTCTGTCGCCTGTGTGCTGGCACCCTGTGCGCTGGGCCGTGAAGAAGAGCTGACGGGCGACGATGACCTCACGGTGCTGGATCATAAAGATGAGTTCAGCGAAGGGTTTGGCCTGCACATGCAGAAAACGCTGCGCAAGCGCCGCCAGTTTATTTTTTGTGCGAATCTGCAGACCGCTCACCATGTAACCGATGCCAGTCCGCTTTATCACAAGCATGATTTTTCAGGCTTTCTGCCTCATGAGCGTGCGTGGCTGGATCGTTTGTTTGATGAGATGGGCTGTGTGGATGCCTTCCGCGATATCAATAAGCAAAGTAATCAGTATACCTGGTGGCCAGAGCAGGCTGAGGGTGCCCGGAAGAATGCGGGTATCCGGGTGGATTACCAGTTGCTGACACCGGGTATTCGCAAGACCATTCAGGATGGCTGGATAGACACATCTACCCGGTTTTCTGACCATGCGCCGGTGATTATGGATTATGATATTGAGATTGGCTTTTAAGCTGAGTTGAGCTTTTGGGGGAAGGTGCCTGTACGGTACCTTTTCCCCAGGCACGCTGCGGGCACATCCATGTGCGCTTGGGTCAGGCCATCCATGGCCTTCCACAGTCCGGGGCAAAGACACTGCACAGGCACCCCGGGCATATGAGTTGCCCTATTTATGCTTCAAGCACTTCCTTTTGAATCTCAAATAGCTTTTCAATTCCCTGTTTCGCCAGCTCCAGCATGCTGTCCAACTCGTCTTTAACGAAAGGCGCGCCTTCTGCTGTTCCCTGAATTTCAATAAAGCCGCCCTGATCGGTCATGATGACGTTCATGTCGGTCTCGGCTTCCGAGTCTTCCGGGTAATCCAGGTCCACCACTGGTGTGCCCTTGTAAACGCCAACAGACAGTGCTGCAACCATCTGCTTCAGAGGTGATTTTTTGAGGCGTTTTGTTTCCACCAGGTGGTTCAGGGCGTCAACCAGGGCTACGCAACCGCCGGTAATGGCGGCAGTGCGGGTGCCGCCATCGGCCTGAATAACGTCACAGTCAATGGTGATGGTGTGCTCACCCAGGGCTTCCATATCGACGGCGGCGCGCAGGGAGCGGCCAATCAGGCGTTGAATTTCAACGGTACGGCCGCCTTGTTTGCCGCGGGCGGCTTCACGGCCCATTCGGCTGCCTGTAGAGCGGGGCAGCATGCCGTATTCGGCGGTAATCCAGCCTTTGCCTTCTCCGCGCAGGAAGGGCGGTACCTTGTTTTCCACAGACGCGGTGCAGATAACTTTGGTGTCTCCGAATTCTACCAGCACGGAGCCTTCGGCGTGGCGGGTATAGTTCCTGGTAAGGCGGATAGCTCTGGGTTGTTCGGGCGTTCTGCCGCTAGGTCGCATAGTGTTTCCTGACATGTCTGATGAGTGTCCGGGGGTTGGTCCCGGCCGGGTCGTGTTCGATATGATGTTCGAAAGGCCGCCGAGTATATCACGTTGGCCTGCCTGAATTCCGGGCTGGCGTTTACCGGCTCGCCGTGACTGGTCAGAGCCTGTTAGACTCAGGGCTCAATGATCAGACAGGACCCGGTAACCATGATCCGAAGTATGACAGCATTTGCCCGGAAGGACGTCCAGGGGGGCTGGGGTACGCTCACCTGTGAGATTCGTACCGTTAATCATCGCTATCTGGAACCATCGTTTCGCCTGCCCGATGCACTGCGCGAGTACGAGAACCGGTTCCGGGAGCTGCTGCGAAAGCAGTTGGGGCGAGGCAAAGTTGATGTGTCTATGCGCCTGCAATCCGTTGATAAAGCGTCACGTAGTTTTGAGGTTTGTGACGATATGGCCAAAGCAGTCAACGATGCAGCCAACTACATTAACCGGATGCTGGATAATCCTGCCCATATCAGTGCGCTGGATGTGTTGCGCTGGCCGGGCGTGTTGTCTGTGCCAGAGCAGGATTATAGTCCGGCACAAGAGGCAGCAGCCGGCTTGTTTGAGGACACGGTGTGTGAACTGATCAGCGTGCGCGAGCGTGAGGGCGAACGGCTGCGCCCATTGTTTGACGAGCGCCTGGCCAGCGTGACTCGCCTGGTGTCGGAGGTGCGAAACCTGATGCCGGAACTCCTCAAGGCGCAGGAGCAGGCGTTGTATGACCGGTTTGAAAAAGCAAAGATAGAGTCAGACCCAGAGCGGGTGGCTCAGGAAATGGTGATGCTCGCCCAGAAGTGCGACGTTGCCGAGGAGCTGGACCGTCTGGAGGCTCATGCCAGCGAAGTGGCCGAAACCCTTCAGGGCGACGGAGCGATTGGCCGCCGGCTGGATTTCCTGATGCAGGAGTTGAATCGTGAGGCCAATACGCTCAGTAGCAAGAGTATTGACGCTCGCGTTACCCGCGCAGCGGTTGATCTGAAGGTGTTGATCGAACAGATGCGCGAGCAGGTGCAGAATGTTGAGTAACAGTACCGATTAGTCTTCGTCGCTGTGTACCCACATCCGGTGCAGCTTTTGAACAGAGGCGTCCAGCAGAAAGCCGAGAGCGCCAATCAGAACAATGACCGCCATAAGTTCCGAGTAGGCTAACCGGTCGCGGGTATCGAGAATAAAGTAGCCCAGGCCGGAGCTTACCCCCAGCATTTCGCAGGGAATCAGCAGAATCCAGGAAATGCCAATGGCAACCCGAACCCCGGTAAGTACGTGCCCGAGAATGCCCGGCGCAACAACCCGCGTCAGCGTTTCCCAGCGTGTGGCGCTGAGGCTGCGGGTAAGCATCAGCCACTGCGGGTTGAGCTGGCGCACCCCGGCAGAGGTATTAATAATAATTGGCCAGATGGCGGTTATGGTCAGCAGGAAGTAGATAGGCGCGTCGCCAATGCCAAAGACCATTACTGCAATGGGCATCCACGAAAGCGGTGAAATCATCCGCAAAAACTGAAACGCGCTGCCGGTCATTTTGTCTGCAATCGGGGAGACGCCTATCAGAATGCCAATCGGAACACCCAGAGCCAGTGCGGCGAATAAGCTGATAAGTACCCGGCGCAGGCTGACCCAGATATCGGTGGTCAGCTGGTTGGTGGTCAGTAGCTCGTAAAGGCTGCTGAACGCATCACCGGGTGCCAGCATGGCTGCCAGGGGTAAATCCTGTTGCAACAGATGTACGCCCAGGGACCAGAGACCCAGCAGAACACCCAGGCCGGCCAGGCTCAGGCCGATTTTCAGGCTGTTTTCGGGCAGTGCGAACTCTCGGCTGGCCGGGTTCGCCACAGCAGAATCACGCATCAATAATTTCCGTTCGTGTAAAGGACTCAGGCTGGCCAAATACCTTCATGCCACCCACCCGGTGAATGGCGTTTTTCACAAAGCTGTCATCCACAAGGTCTCTGGCAACAAAGGCCGGATCCAGGGCAGTGAGGAAGTCACGGTTACCTTCCATGAAGGTGTCTTTCAGAAGCTCTACCATGCGCTCTGTGTAGCTTGGGTAGGGGTAAGGCTGGAAGTCAATGCGGTGTGATTCCCATTCCTTATGGTGAATAGCGCCGGTGGATTCATAAAATGCGTTAGCGTCCGGAGCCGGTGCCAGTACCTTGGCCAGTGCCTTGTCTGTATGGGGCGTGTATTTCTGTGGTCCACCCCTGGAGAGCAGGTGAGCAGCCTCCTCGCGGTTGTCGCGGGTCCATGCCTGAGCTTCCACAATGCCATTGACCACTTTCTGTGACCACTCGCTTCGTTTCTGAAGATCCTGCTCGTGCATCAGCACCACGCAGCAGGCGTGTTCCTTCCAGACATCGCCGGTAAACCTCAGAACCCGGCCTATGTTGCGGATTTCACTCAAGGCCACAAAGGGTTCTGCAACGATATAGCCGGAAACCCGGCCGGTTGCCATGGCCGGAAGCATGTCTGATGGTGCCATAACAACCAGCTTTACCTGATTGCTCGTCGGCTCACCTTCGCCAATGGGCTCAAGCCCCTCGTTTTTGAACAGGTACTGAAGGATGATGTTATGGATGGAGTACCAGAACGGAATGGCAATGGTTGTACCACCCAAATCCTTCATTTCCTTGTAATCGCCGTGCGCAGCCACCGCCAGTGACGAGCCATCAACGTGGTTCCAGGCAACAACCTTCGAGGGCGACTTGCTGCCATAGCGAGCATAAACGCTCATGGGCGAGAGCATGTGCACCACGTTCACCTGGCCGCTCAGAAAGGCTTCTACAAGCTGGGCCCAGCTGCGGAACATGCGTGGCTTTTCCACTTCCAGCCCCTGGTCTTGCCATAGCTTGTTCTGGTGGGCAATCAGCAGTGGCGCGGCATCGGTTATGGGCAGGTAGCCCACGCGAACCGGCGCTGAAGGCTCTGCTGCCATGGCGCTGTTGAGTGTACTGAGCAACGGAGCTGCTCCGGCAGCTGTAAACAGCGCGGACAATTTAAGGATCCGCCGACGTGAGTGGGAGATAGGGTCAGTCATAGTGAAGTACCGGAATAGGTTGTGGAGTGAGCGTTATGCAGAGACGGCCGTCAGATGGCTTGGCATGCTGTGCCGGCTGTCACTACGGCCGCTGCGCAGAGTGTTGACAATATCCTGACGGGTGCGGGCGAGCATGGGGCTGCTGGTGTCCCGGCTGTGCCCGGTCAGGTCCCAGGTGCCGGCAACGCTGGCGGGCTGGCCGCCCAGAAGTATGATGCGATCGGCAACATGCAGTGCTTCATCAATGTCGTGAGTAACCAGAATGGCCGACGTGCCGTGGTGTTCAGTCACATTCAGCAAAAGTTGCTGCATTTCGCTCCGGGTTACGGCATCCAGTGCACTGAAGGGTTCATCGAGTAGCAGAATCTCGGGTTTCCGCGCCAGGCATCTTGCCAGAGCGCCGCGCTGCGCCATGCCGCCAGACAGGGCCGCGGGATAAGTGTCAGCAGAGCCTTCAAGGCCTACTTCTTTCAGAGCTGACTGTACGCGCTCGCGCTTTTCCTGCTTGCTGATGCGCTGCTGGCGCTTGAAGCTCAGCCCGAATGCAACGTTTGCCTCCAGGCTTAACCAGGGAAGCAGGCAGGGATCCTGAAACATGAAGCCGATCCGGGGGTGCGGGCCGTTCAGGGTTTTGCTGCCGACAGACACTTCGCCTGTGTCTGGTGTGCGCAACCCGGCCAGCACCCTCAGCAGGGTAGACTTTCCGGAACCACTGAACCCCAGTACCGCAAGCACTTCACCGGCTTTCAGCTGCAAAGAGAAATCACGAAGTACGGGTTTGCTTTCACGTTTATGGCGATAGCTCAGAGAGACAGAGTGTGCCTCAAGAACATTGGTAGCTGTAGCGCCCATGATCGAACTCCGTAAGTCGTGGCAAGGTTTACGCACAGGCTCGTGCGTTTTCAATGTCGTGGATTTCTTTGCGCAGGTGCTTGAGGGCCGGTGTCACTATGCCAACAAACACGGCTTCACGAAGCTGTCGTTGTGCCGAATCGCGCATCAGATAGCCCCGGGCGCCGGCATGCAGTACGGCAGAATTCGCCGCCCGCAGAGTCAGTTCAGACACGGCAGCCCGCAATTTCAGTGCATCCAGAACCTGTGCTGTGCCCTGTTGTGCCTGGGCAGACAGCTTCAGCCCGCGGCTATACAGGTCATCTCTGGCGGCACGAATATCGGCTTCCTGGTCATCCAGAAACTGATTAACCTCTGAGTGAGTCGCGTTGCTTTCGTGAATCCGCTGCAGGCAGCCATCCACAACGCCCAGCCCGATACCGCACTGGCCAATGATGAATCCGGGCTTGATGCGCTGCATAAAGCCTTCAAACTGATCCGGATGTGCAATTACCTGGTCCGCTTCGACAGACACCTCGCGGAAGTGAATACTGTAGGTGGCTGTGCCTTCCATGCCGGAAAATTCCGGGCAGGGGCGCAGATCAAGGTTGGTGCTGTCACCTTCTGCCACGAACATAACGTAGCCACCGGTATCCACCTCAGCAGACACAATCAACAGGTTGTTGCGGTCGATGTTTGAGACCCAGGGCAGAGTGCCCTGAATGGTGTAGCCGTCGCCATTGCGCCTGGCCTTCAGGTGAATGCGCTCTATGCCGGCAAGGTGCTTCACGGTGTTCGACATGCCGGTTCCGGACAGGTCACGGCCAGAGGCAACCCGGCCAAGATAGCGTTCCCGCGTCGCCTCAACCCGGGCGTGCTGCAGGTACCAGGCGCAGGCACTCTGACACCAGGCAAGAAAAGCCGTGGAGCCACAATAACGACCAACAGCCGCAATGGACTGGAATTGGCGAACCAGGTCCGCAGACGGGGCACCAAAGCCTCCGCACTCACCCAGTGAATGCAGAAACTCTTGCGGGTAATAGCCTTCACGGTCAATTTTGCCAGCAAGCTTTTTGAGCTCTGCTTTGGCAAGTGACTGAATTGACTCCAGACCGGTGTCAGGTGCTGCTTGCGTTTCCATTACAGGCTCCGTTCAATCCAGCGCGAAAGGCTGTAGTTCAGGGTTGATTGGAGTTTTTGCCAGATTGTTGGCGTAGTTGCAGAGGGTTGCCAGGCTTACGCCGAGTACCACGTCCAGCGCGTTTTGCTGGGTGTAACCGGCGGCAAAAAAAGCGTCCAGTTCGTCGTCTGCTACCTGGCCTTTCTGAGACATGACCTGCAGTGTGAAGGTCGCCAGCGCATTGAGCTTTTCGTCTGGCAAAGTGTCCACCTGGCGGAGTGCTTCAACCAGAGGGCCGTCCATGTTCAGTGCTTTCTGGGCAATTTTGGTGTGGCCAGCCACGCAGAATCCGCACTCATTGGTAACGGCTGCGGTAATCTGAACGACTTCTCTTTCCGCAGCGGACAGGCTGTTGCGGCCGTTAATCTTGCCAACGGTCTGATAGGTTTCGATGGCCTCAGGCGAGTTCGCGAGCACACCCAGCAAATTGGGGACGAAACCGCTGGCTTTCTTGGCGGCTTCCAGTCGCTCAGCCGACTTCTGGGGGGCGGTTTCAATAGACTGAATGACTAAACGGCTCATGCATCCTCCTGGGACATAATAAAAATCAAGGGAGGATGGACTATAAAACAATTGAATATAACCACAAAATACTAATATCTAATATGCATATCCTTTAGTGGCATAGACGGCCTTGTGGCAAAGTACAGGGGCTTGAGACAGTGCGGTCGGGAGTTGTAGACGGAGGCATCAGCAAGCGTGGCGGGATGCGGTGTTTTCTTAAAGGCCGTATAATTCCGTGAATTCAGTGCCGCCAATGAGGGCGGCCCGGTTTATTTTGGGGGTTGTTAAGCCATGAGCCAGGCCGGTGAGGCGGGTACTCTGTTTGTTATTTCTGCGCCATCGGGGGCAGGTAAAACCAGCCTGGTGGCTGAAATGCTGGAAGCGGATCAGAATCTGGGTGTGTCTGTTTCTCACACCACGCGTGCTATGCGCGAGGGTGAGCAGAACGGTGTGAACTATCACTTTGTGAGCCGCGAGGCGTTTGAGGCCATGATCTCCCGGTCTGAATTCCTGGAGCACGCTGAGGTTTTTGGCAACTATTACGGCACGTCGCAGTTGTGGGTTGAAGAAACCCTGGCCACCGGGCAGGACGTCATACTGGAAATTGACTGGCAGGGCGCGGCTCAGGTTCGCCGGCTTATACCACGGTGTGTCAGTATCTTTATTGTGCCGCCCTCCGCGGAAGCTCTGGCGGAACGCCTGAATGGCCGTGGTACAGACACCCCGGAAGTGGTTGACCGCCGGCTTGCAGAAGCAGCGGAGGAGTGCCAGCATGCAGTTGAGTTTGATTATCTGGTGGTAAATGACCAGTTTGAAACAGCACTGGCCGATTTGCTGGCCATCGTTCGTAGCCAGCGGTTGCGCATGACCGCACAGCAATCCCGGCATGGCGGGTTATTGTCAAAACTCTCCGGTCAGGGCAAATAGCGGTTTCTGCTGTATACAAATTGAACCAGTGCCAGTAAACTACGCGGTCTGCTAAAACAGTTATTTTATTTTTTTCGGGGAAGTTATGGCACGAGTTACCGTTGAAGATTGTCTGGAACACGTTGATAACCGGTTCCAGTTGGTGATGCTGGCTACCAAGCGGGCTCGCCAGCTTGCCACCAAGGGCGCAGAGCCTATGGTGCCGGAAGAGAACGATAAACCAACAGTTATTGCCCTGCGGGAAATTGCAGAAGGCAAAGTCAGCCGTGATTTGCTGAACGAAACAGACGACGAGTGACAAATATCGGTTTAAACCGCGTATTTGCATGAGACAGGCATTGAAATCTGGCCCTGCGCTTTTATAGTGTAACTGTAAGGGTGGCTGTCAGGATCAGGGAAGAACCCGGATGTGCGCATTCGGGTTTTTTTGTCTCTGAAATTTATGAGTTTACGGAGGTGCGGTGTCGGTAGAGCCTACGGTTGAAGGTTTGGCCAAAGAGCTAAGCTCCTATCTGGATACAAATCGCATTAATCAGGTGCGCCGGGCCTACTATTACGCAGAGCAGGCCCATGAGGGCCAGATGCGGAAAAGTGGCGACCGCTACATCACACACCCGCTTGCGGTTGCTCATATACTTGCCGGCTTAAGGCTTGATCACCAAAGCCTGATGGCCGCCATGCTTCACGATGTTATTGAAGACACCGGTATTCCCAAAGATGCGTTGATCGAACAGTTTGGCGATGACGTGGCCGAGCTGGTTGATGGTGTCAGCAAACTTACCCAGATAGAGTTCCGGACCCGCGCTGAGGCACAGGCTGAAAATTTTCAGAAAATGACCCTGGCAATGGCCAGAGATATCCGTGTCATTCTGGTGAAGCTGGCAGACCGTTTGCACAATATGCGCACGCTGGGGCCCATGCCTTATGAAAAACGCCAGCGAATAGCCACGGAAACTCTGGATATCTACGCGCCCATTGCCAATCGTCTGGGTATGCACGCCATTTTTACCGAACTGGAAGATCTCGGGTTTTCATCCCTCTTCCCCATGCGGTCAAAGTACATTTCCAAGGCGGTTGATAACCTGCGGGGCAGTCACCGGGAAATTATTGAAGAGATACGCAGCAAGTTGCACGAGAAGATGGAAGAGCGCGGCATGCCCGGGCGTATTCTGGGCCGTGAAAAGCACCTGAACAGCATCTATAACAAGATGAAGTTCAAGCAGAAATCTTTCCATGAAATCATGGATGTGTACGCCTTCCGGATTATCACCGACACCGAAGACGATTGTTACCGGATTCTGGGTGCGGTTCACAGCCTCTATAAGCCACTGCCCGGCCGGTTTAAAGATTACATTGCTATGCCCAAGGCCAATGGCTATCAGTCGTTGCACACAACACTCTTCGGCATGCATGTGAATATCGAAATACAGATTCGCACCGAAGAAATGGAGCAGATCGCCAATAATGGTATAGCGGCACACTGGATGTACAAAAGTGACCCCAGCAGCATCTCCAGCGCCAATCAGGCGAGGGTAGATCGCTGGGTTAAAGGCCTGATGGAAATGCGGGAGCGGGCCGATGACTCTCTGGAATTCATCGAGCATGTGAAGGTAGATCTGTTTCCGGATGAAATTTATGTGTTCACGCCCAAGGGCAAAATTATGGAGTTGCCCAGCGGCGCAACGCCGATCGATTTTGCCTATGCCATTCACACCGATATCGGCAACGCGACGGTGGCCTGCCGGATTAACCGCAATTTGGGCTCGCTGAGCCAGCCACTCCAGAGTGGCCAGACCGTTGAAGTGATTACCGCGCCTGGTGCGCGGCCCAACCCGGCGTGGCTGAATTTCGTTGTGACCGGTAAAGCCCGCAGCAGTATCCGGCACGTTCTGAAAGGGCAAAAACGGGCAGAGTCCGTTGAGTTGGGCAAAACCCTGCTTAAACGATCGCTCAAGGCTTTTGGAACCGAGTATTCTGAGATCACCGATGCTCAGATTCAGGCCGTGGTCAGCCATAATCAGATCGGTAGCTTTGATGACCTGTTAAGCGACATAGGGCTGGGCAATCGCATGGCGTACCTGGTTGCGCGGCAGTTGGTCAGTCATGCCGACAGCGAGGAACCAGGCGAAATTGAGCCTGGCCAGCAGCCAGAGGACCGGGGGCCGATCACCATACTGGGAACAGAGGGCCTGCTGGTGCGTTTTGCCACCTGTTGCAAGCCCATCCCCGGCGATCCGGTTGTAGGGGTGATGGATTCCGGTAATGGCATGGTAATTCATTCGGACACCTGCCCACGCCTGCCGGACGATGAGCGCGGCCAGGCTCGCCTGACCCACCTTAAGTGGGCCAAGGACATTGTTGATGAGTTCTCGGTCGAGCTTCGTGTTGAGCTGGAGCGCCAGCGAGGAATCATAGCGGAAGTCGCCAGCGCGGTGTCTATGGCCGATGGCAACATCGAGCGGATTAACGTGGAAGATCAGAATGCCAGGTTCAGTGTTGTCAGCCTGGTGGTGCAGGTTCACGGCCGCCACCATCTGGCGCGGGTAATGCGCCGTGTGCGTAATATCCGGGCCGTTACCCATATCAGCCGGGTACGCTACTAAAGCCGTGTGGCAGCGGGTTGACAGGTGCTGCACGCAAAGGTGACGATTGCTGTTTAGGACGAGAGGAAACCAGAAGCCATGACCAATAAATCCATTATCCAGACCGACAAGGCACCTCAGGCAATCGGGCCCTATTCGCAGGCTGTAAAAGCCGGCGACACGGTTTATTTGTCGGGCCAGATTCCATTGGTACCCGAAACAATGGAAGTGATAGCCGGAGATTTCTCAGCCAAAACGCGCCAGGTCTTTGAGAACCTGAAAGCGGTGTGTGAAGCGGCCGGAGGTGAGTTAAAAGACATCGTAAAGCTGAATATCTATATGACAGATTTGTCCAACTTTGCGACCGTGAATGAAATTATGGCCACCTATTTTCAGGATCCGTACCCGGCCCGTGCTGCACTTGGCGTAGCGGCACTGCCAAAAGATGTCCCCATCGAAATCGAAGGGGTCATGGTGCTCAGCTGATCACCAGCGGCCAGTTTCGACGGTTCAAAGAAGGCGACCTGACATCAGGTCGCCTTTTCTGTTTTCTGGCTGCCATATTGGTTTTCAATAATCGGCAGATAACCGGCTTTAAAGTCCGGATAACGGAACTGGAAGCCGGTTGCCAGAAGCCGTTGATTGCTGCATTGCTTACTACCTGCCCGGCCACCTGTTCTGGCGCCATCAACAGGGCGGGCGCAGGGCGTTTGTGCGCGCACCCAGGCAACAACTTCATCCAGGCGAACTGGCTGGCTGTCACTGGCAATATACAGGTTGTGCAGTGGCTGGCCGGCGAGTGCGCGTTGCCCCAGATAGTGCGCCGCGCTGGCCGCATCCTCTTCATGAATGCGGTTGCTGTATGGAGCGGGGCTTTGCGGGTTCATCCGGCCCTCCACCACTTCGGTAAGAAAGCGCTGCCGTGTGGGGCCGTAGATTCCGCTGAAACGAATAACCGTGGTGGGCTGACCGCTTGCCAGAGCAGCCTGTTCCCCCGCCAGAATCTGTTTGCCGCTGAAGCGCGTGGGCTCGGCCGGGCTGGTCTCATCCACCAGAGAGTCGTCATTCTGTGAGTAGACACTGGTGCTGCTGATGAATATCAGCCGCCTCAACGTCTGACTGGCCAGCGCATTGGTCAGGTGGTTCAGGCCTGTCACGTAAGCATCCCGGTAACCCTCTTCGTCATAGCTGGAGGGTGTCAGGCAGTAAATGACCAGATCCAGACTGGCAGGTAGCGCTGATGCCAGAGTTTCCGGGTGTAGCAGGTCGGCGCCAATGCCGTGAACACCGGCTGGTACTCTGTCTGGATTTCTCCTCAGGCCGAACACCTGCGCCGAACCGGTAAACCGCTCAGCAATGGCTCCGCCCAGTTTTCCGCAACCGACTACCAGAACCCGGGGCGGTTGCGCGCTTTCAGTGATTGCCATAGACAATTTCAATCCTTATGCTTTATCTCATAAACAGAGGAATCTTCATTCTATACCTTTTTGACCGGAGCCCAGCATGACTCTTACCGAGTTACGATACGTTGTTACGCTTGCCCGTGAAAGGCATTTTGGCCACGCCGCCGAGCGTTGCCATGTCAGCCAGCCCACACTGAGCGTGGCCGTGAAAAAGCTGGAAGAGGAGTTGGGGATTCCCCTTTTCGAACGCAGCAAAAGCAGTATCCGGGTGACGGAAACCGGTCAGCGCATCATTGAACAGGCACAGCGCGTACTGGACCAGGTCGGGGTTATTAAAGACATGGCCCAGGATGGGAAAAACCAACTGAATACGCCACTGAAAGTGGGCGCCATTTATACCATCGGGCCTTATCTGTTTCCTCATTTGTTGCCTGAGCTCCAGCGCGCGGCTCCTGATATGCCCTTGTATATCGAAGAGAATTACACCGAAAGCCTGCGCCAGAAACTGCGCCAGTCTGATCTGGATGCCATAATTATTGCGTTGCCGTTTGAAGAGCCTGAAGTGCTGACTCTGCCTATCTACGACGAACCGTTTGTTGTTTTACTGCCCGCGGGCCACCCTCTGACAGAGAAGCATGAACTCACCGCTGAAGAGCTGACGCAGGAGCAACTCTTACTGCTGGGGCCGGGGCATTGCTTTCGTGATCAGGTTCTGGAGTCCTGTCCCCCGCTGGTTGAAGCGATGACCCGCCGGGCGGGTTCCACGGCACCTACACTTGTGACCGAGGGCAGTTCGCTGGAAACCATTCGCCACATGGTGGCTTCCGGGCTTGGCATTACCGTGTTGCCGCTGTCTGCGGCAACGGCCATGCAATACGAGGCTGGCCTGCTGGCAGTGCGGCCATTCGCTGCACCTGTGCCCTTCCGCACCGTAGCGCTTGCCTGGCGCGTTACTTTCCCACGGCCCAAAGCGATCGATGTGCTGTCGCTGGCGGCCAGCCAGTGCCGGGTTATTGAGCGTGCCAAAACTGATACTCCGGCTATAGCTGAAAGCGTCTGAGAGCTGATATGACGTCACTGGATGACATTCCGGTTACCCAACTCAAGGGCGTAGGAAGCGCCCTGGCTGACAAGCTGGCCAGGTTGGGAATTGTCTCTTTGCAGGACCTGCTGTTTCACCTTCCGCACCGTTATGAAGACCGTACCCGCGTTATTTCCATGGGCAGCCTGCGCATTGGCGATGTTGCCGTGGTGGAGGGGGACGTAGTAAAAGCCGACCTGATCATGGGCCGGCGGCGCAGTTTGCAGGTAACGCTCAAAGACCACAGCGGGTTTCTGGTACTGCGTTTTTTCCACTTCAATGCCGCTCAGAAAAACCAGCTGAGCGAAGGCACAAGAGTGCGCTGCTTTGGCGAGGTTCGCCCCGGCCGCGCGGGGTATGAATTTTATCATCCGGAATATCAGACCAACCCGCCACCCATGCCGGCTGAAGGGCAGGCGACCCTGACACCGGTTTACCCACTAACCGAGGGCATCCAGCAGCCCAGGGTTCGAAAGCTTTGCTTGCAGGCGCTGGATTACCTGAAACGTTTTCCTGTCAAAGACTGGCTGCCATCCGGTTTGCTGGCTGATTACCAGTTGCCGGGCATTAACCAGGCCGTGCAGTTGGTGCATGCACCACCGGCCAATGCACCGGTTCATCTGTTAATGGAGGGGCGGCATCCGGCCCAGCAGCGCCTGGTTATGGAAGAGTTGCTGGCGCATCAGCTCAGCTTGCTGGTGGTCAGGGAACAGATTCAGGCACAGGCTGCCTTGCCGCTTTTGCCCTCGGGGGATCTGGTCGCCGAATTTGTCGATTCTCTGCCGTTCAGGCTGACAGGGGCGCAAAGGCATGTGGTGGCGGATATTCGTCAGGATCTGAGCCAGCCTCTGCCCATGTTGCGGCTGGTTCAGGGGGATGTTGGCTCTGGTAAAACGGTGGTTGCTGCCCTGGCGGCGCTGCAGGCGATCAGTGCGGGGGCTCAGGTGGCCCTGATGGCACCGACAGAGATTCTGGCTGAGCAGCACCTGCAGAATTTTAAAGGCTGGCTGGAGCCGCTGGGCATAGATGTGGCCTGGCTGTCCGGGAAGGTGAAAGGAAAGGCTCGCCAGTCTGCTCTGGACGCCATTCAGGCTGGCTCAGCCGGAATGGTGGTTGGAACTCATGCCCTGTTCCAGGGTGACGTTGTATTCAACCGCCTGGCGCTGGTGATTATCGATGAACAGCATCGCTTTGGTGTTCATCAACGTCTGGCGTTGCGTGACAAAGGTGCAGGTGGTGCGTTGGCTCCGCATCAGTTAATTATGACGGCGACGCCCATACCCCGAACCCTGGCCATGAGCGCTTACGCAGACCTGGATACCTCGGTGATTGATGAATTGCCGCCGGGCCGTAAACCCATAGAGACCATCGTTATCCCTGATAGCCGGCGGGATGATGTTGTTGAGCGGGTGAAGAGTGCCTGCGCCGAAGGGCGGCAGGCCTACTGGGTGTGTACGCTGATTGAAGAGTCTGAAGCACTTCAGTGCCAGGCCGCAGAAGTCACTGCGGAGGAACTCACCGAAAAGCTTCCCGGCCTGAATGTTGGCCTTGTGCACGGCCGCCTGAAGGCGCAGGAAAAGGCCAGGGTTATGGCGCAGTTCAAGGAGGGTGAGCTGGATTTGCTGGTGGCAACAACGGTTATCGAAGTGGGCGTTGATGTGCCGGATGCGTCACTCATTATAATTGAAAACCCCGAACGCCTTGGCCTTGCACAGCTTCACCAGTTGCGGGGCCGTGTTGGCCGCGGTGAGCAGGCCAGCTATTGTGTGCTGATGTATCACCCACCACTTTCTGCGAATGGCAAGGCCAGGTTGCAGGCGCTCAGGGACAGCCAGGATGGGTTTGTTATCGCAGAAAAAGACCTTGAGATACGCGGGCCGGGCGAGGTGCTGGGAACCCGCCAGACGGGCATGATGCAGTTCCGGCTTGCCGATTTCGAGCGAGACAAAGGCTGGATTGAGCCCGTGCGGGAAATGGCGCCGGCCCTGATAAAACAGCGTGGTGTGGTGGATGCCCTTATTCGCCGGTGGCTGGGTGAAAAAATGCGATACGGCGATGTCTGATTGCCATGGTTTGCTGCTGGCAGCTGTCAGGCGCTGCGGGTAGCAACGCCAATTTACAGAAAATATGGTTTTATCAATCATTACCGGTGGCCCATACCCTATACTGCACGTACATCTTACGGAAAAGGCTTTCGCCTCAATTAATAGCTGGGAGAACACTATGGAGTTACCTGTCGCAGTTCAGCGTGCCCTCGGAGAGTCTGCCGCGGATGTGTCGCTGCGCGATGCGAGCAAGGCAGGTAAGCAGGAATTGTTGCGCATGGTTTTGCTGAGCGACGATGAAGGAAACCTACAGGCTATTTGTGGCAAGAACGACCTGATTGATCTGGAGGAGCTGAACAAACAGCTCGGCCGCAGCCTGAAGCTGATGAAGCGCCGCGAGCAGGTTCGCATCCGCGAGCGGGCAGGGTTGCGGGAACTTCCGGCACTGCCGTCGCTTACCGGGTGGGCAACGGTTGTCGATAGCCGGGTTGATACCCTGCCTGCTGTGGCTCTGGAGCTGGAGGAGCAGAATCTGGCCATGGTTATGCCAGCGGATGATTTCCAGATGCTAACGGCGAAAGCGCGCCGGATTTCATTCGCGGTCGATCCGGAATCCATTGTTGTGAATCTGAGTGATCACAACAAGGACCGGGACCAGTTCCACACGGCCATTAAGAAATTTACCGGTTTGCGCATACAGCAGCGGCTCGAAGACACGCTGGAATTGCCACCATTACCTGAAACCGCCCAGCGTATTATTCACCTTCGGGTTAATACGAATGCGGTAATGGGTGATCTGGTTGACGTTGTTGAAAGTGATCCCAGCCTGGCGGCACAGGTGGTGAGCTGGGCATCGTCGTCGTTTTTTGCGGCTGCGGGGCAGGTGCGTTCAGTGCACGATGCGGTATCCCGCGTACTGGGGTTCGATCTGGTAATGAACCTGGCCATGGGGCTTTCGCTGGGGCGGGCCCTGAAGCAGCCGCAGGACCACCCTGATGGCTACGTGGATTACTGGCAGCAGGCTATCTGGCAGGCACAGTCTGCGGGCGTTCTGGCCAGTATGATGCCCCGGGGTGAGCGGCCACTCTTTGGGCTTGCCTATCTGGCCGGCCTGCTGCACAACTTTGGCTATCTGGTGCTGGCCCAGGTGTTTCCCCCACACTTCAAACTCGTTTGCCGCTCACTGGAAGTAAATCCACAAATCGACTCGTCGGTGACAGAGCATTATTTTCTGGGTATCACCCGCGAACAGATTGCCGCCCAGTTGATGGACAACTGGGGGGTGCCAGAGGAAGTGACACTGGCTATCCGCTACCAGAAAAACCCGGACTATGACGGGCCCTGCAGCGTATACGCGAAACTTCTGTGGCTTAGCCGGCAGTTGCTGACGGCCCGGGGTGTGGCGCTGGGCGCAGGGGAGCCGGTCAGCCAGGCCTTTTATGATGAGCTTGGCCTTGATCGTGAACGGGTAGAAGAGCAGTTTGACAACCTGGTGAACAGCAAAGACAGCATTATGGCCATGGGTGGCTTGATGTGCTCTTAGGCGTCATGTTGCGGCTCTCCCCCACAAAAAAAACCGGCCCAAAGGCCGGTAAGATTTCACCCGCTTGTTGCAGAGTCGTCCAAACTTATCAGGAGAGAAACAACAGAGGGCAGCTACTGTCGCAGAAAATAGTAGCGCCCTGTTTTCAAGTTAGCTGATGAAAAGAAAAATAAAAGTCAATAGTCAGAAAGTCCAAAGAATGAGCTGGTCGCCAATTTTTTTAAATTCGTAAGGTGATTGAATTTAAAGAATAATCTGGAAAGTGTTTGCCAGGGTTGATAACAAAACGTTACAAAATTAAGGCTGCAGTTAGTCGCTAAACTGGTGATGACGAATAGC
>CAYUTG010000022.1:0-7925 GCA_964447555.1 uncultured Marinobacter sp.
TGATATTGACGCAGGTAATGAACTGGTGAACCGCATCAAAGAAACGGCGGCACGCACCAAACGCCCTGAAGTGCTGGGTGGCCTTGGCGGCTTCGGCGCCATGGTGTCCATCCCCGCAGGTTATAAAGAGCCCGTACTCGTGTCCGGTACAGACGGCGTTGGCACAAAATTACGCCTTGCCATGCAACTTCAGAAGCACGACACCATTGGCATTGATCTGGTGGCCATGTGCGTCAATGACCTGGTTGTTGGCGGCGCGGAGCCTCTGTTTTTCCTTGATTACTACGCCACCGGCAAACTGAATGTCGATGTGGCCGCACAGGTTGTCGCCGGTATAGGCGAGGGTTGCGAACAGGCCGGCTGTGCGCTGGTTGGTGGCGAAACCGCCGAAATGCCTGGCATGTACGAAGGCGACGATTACGACCTGGCGGGGTTCTGCGTTGGTGTTGCAGAACGGAGCAATATCATTGACGGCAGCCGGGTACAGGCAGGCGACTTCATTCTGGCCGTGGGCTCATCCGGCCCTCATTCCAATGGCTACTCGCTGATCCGGAAAATACTGGAAATCAGCAATGCCGATCTGAACCAGCCCATCGGGGACACCACGCTGGCAGACGCACTAATGGCACCCACCCGGATTTACGTTAAAAACCTGCTGCAACTGATTCGTGAAGTGGATGTTCGCGCCCTTTCACACATTACCGGCGGCGGACTGCCAGAGAATATTCCCCGGGTGTTGCCAGCAGGCACCGTGGCCGCTATTGATACCGAAAGCTGGGAGCTTCCCCCGGTATTTCAGTGGCTGAAAGAGGCCGGCGGTGTTGCCAGTGAGGAAATGTACCGCACATTCAACTGTGGTATTGGCATGATTGTCTGCGTTCCCGCCAGCCAGAAGGAACTCGCACTGGACACCCTGAAAGCTCTCGGGGAACAGGCCTGGGCTGTCGGAATGATTGAGAGTGCCCCAAAGGCAGACAGTGACTCGGTGGTGCGTTACGCGCCGGGGCTGATGCAGGCATGAAGGCAGACCCAGCAACCCTGCCACGGATTCTGGTTCTGGCATCCGGCAGTGGCACCAATTTTCAGGCCCTGATCGATGCCAGCCGGGAACGGGATTTCCCCGGGCAAATCGTCGCTCTGGGGTGCAATCGCCCGAAGGCGTTCGCGCTGGAACGCGCAGCCCAGGCGAACATAGAAACCTTCGTGGTTGATCACACCAACTACGAATCGCGGGATGCCTTCGACGCAGCGATGATTGCCGAGATACGCAGGTACAACCCTGATGTCCTGGTACTGGCCGGTTTCATGCGCATTCTCAGCACGGGCTTTGTGCATGCATTCCGGGGCAAGATACTGAACATTCACCCCTCCCTGCTCCCGAAATATACCGGGCTTAACACCCACCAACGGGCACTTCAGGCCGGTGATAAAGTGCATGGAGTATCGGTGCACTTTGTTACTGAAGAGTTGGATGGCGGGCCGGTTATCGCCCAGGCGGAAGTTGCTGTTACACCGGAAGATACCCCTGAAACACTGGCCGAGAAGGTTCAGAAAAAAGAACACCTGCTCTATCCGATTGTGGTTCGCTGGTTTTGCGAAGGGCGCATTCAGCTTGGCAGCGATTACGTGATGTTCGATGGTGAACTACTGAAACAGCCTACCCGGTTGCCTGATAACTGATTCCCACTCTGAACGGATTGTCATCCCAACACCGGCGACGAACAGCTAGACTGCCGTAATACATGACATCTTTCAGGTTGGTGATAATGCATCGAACCCTGCATACCGCACAAATCGTTCGCCGGGGCATAGCACGCATGCTGTGCCTCGGTATCCTGATGTTTCCCGTTACCCTTTACGCAGAAACAACCACCGGGCTCACCCCGTTTGAAGCCAGCTATACGGCCGCCATGGAAAAAGGGGTATCCCTGAATGGCAGCGCCAAACGGACGCTGACATCCCAGGGGCATGGTGTCTGGCTTTACCGCACAGATGTAGATTCGTTTATCGCAGATATTGATGAATCTCTGATCCTGAAATGGGAAGACGGGAAGGTCATTCCCCTGCGTTACCGTTACCGGTTATCGGGATTTCTGATCAAAGACCGAAAACAGTCCATCGACTTTGACTGGAAGAAGGGTGTTGCCACCGGCAAATACCGGGGGAAGCCGTTCAACCTGAAACTGGAAGAAGGCACGCTGGACCCACTTGGATTCCAGCTTCAGCTACGCCATGACATCAGCGCCGGCAAACGCGACATGACCTACCGGATTATTGATGGCGGGGATTACGACACCGATCGCTTCGCCGTGCTCGACAACGAATCGCTCGACACCCCCGCGGGCAGTATCACCACGGTAAAAGCAAAAAAAGTGCGGGGCGCAGATTCCAAACGAAAAACCCTGATGTGGTTCGCGCCAGACAAAAACTACCTTCTGGTCAAACTGTTACAGGTTGAACCAGACGGCAGTAAATACGAACTTAAGCTGAAGCAGGCAGATCTGGCCAACTAGCCCTTTGCCCGTGCTTCTGCCCAGACAGCTTTTACTTCATCCGCGATGATTCTCAGGCCTTCAGCTACACGCTGATCGTCCTGAGAGTAGGTCACCCGCAGGCATTCATCACGATGCTTCCAGCCATCATCCGGCAAACCGGGAAAGAAGTAGTGGCCAGAAACCACCAACACACCCCGCGCCTTTAGCCGCTGGTACAACGCCAGGCTACTAATGGGCAAATCCGGAAACCACAGCCACAAAAACATCGCACCTTCGGGCTTATGGATGTACCACCGGCAATCATCGTCACCCATAGCCTCGGTGAACGCGGCAACCGCCCGCTCCATTTTGGCCTTATAAAACGGGCACACTATGTCCCTGCTCAGGGTGAGAATGTCACCTGAACGAACCAGCGGTTCCGCCAGCATGGCACCGAAGCTGCCGGTTGCCAGGTTCATAATCGCGTTGATGCCAGACAGCGCCTTAATAACCGGGCTGGCAGCAATCACAATACCGGTACGCGCTGCCGGCAAGCCGAGTTTTGAAAGGCTCAGGCAAAGAATAATCTGTTCGTTCCAGGAGGGCCTGGCATCAACAAACAAGAGGCTTGGAAAAGGCGTTCCGTAGGCGCCATCCACAATCAGGGGAATATCATGCTGGCTGGCCAGCACTTCGAGGCGGGCCAGCTCCTCATCGGTAATGACGTTACCCGTGGGGTTGGTAGGCCGCGATACACAGATGGCCCCGGTTTCTCCAGTGACTTCAACGGCGTCAAAGTCTACCCGGTACTTGAACTCGTGGGCATCCGTAAATGAGATGTCCGGTTGCACCGCCTGGAACAGCCCCGGCTCTATTCCGGCGTCAGCATAGCCAATATATTCCGGTGCCAGTGGCAGCAGAATATGTTTGCGCTGCCCCTCGCCATAGTCACCACCAAACATATTGAACAGCATGAAAAACGCTGCCTGGCTGCCATTCGTTAAAGCAATATTGTCCGGGCTCAGGTTCCAGCCGTATTCATCGTTCAGCAAATCGGCCAACGCCGAAATAAACTGCTTCTCACCCTGGGGCGGATCGTAGGTACCAACCAGACGGCGGACCTCGGTCTGGCTCTGGCTGAGATCGGCCAGAATTTCCTGAACACGTTGCTGAATCTCCGGGATATGCCCGGGGTTACCACCCCCCATCATGATCATATCGTCGCCTGAGGCCATGGCGTTACCCAAATCGTCCATCAGCGAGGTAATGCCGGCATCGGCAGTGAACTTGCGACCAAATGCAGAAAGTTTCATGGCGTCAGACTTATTCCGGGAAAGGTTGAACACAAAAAGCCGTGCGGATGTACCTGGGCTCTCTACCGCAGCGTTTACTCTGCCAGCGAAATGCCCAGATTGCTAACGCCCTCATTGGCGGCGTCGGCCTGCAACGTCTCGATGAACTGCTGGGTAGGGGTACGCTGACGTTTCAGAGCGAGCACCAGGTCCCGCTGGAACGCTTTGTCTTCCTTCATCAGGGGATGATGGTCCAGAAGGCGAACAAGCTCATCATCATCGGCTCCGTCACCTTCCGACAGTTCGATAAAACTCACCACGGTAGAGGTGGCCAACTGAGAGGCATCCGTCGCCCGGTGTCTGGTCGGATTCAGCCGGTTCAGCAAGGCCTGCTCCAGCAACTGGCAGAAATCGAAAGCCGGATAGACGCCATAAGCGTCATAAGCGTCCACATCGGGAGACAGGGATTCCAGCCTGGCCAGTGCCTGAGGGATAGCCGCCTCGGACGAATCCTGCTGAAGCATGCTCCAGCCGAAATCCAGCACCTGTCGCACTTTGGCACCGGTTTTCAGGCCCACGGCATCGGCGAACAGGGCGTAGTTGGGAAATGAGCGCTCAGCCAGCGCCAACAGGAAGGCGCACTCGCGCCAACCCTGCAACTGTGCAACGGCTTTCAAAAACTGGTTAGCATTCATGCTCTGGGCAGTGTTACACCGGTCTGGCCAAGGTACTTGCCCTTCCGGTCTTTATAGCTGGTTTCACAAATTTCATCAGACTCAAAAAACAGCATCTGCGCCACGCCTTCGTTGGCGTATATTTTTGCCGGCAAGTTGGTGGTGTTCGAAAACTCCAGAGTTACCTGGCCTTCCCATTCGGGCTCCAGCGGCGTCACGTTCACAATGATACCGCAGCGCGCATAGGTGGATTTGCCAAGGCAAATGGTCAGCACACTCCGCGGGATACGGAAATACTCCACAGTACGGGCCAGTGCAAAGGAATTCGGCGGAATAATGCACACATCGCCGGTGTAATTCACAAAGCTGTTTTCGTCGAAATTCTTGGGATCGACCGTCGCGGAGTGCACGTTGGTAAATATTTTGAACTCGTTGCTGCAACGTACATCGTAGCCGTAGCTGGACGTACCGTAGGAAATCACACGGCCTTTTTCAGTTTCACGGACCTGACCGCTTTCGTACGGTTCAATCATGCCGTGCTGCTCAGACATCCGGCGAATCCACTTATCGGATTTGATGCTCATGGGTGAAGTCTCGTAACCACTGGGAAAATTGACGCCGTAGTTTACCCGTTAGTCAGGGTTGTGTCGAAGGCCTTGATGCCCGGCCTCACCATGGATTTTCCGGCTCACTGATGGACACGCTTGCGATTGAACCCGAGAGATTCCGCTCACGGGTAGAGAGTTCGGCCCCAACACGGCGCGCAATGTCACGATAGCGGCGAGCGACTTCTGAATCCGGCTCGGCAACCACCGTGGGGGTTCCGCTGTCGGTTTGTTCCCGAATGGTTTTATGCAACGGTAGCTGGCCCAGCAGCACCGTGCCGTAATCATCCGCAATACGTGCGCCACCGCCCTCACCAAACAGGGGCTCCTCATGGCCGCAGTTACTGCAGACATGAACACTCATATTTTCGACAACGCCAAGGACGGGAATATCGACTTTCCGGAACATCTCAATACCCTTTTTCCCATCCAGCAAGGCAATGTCCTGGGGCGTGGTCACAATAATGGCCCCCGTAACCGGAACCTTCTGGGCCAGGGTCAACTGAATATCACCGGTGCCCGGCGGCATGTCGACAATCAGATAGTCCAGTTCGTTCCAGAGTGTGAGCGACAGTAATTGCATCACCGCGCCGCTGACCATGGGCCCGCGCCACACCATCGGTGTTTTTTCGGTAACCACAAACGCCATGGAATTCGCCTGCAGGCCCAGGGCATCCATAGGAACAAAATACTTGTTTTCTTTCACACCGGGGCGCTTACCTTCAGGCACGCCCAGCATCATTCCCATGCTGGGGCCGTAAATGTCGGCATCCAGAATACCCACCTGCGCCCCCTCGGCCTGCAATGCAAGGGCCAGATTGACTGCGGTGGTCGATTTACCCACCCCGCCCTTGCCGGACGCCACGGCAATAATATTTTTTACGCCGGGCACAGAGGGCATGTCTTTCTGAACTTTGTAGGAGTATATTTTCTGGCCCACATGCACGTCTGCCGTTTCCACGTTTACAACGTTTTCCAGCGAGTTGGATACCAGCTGTTTCAGGGCACCGGCAATACCCCTGGACGGGTATGGCAACTCAACCACTAGCGTCACTTTGCCGGTATCGTCCGAATCCAGTGATTTCACAGCACCCAGCTCATAAAGATCTTTACCCAGGTACGGGTCACGGTATTCTCGGACGGCGGCTTCAAGCGCTTGCTGCGAAATCTGTGTCATCGGGTTCTCCGGAACAGGAATAATGCGGATGTCTGTGTATGAAAACGGGTGATTCGGATGAAAAATATCTGTCTTGAAGGTATCATTTGTGCCCGTTTCTGGCCATATGGGGTCATTATCTGGAGCAACATACACCAGAGCCTGCAACCGGGGCTTCATAATTTTACCCTTGCCACTCTTTTACCAATGAAAGGTTCGGACACACCATGACGCAAGCGAGTTCAAAGCAACAGCGCGATATTCTGGTAACCAGCGCCCTGCCCTACGCGAACGGCCCCATTCATCTGGGGCACCTGCTGGAATACATTCAGACAGACATCTGGGTTCGTTACCAGAAAATGCGTGGCCAGAACTGCTATTACGTGTGTGCTGACGACGCTCATGGCACCGCCATCATGCTTCGGGCCGAACGGGAAGGCATTACTTCCGAGCAGTTGATTGACCGTATTCGTGATGAACACCAGCAGGATTTCAGCGGTTTTCATATCGAGTTTGATAACTACTACACCACCCATTCCGAAGAAAACCGTCAGTTCTCTGAATACATTTACCGGCAACTGCAGGCCAACGGTCGCATTGCAACCCGTCAGATTACCCAGGCGTTTGACCCGGAAAAGAATCTGTTCCTTGCAGACCGCTTTATCAAAGGCACCTGCCCGAAATGCAAAACAGAAGACCAGTATGGTGATAACTGCGAGGCCTGCGGTGCCACCTACACACCAACCGAGCTGCTCAATCCAAGATCGGCAATTTCCGGCGCGGTTCCTGTTGAAAAGGAATCTGAGCACTATTTTTTCAAGCTGCCTGACTTTGCGGATTTCCTGACCAAGTGGACCCGTAGTGGTGCCTTACAGCCCCAGGTTGCCAATAAACTTGCCGAATGGCTCGATGCAGGCCTGCAGGAGTGGGACATCAGCCGGGATGCGCCTTATTTCGGTTTTGAGATTCCAGATGCGCCTGGCAAGTATTTCTATGTGTGGCTCGACGCTCCCATCGGTTATCTCGCCAGCTTCAAAAACCTGTGCGTTCGGGAAAACATCGATTTTGAGCATTTCTGGAAAGCCGATTCCACCGCCGAGGTTTACCATTTTATTGGCAAGGACATCATTAACTTCCACGCTCTGTTCTGGCCAGCCATGCTGCACGATGCCGGCTTCCGCACCCCATCGGCGGTATGGGCCCACGGGTTTGTGACCGTTAATGGCAAGAAAATGTCCAAGTCCCGCGGCACGTTTATTATGGCCCGCACCTATCTGGACCACCTGAATCCGGAATACCTGCGCTATTACTTTGCCTCCAAGCTGACATCCAGTGTCGACGATATGGATCTGAACCTGGAAGACTTTGCGGCCAGGGTGAATTCCGACCTGGTTGGTAAGGTGGTCAACATTGCCAGCCGCAGTGCCGGGTTTATCACCAAACGTTTTGACGGCAAGCTGGGGCAAGTAACGGAGCACGATAAGCTGAGTGAGTTTGTGGATGCCGGCAAGGCGATAGAGGAATTCTACGAGGGCCGTGAGTTCGGCCGTGCCATGCGCCGGATTATGGAGCTTGCCGACATCGCCAACCAGTACGTTAATGACGAGCAGCCCTGGGTAATCGCCAGGCAGGAAGGCCAGGACGAGAAACTGCAGGCTATCTGCACCAATGCTCTCAACATGTTCCACCTGCTGATGACCTACCTGTCACCGGTATTGCCGGAA
>CAYUTG010000022.1:7935-24455 GCA_964447555.1 uncultured Marinobacter sp.
GTTCCTTAACGCAAAGCTCGACTGGAACAACCGTGCCCAGCGGCTGGAAAATCACAGCATCAATAAGTTCAAGCCCTTGATGAATCGTGTTGATATGGCACAAATCGAAAAAATGGTCGATGCCTCAAAAGACGAGATGCCTGCCGCAACTGGCAAGCCGGCACCCGCTGCTGACCTTGAACCGGTCTCCGCCGAGATTGAATTCAGTGATTTCGCAAAGGTAGACCTGCGAATTGCCAGAATCGTGAAAGCGGAGCATGTAGAAGGCGCAGACAAACTGCTTCGCCTGACGCTGGATATCGGGCATGGTGAGCGCAACGTTTTTGCGGGCATAAAATCGGCTTACAAACCCGAAGATCTGGAAGGGCGCCTTACGGTCATGGCGGCCAATCTGAAACCCAGGAAAATGAAATTCGGCCTGTCTGAGGGCATGGTTCTGGCTGCAGGACCGGGTGGCGAAGAGATTTTCCTGCTCTCTCCGGATGCCGGCGCAACTCCCGGCCTGCGGGTGATGTAGGCAGTACCGATGACAGAGTATTTACTGATACTGGTGAGCACCATACTGGTGAACAACTTCGTGCTGGTGCAGTTTCTCGGACTATGCCCCTTTATGGGCGTATCCGGGAAGCTGGAAACCGCCATGGGGATGTCTCTGGCCACCACGTTCGTACTCACGCTGTCATCCGTATGCAGCTACCTTGTTTACACATACCTGCTGGCACCGCTGGACCTGATATTCCTGAAAACCATCACCTTCATACTGGTCATTGCGGTGGTGGTTCAGTTCACTGAGATGGTTGTCCGCAAAACCAGCCCGCTGCTCTACCGCGTTCTGGGCATCTTTTTACCGCTGATCACCACCAATTGCGCGGTGTTGGGTGTCGCACTTCTGAACCTCAACAGAAACAGCAACTTTGTTGAGTCTGTACTCTATGGTTTTGGTGCGGCGGCCGGCTTCTCGCTGGTACTGGTGCTGTTTGCCGCCATGCGGGAGCGCATCGCTGTTGCCGATGTGCCGGTTGCCTTTCGGGGCGCGGCCATTGGTATGATTACCGCGGGGCTGATGTCACTGGCATTTATGGGTTTTACCGGCCTGGTCGCTGTCTAGCGGGAGCTCGTTCTCATGTCGATGTGGTCTGGAATTATGATCGCGGTTCTGGCGCTGCTTGGGCTCGCTCTGGTATTCGGCGCGCTGTTGGGCTTTGCGTCGGAATATTTCAAAGTTGAGGACAACCCGCTGGTCGGGCAGATCGACTCACTCCTACCTCAAACCCAATGCGGGCAGTGTGGCTTTCCTGGTTGCCGCCCTTACGCTGAATCCATTGCTGAGGGCGGCGCTATCAACAAGTGCCCGCCCGGCGGCGAATCCACTATAAAAGCTCTGGCCGACTTACTGGACATTGAGCCCCAACCGCTGGATGCCGAACACGGTACCGAACAGGCTCAACGGGTTGCCGTGATTCGCGAAGACGAATGTATCGGCTGCACAAAATGCATTCAGGCCTGCCCGGTAGACGCAATTCTCGGATCAGCTAAACACATGCACACAGTCATCGGAACCGAATGCACCGGCTGCGATCTCTGTGTTGAGCCCTGCCCCGTGGACTGCATTGATATGGTTACCCTGGAGCCAGACATTCGTACCTGGGTCTGGGATGCGCCCAAACCAGGCATCATTGCCACTGACCGTCATGGAGCCAGTACCTGATGGCAGATCTGTGGGATTTCCCCGGGGGTATTCACCCGGCAGAAAACAAACAGCAATCTACGATACGCCCCATTCGCACGGCCAGCATTCCGGACCGGCTGATACTCCCTTTGCAGCAACATATCGGTGAGCCAGCCAAACCTCTGGTGACTGCAGGTGACAACGTCCTTAAGGGCCAGATAATTGCTGAACCCGTCAGCAGCAAGGGCCTTCCGGTTCACGCTTCCACATCCGGAATCATTGAAGACATTGCCCCGATGCCAGTACCGCACGCCTCGGGTATGACGGACTGGTGTATTTTATTAAAGCCGGATTACCGGGACGAGTGGCTTCCGACGAAGCCCGTCGACGACTATCAAAGCCTGGAGCCGGCTCAGGTACTAAGCATCATCCGGGAGGCTGGTGTCGCCGGCATGGGGGGCGCCGGATTTCCAACGGATATCAAACTGCAACCACCCGGAAACCGTAAAGTCCATACGCTGATTCTTAATGGAGCCGAGTGCGAGCCCTACATTACGGCCGATGACATGACGATGCGTGAGCGGGCCAGCAACATAGTGGCGGGCCTGAACATTATGGCCTGGCTTCTCCGGCCCGAACGGTGCGTTATAGGTATTGAAGATAATAAACCTGAAGCCATTCAAACCATGCGGGAAGCGGTTGCCGGCACGGACATTGAGCTGGCTGTTATTCCAACCAAATACCCGTCAGGTGGTGAAAAGCAGCTCATTCAGATTCTCACAGGCAAGGAAGTACCCAGCGGCGGCATTCCCGCTGATATTGGTGTGGTCTGTCAGAACGTGGGCACGGCAGTGGCTGTCGCCCAGGCCATCGTTGAGGGGAAACCACTGGTTTCCCGGGTGGTAACCATTACCGGAGACGCCGTAAACGAGCCTGGCAATTTTGATACGCTACTGGGCACACCGGTTGAACACCTGCTGGCCGAAGCAGGGGTTCAGACCGACAGGGTTGATCGCCTCGTAATGGGTGGTTCAATGATGGGCTACACACTGAACACACCCGCCGTTCCCCTGATAAAAACCAGCAACTGCGTCATTGCTGCCACCGCCAGTGAATTGCCGGCGCCCCCACCCGAACAACCCTGTATCCGGTGCAGCCAATGTGCCGATGTCTGTCCGGTGGAGCTCCTGCCCCAGCAACTGTTCTGGCACGCCAAAGCCTCTGAGTTCGATAAAGCCGAACACCTGAACCTGTTTGACTGCATTGAGTGCGGGGCCTGCTCTTATGTCTGCCCAAGCTCTATTCCGTTGGTGCAGTATTACCGGTACGCCAAGGGAGAGCTTCGTACACAGCAAGCAGAATTGCTGAAGGCTGATCGCGCCAGAGAACGCTTTGAAGCCCGACAGGAGCGGTTGCTGCGGGAGCAACAGGAAAAAGAACAACGCCGTAAAGAGCGGGCACAAGCAGCAGCTGACGCCCAGGCCAGAAAAGCCGCTGAGGCTGATAACCCATCAACACAAGGCCCATCTGCGGCAGACGAACGGGCCGCTAAGGCCGCTCTGGTAGCCCAGGCTCTGGCACGGAAAAAGGCCAAAGCAAGTAAAGCAAACCCAGCTACCCCCACAACAGGCCAGAAAAAGCCTGACTCCATTAACTAACCGTATTCAGGCCCGCTCGTCATGGCACTTGCTCAACAATCCTCACCCCACACCCGCCGGGCCCGGCCAACCTCCCGGATAATGCTCTGGGTCATTCTGGCTGCACTGCCCGGCCTGCTGGCCCTGACACTGTTTTTTGGCTGGGGCAATCTGATCAATGTTGTCTGGTGTATAGCCGTTGCGATGGCATCGGAAGCTGCCATTTTACAACTAAGAAAAAAACCCGTTCGCGTGATACTGAAAGACAACAGCGCAGCGGTAACCGGCCTGTTGCTTGGCCTCTCTCTGCCACAATTCACGCCTTTGTGGGTATCGGCGATTGCAGTGATATTTGCCATTATTGTTGCCAAGCAACTGTATGGCGGGCTTGGTGCCAACCCGTTCAACCCGGCAATGGTTGGCTACGCTCTGGTTCTTATTTCATTCCCCGTGGCATTAACCACAAACTGGGCAGCACCATCCCCCTTGTGGGAGGACGCGCCCGGCTTCGGCGAGACACTCTCCACTATAGCGTCTGCAGGGCAAACAGCGGTTGACGGCTGGACAATGGCAACACCTCTGGACGAATACAAACACGAAATTATCACTCACACTGCAGAAGAAGTACGCCAGCACCCAACCTTTGGCAGCGGCGTTGCGAAGGGCTGGGAGTGGGTAAATGCGGCTTTCTTCGGAGGGGGGCTGCTACTGATCTTTCTCCATATTATCAGTTGGCACATTCCTGTGGCCTTTCTGGCCGGGCTGGCGCTCATGAGCCTGGCTTTTGGCAGTAATGCCGACCAGTACACACCGGTCAGCCTGCATTTGCTGGCAGGTGGCACCATGCTTGGCGCTTTTTTTATTGCCACAGACCCGGTGTCTGCAGCCACCAGCCGGCAGGGTAAACTGATTTACGGAGCGGGCATTGGTATCCTTATCTACCTGATTCGTACCTGGGGAAATTATCCCGACGCCGTTGCTTTCAGTGTGCTGCTTATGAATTTCACCGTGCCCTTTATTGACTACTACACACCTCCAAGAACTTACGGACACACCAGGGCTCGGCGCGGCACGCCAGACAAGGGCCGGGGATAAATCATGGCCACATTGACAGCCACCATTCGTAAAAACGCCATCGGGCTTGGCCTGTTTGCCGTGGTTACCGGCGGCACCATTGCACTGACTCAGGCTATAACCAAAGAGCGCATTCAGCAGCAGGCTGCCCGCGCGGAGGCCAGCGCCCTTCTTGAACTTATCCCGGAACAGGCCCATGACAACCGTTTATTAAACGACACCGTGCAGTTACCGGCCAGCAATACGCTGACCAACGGCCAACCGGTCACAGCCTGGGTGGCCCGCCGCGATAGCCAGCCGATCGGATTTATTATGCCCGTGGTTGCGCCAGACGGGTATTCAGGAAACATCCGCCTGCTTGTGGGGATGAATACGCATGGCACCGTGCTCGGCGTGCGCGTTACCCGCCACAGGGAAACACCAGGGCTTGGTGATCGCATTGAAACCCGGAAATCGGACTGGATTAACAGTTTTGATGGCCATTCACTGGGTAAGCCGCCTTATCAGGCCTGGGGGGTAAAAAAAGACGGCGGGCAGTTTGACCAGTTTACCGGCGCAACCATTACGCCCCGGGCGATCGTTAAGACAGTGAAAAAAACATTGATATACTTCCGGAAAAACCGCAACGATATTCTGAAGCGCCTTAATGCAACGCCCCATCTGAGGCCAGAGCCACTGGCCCCGGACACCACCGCCCGCCAATCCACTCACCGGGAGCAGTCCTGACTATGGCTACAAAAACCTCAGGTGAAATCATACGTGACGGCCTGTGGACCAATAACCCGGCTCTGGTCCAGGTGTTGGGGTTGTGCCCCTTGCTGGCGGTTACCAACACACTGGTTAATGCCATCGGGCTCGGCCTTGCCACCCTGATGGTCCTGATGGGCTCCAACCTCGCGGTATCATTGATTCGGAATTTCGTCAGCGACTCTGTCCGGTTGCCGGCGTTTGTGATGATTATCGCCTCATTTGTGACCTGCGCAGAATTGCTCATGCAGGCGTATACCTATGAGCTCTATCAGATTCTCGGCATATTCATCCCGCTGATCGTCACCAACTGCGCCATACTCGGCCGCGCCGATGCCTTTGCTTCACGAAACACTCCCATGCCAGCGCTGCTGGATGGTGTCATGATGGGAATCGGATTTTTACTGGTACTGGTGGTGCTTGGCGGTATGCGTGAACTGATTGGCCAGGGAACCCTTTTTGCGGACATGAACCTGCTACTTGGCCCCATGGCGTCAGACTGGGTAATACGACCGTTTGAACACTATCCGAATATGCTGTTCATGGTATTGCCACCCGGTGCATTCATCGGTCTGGGGCTGTTGATTGCCCTTAAAAACAGCATTGATAACCAACTCGCTAAACGCACCAGAGTAGCTGAACCCAAGGCTGCCCCATCCGGAAGCAAGCGAGTACGGGTAACAGGCACGATTTCCTGATGTGTAAACAAGGTATTTTCATCTGATGAACAAACAGAAACGTACTGAGATTTTTACCCGGCTGAGGGACGCAAACCCCAATCCTGAAACAGAACTGAACTACACCACCCCGTTCGAACTACTGGTTGCGGTTATTCTTTCAGCTCAGGCAACGGATGTTGGCGTCAATAAAGTAACCGATAAGCTTTACCCGGTGGCCAATACCCCCGAAACCATTCTTGCACTGGGTGTGGATGGGCTGAAGGAGTACATAAAAACCATTGGCCTGTTCAACAGCAAGGCTGAGAATGTCATCAAAACCTGCCGCCTGCTGATTGAAAACCATAACAGCCAGGTACCGGAAACCCGGGAGGAGCTTGAAGCTTTGCCAGGGGTCGGCCGGAAAACCGCGAATGTCGTTCTGAACACCCTGTTCGGGCAGGTAGCCATGGCGGTGGACACACATATTTTCCGTGTATCGAACCGAACCGGCATTGCTCCGGGCAAGAATGTTCTGGAAGTAGAAAAAAAACTGCTACGCCTGGTGCCCAAAGAATTCCTGCTGGATGCTCACCACTGGCTGGTACTTCATGGCCGTTACACCTGCGTCGCCCGAAAGCCGAGGTGCGGTGCCTGCATTATTGAAGACCTGTGCGAGTTCAAAGACAAGCGGGACTATCTGTAGCGCTTTTAAAGCGTGTAAAAGATAAGAAGTCTCTGTACCACCAACAAAAACGCCGGCAAGGGTTTGCCGGCGTTTTTCCTGAAAATGCTCAGATCATTCCTGGCCCAGCATTTCCATTTTCAGATCATCCTGAGCAGGATTATCAGACAGCCAGATACCGAACAGGGCTTTCTTGAAAGCCAGATCGCCAACGGTGTCTTTCAGCGTACCGTTTTTAAACACCTCCACGCCCTTGGCTGGCACGTAAACCAGGTCAAAGACATCACCTTCAACAATTTCGTCCTTGAATACACCCATAAACTGATCAATGTCGTCCTGAACCGGTGCCATGTTATCGTCAGTTGACGCTTCAAAGCCTTCCAGTGTTGCCTCTGTCATTCTGTCACTGGTGATCATGCCTGAAACAATATGCAGGGTGATTGCCTGAAGTTCATCCGCGTCAATGATCGATTGACCGTTGCTGGCAGATTCCGGCAAATACAGGCTTCCAACATAAAGATCTATAAACCACTTGGAACGGACACCGGCACCGTTAAGCTCCAGATCAGTGTTGTTCACAGAATAGGTTTCAGGAACGTCTACTCCTCCCACTGTCATGGCAGAAGCCGGGGCAGACAAAGCTGCTGCCAGTATCAGTGAGGCGAAACCACTCGAGAGAGCCTTTATCATAGTCCTTTCCTTTCGATCGTTATTATTGAGTCTTTCATTCGTCTGCCGGGGGTCGACACCCATATCTCGACCCGGCTGGCCCATTCTAACAACGACACGGCAAGCTAAGGCGTAACCTGGTTCTCATTTGCGACGATAGTAAAACAGAAAAGCCGGCCAGAGTTCCGGGCCGGCTTTTTGTCGGGTATTCAGAAGAGTCAGTTAAACAGGAGGTTTCCTGACAAGCCTTCTTTTTCCAGAATCTCCCGCAGGCGCCGCAGGGCTTCCACCTGGATTTGCCGCACCCGTTCGCGGGTCAGGCCAATCTCCTGCCCGACCTCCTCCAGCGTGCTGATGGGATAACCGCGCAAGCCGAAACGGCGGGAAAGCACCTCCTGCTGTTTCTCGCTGAGCTGATCAATCCATTTGCCAAGGCAGGAACACATGTTGTTGTCTTGCAGCACATCGGCCGGGTCCGACGCCCCTTCATCTGCCACAGTGTCCAGCAGGGATTTTTCGCCGCCGGCCCCGATGGGGGTATCCATGGAGGCGACCCGCTCATTAAGGCCAAGCAAGCGCTTCACATCTGCTACAGGCTTATCAACTTTACGGGCAATATCTTCCGCTGAAGGCTCATGATCCAGTTTCTGAGTCAACTCCCGGGCTGCTCTCAGGTACAGGTTCAGCTCCTTCACAACGTGAATGGGCAGGCGAATTGTCCGGGTCTGGTTCATTATGGCCCGCTCAATCGTCTGGCGTATCCACCAGGTAGCATAGGTCGAAAAGCGGAAGCCGCGCTCCGGATCAAATTTCTCGACGGCCCGAATCAGGCCCAGGTTGCCCTCCTCGATCAGATCCAGCAATGTCAGCCCCCGGTTCACATACCTGCGCGCAATTTTCACCACCAGCCGGAGGTTACTTTCAATCATGCGCTTTCGGCCAGACTCTTCACCTTTACGTGCAAGCCGGGCGAAATACACTTCTTCTTCGGGGGTTAACAGTGGCGAAAAGCCAATTTCGTTGAGGTACAGCTGAGTGGCATCCAGCTGTTTCTGACTGGTGAAGTAGCGCCCCTGTGCAGGGATCTTCTCTTCAGTTTCCTCGCCGATAGAATCCTTTTCAACTTTTTCTTCAGCCAGTAATTGTTCTTCGGACTCTTCTACGTCCTCGACACGGTCAATGATGATATTTTCTTGTTCTGCTGACATATTCTTGCCCCGCCTCTCAATAATCCTGGGTGTATCGTCCGATACTTCTTATTATTTCGGACATTCTTTACTGCTTTGCTATTCAGGACATTTTTTTGGTTGGCCAGCTACTCCTGTAGCCGCTTTATTATTGTTATTTCAAACGCAGTTTTTGTCAGTGCCAGCAGACAGAGAGCAACCCTGCTTCTGTCACGGTATCGCTAACGTGGTGGCAAATACTGGGCGGGATCAACCGGATTGCCATTTTTGCGAATTTCAAAATGCAATAAAGGCCGTTCTGCGCCACTGCTACCAAGTTCTGCGATCACCTGACCGGCTTTTACATCCTCCCCTTCGCTTACCAGAATTTTCCGGTTATGAGCATACGCACTCAAATAGTGCTCATTATGGTTCACGATAATCAGATTTCCGTACCCCAGCAACCCGTTACCGGCGTAAACCACGCTTCCACTTGCTGCTGCTCTTACAGCATCCCCGGCTTTGCCGGCGATATCAATACCTTTATTGACTTTTCCTGATGTTGAATATCCAGCAATTACAGTGCCAATGTATGGCCAGCGCCAACTGATCCGGGCTACGGTCTGAGTCTGACTACCTAGCGGTGCGCCTTTTTCAGGGGCGCGGGTAACTACCGGTTTTGGCGTTTGTTTTGGCGTTTGCACGGGCGCCCTGGTGCGGGCCTTACGGGAAGAAGCGGTCGATTTCCTGGTTGATTTTCCTGCCGCCTGGCCAGAGGCCGTGGAGCCACGCAAATCCAGGCGCAGTACCTGGCCCGCCCGCAGGTGCCAGGGCGGACCAATACCGTTGGCACGGCCCAGTTCCCGGTAATCGCGGCCGTAGCGCCAGGCTATGCCATACAGGGTTTCACCAGACTGCACAACGTGCCTGCCCCAATAGACCGGCGGGTTATAGAGATCGTCCTGATAGAGGGCATTTGTGTTGCAACCACTGAGCAGAAGAACGCAAACCAGTGCCACCGCCACCTTAAGGCGTCTGACTTTCAGAGCACAGGGGACGTTACAGGCACCAGAGGGGAACCGCGAAGAGGCCGGCCATGCGGCATTGAATAGCCCAGGCAAAATTTTCACAGGAATAAAACTGACTCAGTTATAAGAATTCTGTATAAGGCCCGTAAAGTTTCGAAGCACTTTCTAAAGTTTCAAAAGTAACCTCTTAATATATTGCACATTTATTGATCGAATCCAAGTTACCTTCCGATCATTTCTGTTACCTGTCGGAACACCTGTTTTGTGCGTTAGGTAACACTTTCCCTGCCCACTCGATCAACAACACGATACTGAAGCCCGCCAGCGCCATGCCAACAGCCGCCATTATCTGAGGATCATGACCTGTCACTCCGGTATATGAAAACGGGCTGATGCTCATTTCCGTCAGTGGCACCTGCTCGCCCGAACTGTTTGTACGCCAGCTCAGAACGGCCTTCCAGGGCCAGACTTTGTTAAGTGCCCCGATCATAAAGCCTGTCAGGATTGCCAGTACCAGATCATGAAACCGGTGAAAGGCCCAGGTAATCAGCCTGGCAACCGATAGCAACCCGGCCACACAACCGGCCATAAAGAGCAGCAAAATGCCCGCATCCAGAGTTTTGATAGCCCCAAGAACCGGCCCGTACATACCAATAATAACGAGAATAAAGCTGCCGGAAATGCCGGGCAGAATCATGGCACAAATCGCCAGTGCACCAGCCCCGAAAAACGCGGCTCCGGAAGGTGTAATGGTGCTGGCAGACAAGGTCGTAATCCACCAGGCGATGGCTGTCCCCACTAATAATGGAGCAAGTAGCCAGAGCCTGTAATGTTTAACCTGCCGGCCCACATGCCAGACAGAGGCCAGAATCAGGCCGAAGAAAAAGCTCCATAAAAGTACCGGGTAGTGCTCCAGGGCAAAACTGATGGCAGATGCAAGGGTGAGCACACTGGCCAGAATGCCAGACAGCAGGCATAGCAGAAAGGAACCGTCGACGGACTGCCAGAATAGCGCAAACTGGCCCCGGCACAGCTTTCGAACAAACGCTGAGGGGACGGCATTAATTGCTTCGAGTAGCCTGAAGTAAATGCCTGTAATGAAAGCAATGGTGCCACCAGAAACACCGGGCACTATGTCAGCCGCCCCCATGGCCACACCACGCAGAAACACAGGCACCAGGTGATGGTTCCGGTTCACAGGCGTGAGCGGATCACCAGACGACGGTTGCTCATTGCTCAACGGACCACCCCGCCCAGCAGTGGCACAAAGCGGACCGGCTCAAGCTCTTTGTAGTCAAACTGATCTCCCCGGCGGGTTACTTCAACCAACACCTGGCTTTCCTCGCCTACCGGAGCAACCAGAACCCCGCCATCGGCCAGTTGGGTTAATAACTCTGAGGGTATTTCAATCGGCGCTGCAGTAACAATAATACCGTCAAATGGCCCGCGGTCCGGCCATCCCATGCCACCGTCCGCATGTTTCAGCATCACATTACGGATATTCAGCTGACGAAGCCTGTCTCTGGCCCGATCTTGCAGAGGGCGAATTCGCTCAACACTGTAGATTTCATCAAACAGTCGTGACAGAACAGCAGTCTGGTAGCCAGAACCAGTGCCAAGCTCAAGCACGCGGGCGGGTTCGTGAGCCAGCAGCAATTCAGTCATCCGCGCAACAATATACGGCTGTGACAGGGTTTGTCCGTAGCCTATCGGCAGGGAGGTATCCTCGTAAGCCCGGTGAGACAGAGCCTCATCAAGAAAGATGTGTCTGGGCACCTCACCAATGACACCCAACACCCGGTCCGACTCAATGCCCGCCTCTGCCAGCCTCTGCACCAGACGCATCCGGGTTCGTCTGGAGGTCATTCCAATTCCCTGCAGCCCTTCAGACATGCTTCAGCCCCGCACCGTTGTTCAGGTTACCTACCCACGCCCGCAAATGTTCCAGGGCTGCGTGGCGGGTCATGTCTATATGAACCGGGGTTATCGACACAAACCCTTCTTGCACCGCATGAAAATCGGTTCCCGGGCCAGCATCGCCCCCATTCCCCGAGGCACCAATCCAGTAACGTTCTTTCCCACGGGGGCAAGTCATCGGCACGGCACCTTCGGCTCGTTCTCTGTTACCAAGGCGTGTCACCTGAAACCCCGCCAATTCATGCCACGGCACATCCGGCACGTTCACATTCAGAATAGACCGCGGCCCAAGATCCAGCGGTTGTTCAAGTTCCAGCAGAGTACGAACGGCCCGGGCGGCGGTTTCATAATGAAAACGGCCCTCGTTCACCAGCGACACCGCAATGGCCGGCAAGCCAAGGTGGCGGCCTTCTGTGGCAGCGGCAACCGTTCCCGAGTAAATAATGTCATCGCCAAGGTTGGCGTGGGTGTTAATACCCGAAACTACGCGGTCGAATGTACCTTCAAGCATGCCGTTAACCGCCAGATGCACACAGTCCGTTGGCGTTCCGTCTACTGAGCGAAAACCATTGGGATGCTGCTCCACCGTTAACGGGCGGTTCAGCGTGAGCGCATTACTCGCGCCACTATGGTCCCGGTCCGGGGCAACCACATCCAGACGACCTGTTCCCTGAAGCCCTTCATACAGGGCGATCAGGCCAAGCGAATGAACACCATCATCATTGGACAACAGAATACGCACACTACTCTCCGCTAGCCTTAAAGTTTCTTATGTTGGTTGAGGCTCACGTCCTCAAGTTCAAAAATATCACTTAACACAGCTGTGGCGTACTGCCCTGGTGACAGGAAAAACGCCAACTCCAGGCAGTCATCAGCCAGCCACTGCCAGCTCAGACCTTCCGGCCGGGCCGATAATGGCCGCCGCTCGGGCTTCATTCTGGTTGCTGAAAACAGCCGGGCAAGCTCTGGCACCTGATCAACAACACTCCGCTCCAGTTCAGCAAGCTGCCCTTCGGCGCTGGTTCCCCCATCACCCCACAAAGGGCCGGTGGGTACCATTCTGTCTGGCAACCCAGGCTCACCATCGACAGGAGACAGCCAGTCACCACGATGAACCCGGCAGGCAAGAACCTCATTAAACAACCAGGAACGCGCCGCCGAAAAGTACATTACGTGTTTAGAAGACTCTCTGCCACCTGGCTTTTTACCTTTTCTGCCACGGGGGCCGGAGCGCCCTCTGCCGGCCATGACAGCCGGATTCATAATGGCTGCCTGCTCCAGGTTACCGCCATTAATACCAAAACGCTGTGGCCCAAAGTAGTTAGGCGCGCCCTGCGCTTTCAGCCGTTCCAGCGCCGCCTCCGTCTCGGATTTACTGCCGGTCACATCGCTCAGGGTAATGACAAAATGATTGCCCCGATGATCACCCCTACGAAGCTTTCGGGTATGGCGACGCACCAACAACACCGGCCAGCGCGCCGCAACCTCATCTATAAACGCACGATCTTCTGCAAACTGACCTGGCCGGTACAGGCTGAACCACTGCCGGGTGATGGCGTGGCGATCTTTCAGGCCACAAAAACCAACATCAAATGGTCTGCATCCGGCCAGAACGGCCAGTTGACGGGCAACATACTCTGAGTTATCGCCGGTTTTTTCGAGGTAAAGGCAAAGGTGCTCACCATCACCTGATGAGGCCTCATGTCCGGGGGTGTCGAGAGTGCCAGAGGTATAGAGAGTGCCGGGAAAACCGTCCAGCTCCTCACACACACGGAATGCCTCAGGGCTGGCTTTCAGACTGGCCGACGCCATACGCTCACCGCCTGACACCGGCCAGTCAAGCCGCCACCGGTTCGCCTCAGCTGCATCACTCACAGGGATACAGGCTCCAGCAAACACATTGCCTGGCAGGCGATGCCCTCTTTGCGGCCAGTGAAACCAAGCGATTCCGTGGTTGTAGCCTTCACACTGACCCGGTTTGCAGGAACCCCCAGATCTTCCGCAATATTAAGGCGCATAGCCTCAATATGCGGAGCCATCCGGGGGGCCTGCGCAATGATAGTGGTATCTACATTGACCACCGCGTAGCCTTCATCCTGCACCCGGGCCATTACCCGCCTCAGCAGGTCGCGGCTATCGGCACCAGCCCATTCATCACTGGTGTCTGGGAACAGATGTCCAATATCGCCAAGAGCGACAGCACCCAGCAGCGCATCGGCCAGAGCGTGCAGCAGAACGTCGCCGTCTGAGTGGGCTTTCAGCCCCTGACTATGGGGAATTGAGACACCGCCAAGCGTTACTGCATCGCCCTCGCCAAAGGCGTGAACATCAAAGCCCTGACCAATTCGCATAACCCGCTCCAATACAACCAGAAAATTCAGATTCGGCTAAGAATAAACCCTGCCAGCTCAAGGTCAGCGGGCACAGTAATCTTGATATTATCTGGCCGCCCCTCGACCAGTAAGGGCATCTTACCGGAAAACTCCACCGCAGAGGATTCATCCGTCACCGGCAACCCGCACTTCACAGCCTGCGCAAGCGCATCTGCCAGTACACCATAACGAAACATCTGAGGCGTGAGCGCCCGCCAGAGCCGGCTTCGGTCTACCGTTCCGGTAACCTCAGGCGCGCCTCCAGCCCCCGCCTGCTTCAGGGTGTCTGCAACAGGTGCCGCCAACAGCCCACCAACAGGATGACCTGACAGTGTCGACACCAGATTCGAAAGATCCTGAGGATGAACACAGGGGCGTGCTGCATCATGAACCAGTACCCAGTCATCCGCACTGGCCTCTGATGCCAGCGCCTGCACAGCGGAAAGAACCGAATCTGCCCGCTCGGCACCCCCGTTGCACGTCTGAACACGGCTATCCTTACTGGCATCTGTGCCTTGCCACCAGCGATCTTGCGCATTCAACGGCACCATGCAACCGGCAAACAAGCCAGAGCCCAGCAATCGCGAGAGCGTGATATCCAGAATATACTGATGGTTAATACGAAGGTACTGCTTGGGACACTCGGCTTGCATGCGCTGGCCAATGCCGGCAGCAGGAACAATCAACCAGTGTCTGGGGTGAGTCATAGAGTTTCCGAATGAAGTCTGGAGAGTGACGGGTATGGCTTTTCCGGGAATGTCTGTGGCCAGGAATGGCCACAGTCAAACGCACAGGGACGTTATTACAGCGTGTCCTGGAAAGGAATTCCCTGCCACTCTGTACACCAAACCTGAAAAGTCAGTCATCAACGACAAGAAAAAAAGTCTCTCCATCGCGAATCAACCCCAGGTTCATTCTGGCCCGCTCTTCCACCGCACCCTGCTCATTGCGCAGATTACGAACTTCGGCATAAAGGCGCTGATTCCGGGCGGCAAGCTCCGCATTCTCGGCACGCTGCTCGGCAATGGACTTATCCAGCGACCATACCTGCGCAAAGCTGCCTTCCCCCACCCACAGACGGACCTGCAGCAGGAGAATAAGAATAACCATCGTGGCCCAGAGCAACTTCATGCCGATTCCGTTCTGTGATCGCGAGTCAAAAATGCAACATCGGGTGTTTAGTATAGACCTTAGAGTAGATTAGCAACAAATTCTTCTAACCGACTGTGTAAAAAGGCCATAGTGACTGATTTTTTTGTCAGAACACGACGGCCTTAACATTTTCCTACTCTGTTAGCCCTGACCTTTAATTTCCTTCAGGCCACGATATGGAGCCTTACCGCCCAGTGCCTCTTCAATGCGCAGCAACTGATTGTACTTGGCCACACGGTCAGACCGGCAAAGAGAACCGGTTTTGATCTGGCCAGCGCTTGTCGCAACCGCAAGATCTGCAATGGTGGTATCTTCGGTTTCACCTGAACGGTGAGAAATAACCGCTGTAAATCCAGCATCCTGAGCCATCTTGATGGCATCCAGCGTTTCTGTAAGGCTGCCAATCTGGTTGAATTTGATCAGAATGGAGTTGCCTACCCCGGTATCAATACCACGCTTGAGAATTCGGGTGTTGGTAACGAACAGATCATCACCTACCAGCTGAACCTTGCTGCCAATCTTGTCTGTCAGCACTTTCCAGCCATCCCAGTCGCTCTCATCCATGCCGTCTTCAATAGACACAATGGGGAACCGCTCGGTCAGGCCAGCCAGATAATCGGCAAAGCCTTCGGAGTCGTAGCTTTTACCTTCGCCGGAAAGGTTGTACTGGCCATCTTTGTAAAACTCGGATGACGCACAGTCCAGAGCCAGGGTAATGTCGGTACCCAGCTTGTAACCAGCCTTTTCAACAGCTTCTTTAATAATCGCCAGAGCCGCTTCGTTTGATGGCAGGTCTGGCGCAAAACCACCTTCGTCGCCAACTGCGGTATTCAGGCCCTGGGCCTTAAGCACTTTCTTCAGGCTGTGGAAGATTTCTGCACCAACCTGCAGTGCCTCGGCGAAGCTTTTGGCGGCCACTGGCTGAATCATGAATTCCTGAATATCAACGTTGTTATCCGCGTGCTCGCCACCGTTCAGGATGTTCATCATCGGTACCGGCATGCTGTATTTACCAGGCGTACCGTTCAGGTCGGCGATATGCTCGTACAGGGGCTTGCCCAGAGAGATAGCCGCTGCTTTGGCTGCGGCCAGAGACACGGCCAGAATTGCGTTTGCACCCAGGCTGGCTTTATTGTCGGTGCCATCCAGCTCAAGCATGATGTTATCCAGAGCACGCTGATCTGCGGAGTCTTTGCCCTTCAGGGCATCACGAATTTTACCGTTAATGGCTTCAACGGCTTTCCGCACACCTTTGCCCAGATACCGGGAGGCATCACCATCACGCAGTTCAAGCGCTTCACGGGAGCCAGTGGAGGCACCGGAAGGGGCACAGGCACGCCCAAGGGTGCCATCTGCCAGAATCACATCGGCTTCAACAGTGGGGTTACCCCGGGAATCCAGTACCTCACGGGCTTTGATATCAGCGATAGTCGTCATTTAGTTTATCTCCAGATTTTCAAATACTAAGGTCATTTATAAGCGTCTGATCAAGAATACGTTGGTATGGCTTTACGAAACTGTGCGGAGCCAGGGGTGAAGAGCATTGCTCTTCACGGGCTGGCCACGGATGGCCTGCCCTGGACCTTCACTGCGACGCAGGAGCATTTAGCAGTGAAGGGCGGAGCCCAAGCGTACAGGGACGTATTCACAGCGTGTTTCGTAAAGCCATACCAACGTGTTCGTGCCACCGATTTAAGCATTCCTCTGGTGCAAGAGAGAACGGGAATAGTTTTGCGAAAACCGCTGCA
>CAYUTG010000022.1:24555-25888 GCA_964447555.1 uncultured Marinobacter sp.
TAAGCATTCCTCTGGTGCAAGAGAGAACGGGAATAGTTTTGCGAAAACCGCTGCAAGCACATCCATGTGTGCTTGGGCTCCTCCATCCCTGGCTCCGCACATTTTCGCAAAACTATTCCCGTTCTCTCCTGTAGCTATGTGCATAACTCTAAAAAAGAGCTACATAACGCGAAAACCGCCAGTCAGGCGGTATCGATAGTTTCAAAACTTTTTACGAGATCATCAACGGCCTTCACTCGCTGAAGGAAAGGCTCTAACTGGCTTAACCTGAGTGCACATGGGCCATCGCACTTCGCCTCATCCGGGTTCGGGTGAGCCTCAAGAAACAGGCCTGCCAACCCTTGCGACATACCGGCCAGTGCCAGGTCCGTCACCTGTGCCCGGCGCCCGCCCGCTGAGTCTGCCCGGCCACCCGGCATTTGCAGTGAATGGGTTACATCGAACATAACCGGCACATTCATGGATTTCATGATGCCAAACCCAAGCATGTCGACAACAAGGTTATTGTAACCGAAGCTGCTGCCTCGCTCGCAGAGAATAACCTTGTCGTTTCCAGCCTCTTCGCACTTGGTAATTATGTGCTTCATCTCCTGCGGAGTCAGAAACTGCGCTTTTTTAACATTAATCACAGCACCGGTCTCTGCCATGGCAACCACCAGATCTGTCTGGCGGCTGAGGAAGGCCGGTAACTGAATAATATCGCAGACTTCCGCAACAGGGGCCGCCTGGGCGGGTTCGTGAACATCAGAGATAATCGGAACACCGAACCTGCTCTTGATATCAGCAAGTATCTGCAGCCCTTTTTCCAGCCCCGGTCCGCGAAATGAGTGGACGGACGAGCGGTTTGCCTTGTCGAACGACGCCTTGAAAACATAAGGGATGGACAGTTTCCGGCACACTTCAACGTAAGATTCCGCCACCTCAAAGGCCAGATCGCGGGATTCAAGTACGTTCATGCCGCCAAACAACACAAACGGTTTGTGGTTGGCAATGTCGATACCCGGGACGCTAACCGTGTTCCGTGCCATGATCAGGACTCCTTTTTACGGGCCAGAGCCGCCTCAACAAAGCCCTTGAACAACGGGTGCCCGTCTCTGGGTGTTGAGGTAAATTCCGGGTGAAACTGGCAGGCAACGAACCATGGGTGCTCACCTACTTCAACAACTTCAACCAGGCGGCCATCAGCGGAGCGGCCGGAGATTTTCAGGCCGGCACCCTCGAGTTTGGGCAGAAAGTGGTTGTTCACCTCATACCGGTGACGATGGCGTTCCCGAATGGTTTTCTTGCCGTAGCAGTTGGCAATGGTAGACCCCTCAGTCAGCACACAATCCTG
>CAYUTG010000023.1:0-24340 GCA_964447555.1 uncultured Marinobacter sp.
ACCACCTGTGGCAGGAACATCTTGCCGTCACCGAACAAATCGCCGACCACGTTCATGCCGTCCATGAGCGGCCCCTCGATAACGTCTATCGGATATTCCGCGTTCTGGCGACAGGCTTCTGTGTCTTCAATAATATAATTGGTAATCCCTTTTACCAGCGCGTGCTCAACCCGCTTTTCAACAGGCCACTCCCGCCAGGCAAGGTCTTCTTCCTGGGTTTTTCCTGCCTGGCCTCTGTAACGCTCTGCGGTGTCCAGCAACCGGTCTGTAGCGTCTTCACGGCGGTTCAGGACCACGTCTTCAACCAGTTCTTTCAGCTCTGGTTCAATTTCGTCGTAAATCACCAGCTGACCAGGGTTCACTATGCCCATGTTCATGCCGGCTTTGATGGCGTGGTAGAGAAACACGGAGTGAATGGCTTCACGAACAATGTTGTTGCCACGGAACGAGAACGAAACGTTGCTTACCCCGCCAGATATGGATACATGGGGAAGGTTTTCGCGAATCCAGCGAGTGGCATTGATGAAGTCCACCGCGTAGTTGTTGTGTTCCTCAATGCCGGTGGCAATGGCAAAGATATTCGGGTCGAAAATGATATCGGCCGGGTTAAACCCAATGCCGGTAAGCACATCGTAGGAGCGTTTGCAGATCTCTGTTTTCCGCTCGTAAGTACCGGCCTGGCCTTCTTCATCGAATGCCATTACCACCACTGCGGCACCATAGCGCATGCAGTCTCTGGCGCGCTTGATAAACTCTTCCTCACCTTCTTTCAGGCTGATGGAGTTCACAATCGCCTTACCCTGAATGCAACGCAGGCCGGCCTCGATAACGTCCCATTTAGACGAGTCGAGCATGATGGGTACACGGGAAATATCCGGTTCAGAAGCAACCAGATTCAAAAAGGTGACCATCACCTCTTTGGAATCCAGCATGCCTTCGTCCATGTTGATATCGATAATCTGTGCGCCGTTTTCCACCTGCTCACGGGAAACACTCAGAGCTTCCTCATACTGCTCTTCCTTGATCAGCCGAAGGAACCGCTTGGAGCCAGTCACGTTGGTGCGCTCACCAACGTTGATGAACAGCGTGTTTTCGTCGCCGGTGAAGGCTTCCAGCCCGGATAGCCTGAGGGCTGTCTTGCGTTTGGGGATCTGGCGGGGAGGGTATTTCGCAACTGCCTGTGCAACCGCCTCTATGTGTTCGGGTGTAGAGCCACAGCAGCCGCCGATAATGTTCAGGAAGCCATCCCGGGCAAAGCCTTCAATAATTCCGGCCATTTCCTCCGGAGTCTGGTCGTATTCGCCAAACTCATTCGGAAGGCCGGCATTCGGGTGAACGCTGACAAACGTTTCGGCTTTATCAGACAGTTCCTGCACATAAGGGCGCAGGGCATCGGCGCCGAGGGCACAGTTAAGGCCGATGGAAATGGGCCTTGCGTGAGACACCGAGGTCCAGAATGCCTCAGTGGTCTGACCGGAAAGCGTGCGGCCAGAGGCATCGGTAATGGTGCCGGAAATCATAATCGGCAACTCGGTACCACTGTCTTCAAAGTATTGCTGGGTGGCGTAGATAGCCGCTTTTGCGTTCAGGGTATCGAAAATGGTTTCAATCAGAATCAGATCACAGCCGCCTTCCACCAGATTAGCGACCGATTCATAGTAGTTGTCTACCAGTGTCTGAAAATCAACGTTCCGGAAGCCGGGGTTGTTTACATCCGGAGAAAGAGACGCTGTACGGGAGGTGGGGCCTACCGCACCGGCAACAAACCGGGGCTTATCCGGGTTTTTCGCGGTGTATTCGTCAGCCACTTCCCGTGCCAGCCTGGCGGAGGCCAGGTTGAGTTCACCGGCAATGGCTTCCAGCCCATAGTCCGACTGGGACAACTGCGTAGAGTTAAAGGTATTGGTTTCAATAATATCTGCGCCGGCTTCCAGATAATCGGCATGCAGTTTTCTGAGCATATCCGGCTGTGTAAGGTTCAGCAGATCGTTGTTGCCCTGAACCTCCTGATCGTAATCGGCAAACCGCTCGCCCCGAAACGCCTGTTCATCCAGTTTCAGGCTTTGAATCATGGTGCCCATACCACCATCAAGAACCACAATGCGTTGTGTCAGTGCGTTGCGGAGTTGTTCCAGGCGGGTAATGCGATCGGTCATGTCAGTTACTTCCGGAAGTCGTTTATAGCGTTGTGTTTGTGTCTGAGGGGCCGGATCATAGCAAATAAGTGTAAGTACGTCTTAGTACGAATGACGATTATCAAGTATCTGATTTGAAGGTTAGTAACCGGCACCTGTGTAGGTGAAACTAACGATGCATCAAAAGACCTACTATTTTACATGGTCTTTCATGTTCTGGTGAAGTCCCTTAAAATGAGATCAAACTTCTGAACAGGCAGACAACATGGCACTGGTTACTGTGACAGACGCGGCAAGGGACTACCTTGCGCAACTTATCGAAAAGCAGGATATAGACGGGATGGGTGTCCGCATTTTTGTTACCCGGCCGGGAACAAAAAACGCTGAAACCTGCCTCGCGTACTGCGCTCCGAACGAGTTGGTTGCTACTGATGAGCAACTGGATCTGGGAAAGTTCATCCTGTACCTGGATCACAACTCTGTTCCGTTTCTTGAAGACGCCTACGTAGATTATTCCAAGGACCAGATGGGCGGCCAGCTCACCATTAAGGCACCGAATGCGAAAATGCCCCAGGTGGATGAGAACGCACCTTTGCCTGACCGTATCAATTACATTCTGGCGTCCGATATTAACCCGAATCTGGCGGCTCATGGGGGCGATGTGTCGCTGGTAGATATTGTTGATGGGTCTGTCGCTGTGCTTCGTTTTGGTGGCGGCTGCCAGGGGTGTTCAGCGGTCAGCCTTACGCTGAAGCAGGGCGTCGAGGCAACCCTTAAAGAGCGCGTACCTGAAATTACCGAGGTTCGTGACGTTACGGATCACTCGCAAACCGAGAACGCCTATTACCGTTAAGGGTTACCCCTGGCCAGGCTTAACCGGCATCCTGATCAGCCTTGCCATGCCTGCACGGCTGATCAGCCATTACTGCAATATCCTGTCGCTCGTGGCGATACGGCCAATGTCCTGAAATTTCAATTACTTCATTATTCGTTACATAATCAGAAACAACATGCAGGTGCTGCCCTCTGAGGGCGTTCACCCGGCCAGCAATCTGCCCGGGCCAGGCACCCGCCGGCAACACAATCAGCCGTATTTTACCGGGGTATCACTTGTTCGACACCGCACTTTTATCTGTGCCCATTCTGGCCGCCGCTGTAGGCTGGTTTACCAATTGGCTTGCCATTCAGATGTCTTTTTATCCCGTTCAGTTTATCGGTATTGGTGTTATTGGCTGGCAGGGTGTTATACCCCGCAAGGCTGAAAAAATGGCCCATATCTGCATCGACCGTACCCTCCAGCACTTTGGTGACCTGAATGCGGTGTATCAGAAGCTGGAACCAAAGCGGATTGTTGAGCAGGTTATCTCGCAGGTAACTCCAAGGCTGGACGAATACATTGATGAAGTGATGTACGAGATTCAGCCGGTGCTCTGGGACAATCTGCCGCTGTTTGTGAAGCGACGGGTGTACGAGTGGGCCAGAGAGCAGTTACCAGCCCGGATAGGTGATCTGGTAGACGATTTTGGTGATGATCTTGACGAGCTGATTGATCTGAAAGTGTTGCTGAGCCGCGAGTTGGAGCAACACCCGGATTTAATGAACCGTATTTTCAGGCAGGCCGGTGCGGTTGAGCTGAAGTCTGTTATTAACCGGGGAGCCGTTGTTGGCGGTATTCTTGGTGCGTTGATGGCCCCGGTATGGGTTCAGTACCCGGAACCCTGGTTGTTGCCTGCGGGTGGTTTCCTGGTGGGGTTCATCACCAACTGGATTGCCATAAACCTTATATTTTCTCCGGTTCGCCCCCGGCGCGTGTTGTTCTGGAAAGTTCAGGGGCTGTTTTTGCGCCGCCAGTCAGAGATCAGTGAGATCTGGGCAAAACTGGTGGCAGAAGAACTGATAACCGTAGAAAAAGTGGCTGATGCCATGATCAACGGCAGCCACGCCGACCGCACCCGGGTGATCCTTCAGAAACACCTTCGGCCAATTCTGGATAACTCGCTCATCATGAAACTGACCGCACAGGTGACAGTCGGTATGACGGGCTATACAGAGCTTAAGCGTGCGGTGAACCAGAAGGCTCTTATGGCAACTCATGATGTGTTCAGCGATCCCGGGTTTAACCGTGAGCGGGCTCCGGTTGTTGCCGGTGTGTTATCAGGGCAGATGAAAGCGCTTGGCCCGGAAGAGTTTCAGGATATTCTGCGGCCTGCATTTCGCGAAGATGAGTTACAGTTGATGCTGATTGGCGGGCTCTTTGGTGCTGTTACCGGTGTGCTTCAGCTCGTATGGATAACCAACGCACTGCTTTAAGAGTACGGATGCACCCGGTACAACCTGATGCAAGGAGGAGTTATGACTGGCTGGGAATTGGTTGCAATACAGGTGCTGGCCACCGCCGCTATTGTCGGGCTTGTGCTCTGGTGCTTCTGGTTATGGGTGGTTCGCCCGCACCTGGACCGCAAGGTGGCCGAATTGATTGAGGCCACCCGGGAAATTGAGCCTGGGGTGGTTCGCGGCGTAAAGAAGGGTGTGGCCGAAACTCTGCGGGACCTGCCTGAGCGCGTACTGGACGGTGCCTGGGATGGCACTGTAAAGGAATCGACTCGCCAGTTTCTGAAGTTCGGTTCCGGCTTGTTTGAAAACGGCCTTAGCAGTTTTCTTGGCAGTGCGGCTGACATGGAGCGGGAGCGCCGCAAACCCGATGCCACAAAGAACTCTGACCAGTAATCACAGGCAGTTCGTCGGGCGGGGTAAACCGGCAATCCGGCAGGCTGTTTTGGCCGGAGTTCCCGGAAACAGCTGCATCAGGTAGATGCTGTTGCCTTTGTCTTCGCCCATAGCGTCTTTGACTGCTTTGACAAACAGCCTGTTAGAGGGTGGCGACACTTCGTGTTTTTCATAAAATGAACGAAGAAAATATATGATTTCCCAGTGTTTTTCGTTCAGGTCGGTACCATCTTCCAAAGCAATCGATACTGCAACGTCCGGCGCCCAGTCGTCCGGGTTCTCAAGAAATCCCTCGTTGTTCCGGGCGGGTATTTTCAGGTTTGTCATGGGTCACCAACTGATTACTTTCTGAGCGCGGGCGGTCATCTCCACCATGGTGGGGAAGTCTATCAGGGTTGTTTTTCCGGTGTCGCCGGGCAAACCTCGCGCCAGTACATCGGGCTCCAGCGCATATACGGGCGTGCTCAGCTCACGACTGCCTGGGGTGGATAAAGCCAGCACGGCATTTTCCGTCAGAAGCAGTGCATCCCCGAGCTGCAAAGCCTGCCGGCAATCAGCCGCCCGTGGGTGTTCCGGGGCTTTATTCAGGATATGCAGTGTCTGAATGGCAAGCATAGATATTCTCCGCTGCGGCTGTACCGGGTCTTAGCCTGCAAAGGCCGTATGTTTGTGGCTTCGGATGAGTTCAGAGGTGTGCTCCGAGATAGTGACACCTGGCATCATAGTGCTCAAAGTCAGCCCGTAGAGATCGCAGGCTGCGGAGTCGGCGTACAGGGCCTCAACACCGAAGACCGGCGCCGCCGAAAGATTCTTTTCGACCGACTTCTGTTTAATGCCCGCCGTTGCGTGAGATGCCCGTAACCAGTTGACGCCCGCGCCGGTAAACAGCAATGCGACTGGCTGGTCGAAGGCGGCCAGGGAAAAGGCCATGTCCAGGGCTTCTCTGCCTGCCCAACTGCCATAGGGGGGCTGGTCAATCACAATCAGTGTACTCACGCTCAGCCTCCTGCATGAAAGTAGACGATGCGGGAAGAAGTCATGGTGCTTTCCACCCATTCTCCAAGCCCGGCAATGGTAAACGGCTCTGAAAGGTTGTGTGCAGGCAGCTCATACCGGTTTTGTTCGGATTTATCTACCAACCCTCGCCGCAAGGCAGAGGCGATACACACAATGCCGGGAATCCCATTCTCTTTAAGCAAGGCCGCCCACTCCTGTCTCCAGTGAGTTTCGTCCGACGGTGGGGCGCACAGTGCGGAAGCGAGATGGACGCCGTCGCCATAAAGAAAAACCCGTTCCAGCGTGTGCCCGCCAGCCAGCGCGGCCCTGGCGAAAGCGAGTGCCGTTTGTGGTGCCTGAGACGAATAGGGCGCACCGGTTATAACCAGTGTATAACGCTGCAGAGGGATGTCAGTCATGGTGTTGGATCTTGCCTGAAGAAAGCTCAGTGTACCAATAGCAAAAACCCCGGCAAAGGCCGGGGTTTCCACTAACTGTCAGCCGACAGGTTGTTCAGCCTGGCTTAATCGTTCGAGAAAGCGCCGATAATGTGAAGCAGGCTGACAAACAGGTTGTAGATATTCAGGTACAGCCCGGTTGTTGCCATGATGTAGTTGGTTTCACCACCATTCACAATACGGCTTGTGTCATACAGGATGAAGCCAGACATCAGGAACACAATGGCTGCGCTGATGGCCAGACTGAAGGCGGTAACCTCAACACCAAACATACTGGCTACCATGGCGCCCAGGGCTGCAACCAGCACTACAACCAAGCCAGCAACCAGCATGCCCCGCATGAAGCTGAAGTCTTTCTTGGTGGTTAGTACGTAGCCCGAAAGTGCGAAGAACACCAGGCCGGTTCCGCCCAGCGCCTGCATGATAATCTGCCCGCCATTCGGGAACTGCAGGTAGTGGAACAGGATAGGGCCGAGGGACAGACCCAGCAGGCCGGTGAATGCGAAGACAACCGCAATACCGGCAGAACTGTTAGCCGTGCGGGGCAGTACCAGCCATATCAACGCCAGGGCACCCAGGCTGCACAGCAGGCTTGCGCCCTGACCAAGGCCGATGGACATGGAAACACCCGCCATGACAGCACTGAATACCAATGTCATCGCAAGCAGGGTATAGGTGTTGCGCAAAACCTTGGAGGCTGACGCACTGATAGGTGCGGTAGCGGACCCACGGGCAACGGCGCCGTGGCGGCTTTGCTGAACATTGTACTGTCTGTTTTGCATTCTGATCTCCGATTTAATCCAGCTTGTTTGGTTCCCGGCGTCAGGCTAAAAGCCTGATGATCGCCAATCACCTGGAATTACTCTCTATCATAATGTCGAATTCCTAACTTTCAATCATTTACGACACAAAAAAGCGCAGGTAATTCCATTAAATGCGGTTAACGGTAAAAAATCTAAATGGATGTTTGCAGGGCGTTGACAGCACAGGCAATTCCGGTATCATGCACACCGCTGTCGCGATGGCAGCAATTGGATAACGGTGGGCTGGCAGAGTGGCTGAATGCAGCGGTCTTGAAAACCGCCGACGGTTAGTAGCCGTCCCGGGGTTCGAATCCCTGGCCCACCGCCATTTTTTTCTTGTAAAACAAAATCTTCCCTCATAAATACTTTCCTTTGGCTGTCCGGCCACCAGCGATAACCTCAGCTTTCAGAGCATTCATTTCATTGTGCATGCCTGTTATTTTATCTGGCACGCCTTGTTTCCAGCTTTGCAGACCCTGATAGTATTCCTATCACAATGCCGGAGGTGGTTATGCCTGATGACAAAGTAAACGGCTCCGTTGCTCATCATGAAGACGGGCGTGGGAACCGGAAATTCTCAGTCTCTGCAAACCGTGGCAGGGCGAGCCATAAGGTACGTTATGTGGAGGTGGGCGGCAGCGCCGTCGATACTGAGGAGTGTGCATTCTGTGAGGCGGTTCCGGACCTTTCTGGTCCGGATAAATCTGAGCGCCCCTGACCGCAGTGCCAGGGGCTGGTCGTTTTTACAGGTTTCGCCCGGGGTAGGTTGCTTCTTTTCTTTCATCGGCCAGTTGCTGGCGGTGCACCAGGGTTCCAGGCGCGTTTTCCGGCACCTGCCAGCCCTGGATGTTCTCTTCGATAAGCTTAACCAGTGCGTCGATGTGACCGGGTGTTGAATTGAGTGCCGGGATATAGGCAAAGCCTTCACCACCGGCCGCCAGAAAGTATCCCCGGTTCTCCACGTTTATTTCCTCAATGGTTTCAAGGCAATCGGAGGAAAATCCGGGGCAGAATACATCAACCGATGTCACGCCCGCGCCCGGCAGGGATTGCAGTGTGGCGTCGGTGTAAGGCTTCAGCCATTCTTCCCGGCCAAATCTGGACTGAAACGTCGTCATATATTCGTCATTACCAAGCCCAAGCCGCTCCGCCAGCAGGCGGGATGTTTTATGGCATTCGCAGTGGTATGGATCGCCCTTGGTCAGGTATTTCAGTGGCACGCCGTGATACGAAAGAATCAGCTTCTGGTGGCGGCCGTGCTGATCCCAGTGCGCTTCAATGTGTTTCGCCATGGCCTCTATGTAGGGCGGGAAATCGGGGTAGTGGGAAACAAACCGAAAGTCCGGCAACCAGCGCCGTTTGGCAAAGTCCTGCGCAATGGCATCAAAAGTTGATGCTGAAGTTGAGGCTGAATACTGTGGGTAAAGTGGCAGCACCAGCAGCTTACGTACGCCTTGCTGCTGCATTTCATCCAGAACCTTCGGTATGGAGGGGTTACCATAGCGCATGGCGAACCCGACGGTCAGGTTAGGGCCATATTTACGTGTAAGTGCCTCGCGAATGCCTTCTGCCTGTTTGGCGGTATGGATCAGCAGGGGCGATCCTTCGGGCTGCCAGACACTCCGGTAAGACCGGGCACTGCGCTTGGGGCGGATGCGTAGAATAATGCCATGCAGAACCAGCCACCAAAGTGCCCGCGGGAGTTCCACTACGCGGGGATCGGCAAGAAACTCGGCCAGGTAGCGGCGAAGGGCCGGTGTTGTCGGTGCGTCCGGGGTACCAAGATTGGTCACCAGTATGCCGAGACGTTCCGGCTGCTGATGGCTAAAACGTTCTGAACCTTTGTACTGCATTCGGTGAATCCTGCTGGTAATACCGTTTAGGCCTGAGGTTTGTTACTTGCCTGCTGGATCAGTCTGGGCGAAAGCCCGGTCACATCGTATCCGGCCTGCAGTGCCTTGGCGGTAATGTCACCCATTGGCGATGTTCGGGCGGCGCTCAGGGCCCAGAGTACGGTACAGCGAGTGCCGGAACGACAGAATGCCAGTACGGGTTTTTCGGCCTTTCGGATCATTGAATCGAAATCTTCAACATTCTGATCGGTTACATGGCCAGACTGAACGGGCTGGTAAACCCAGGTAAGGTTATTGTTGCGGGCCGCCGTTTCTATATCTGCCATGGCTGGCTGGCCAGGCTCTTCGCCATCCGGCCGGTTGGCAACCAGCGTTTTAAAACCAAGGCGGGCGGCTTCAGCAACATCGTCTGGAGAAATCTGCGGTGATACCGAAATGTCGTCGTCAATTTTTCTGATATCCATGATGCATCGCCTTCCTGAGGTTGAAAACAGAAGGCGCTATGATCGCACAGGTTGTGCTGTGTGTCAGACCCTGGCTGATTTTCCTCTGAGGGTATGGGGAAAAGAGGCATCAAAAAAGCCCGGCACAGGGTGCCGGGCGAGGCGTGCGAGTAGTATCCATGAAAAACTTCCAGACAAACCAGCGTCAGCGAGGACACTGGTATAGGGAAGTATTGACCATATTTTGAACACTTCAAGCCGCTGCAGGCTTTGTTTGAAAACATTTTTTCATATCGAAATCGCCTTTATATCCGGGCCTTTCGTGATGCGGTTCGGGGAGTGACTGAAATTGGCCCCGGGCTGTAATACAATGGGGTTTACACCCAAAATTTCACAGATATCGTCATTGATAATCTGCACCTGAGGTAATTCCATGTCAGAGGAAAACGACAAAAATCCGGATAACGATCCGCAACTGGCTGCGAAGATCAAGGGCTCTGCCCGTCAGATCTGGCTGGCAGGTCTGGGCGCCTATACCAAAGCTGAAGAAGATACCGGCCGCTTTTTTGACCGACTGGTTCAGGAAGGCGAGCAGCTTGAGAGCAAAACCCGGGGCGTTGTTGAAAAACAGATTAAATCGGTGGAAGACCGGGTTGGTGGTGTGCGCGAACGGGCAACAGGAACCTGGGACAAGCTTGAGCATTTGTTTGATGAGCGGGTTTCAGGTGCGCTGAGGCGCCTGGGTATCCGTCGTAAGGAAGACATTGACGATCTGGAGCGGAGAATTGATGCGCTGGAAAACGAGCTGATGTTGCTCCGGTCAAAAATCGGCCGTGAAGAAGAGGAATAAGCGGGTCACTGGCCAGCGTGTTAAAGGTAATCTTTTGCCATTAACTGTGCATCTTCCTGCTGCTCAGATTCCAGGTATGGAATGATAAGGTGCATCATCTGGTACACGCCGCGGCCGGGATCAACAGCATTCCGGTCGTCGAGGTGTGATAGTGTATCAAAACTACTCCAATAACAGGTGGTTAGCGTTAACTGTTCACAAAGTGAATCAAGCTGCTCTCTCTCGATCTGCATTATATTCTGGCGTTGAAAGCTTTCACAAATGGTGAGAAACGCCTGCGTTTTGCTTCGGAGGATGCGCTTGAACCGGGTCTGCAACTGCTCGTACCGCGAGAGCACATTCACCAGGTCCTGATAGATAAAGCGGTACCGTGCGACACATTCGAACAAAAGATGAAGAAATATACCGTTCTGGCTCAGGCTGATATCGGCATCGTCGGGCACGTTTAGCAGGTCCTGCATTTCACTCTCAAAGCGCTGGAACAGCTCGGTAACAATATCGCCCTTACTGCGGAAATGGTAATAGAGGTTTCCGGGGCTGATATCCAGTTCGTCGGATATCAGCAGGGTGGTGACGTTAGGCTCTCCGGCGCTGTTAAACAGCGCCAGACTGGCTTCCAGAATGCGGTCGCTGGTTTTGATCTTTTTCATAGTGCGTCGGCTGAAGCCTCAGAGATCAAATTTCGCCCAGACCGGGCAGTGGTCAGAGGGGCGCTCCATTGCGCGGATATCGTAACAAACACCGCTTTCCTGCGCTTTCCCCAGGAGGCTGTCGTTGGCCATCAGCAAATCGATTCTCAAACCACGCTTTGGTTCCCGGTCGAAGCCTTTGCTGCGGTAATCAAACCAGCTGAAGGTGCTGTCGTCGTTCGGGTACAGGTGGCGGTAGACATCGGTATAGCCCCGCGCTTCAACCTGGCCCAGCCATTCCCGTTCTTCAGGCAGAAAGCTGCATTTTCCGGTTCTTAACCAACGTTTTGCGTTGTCTGCACCAATGCCTATGTCCTTGTCGGTCGGTGAAATATTCATGTCACCCATGATGATCACGTGGCCGGCGCCAGGCTTGAGTTCGTCCAGATAATCCATCAGGTCGGCATAGAATTTTTCTTTGGCCGGGAACTTCACCGGGTGATTGCGGCTTTCCCCCTGCGGGAAGTACCCGTTAATAACGGTAAGTTTTTCGCCGTTCACGTTGAAATGGCCGGTGATCAGGCGGCGTTGTGCATTTTCATCGTCGCCCGGATACCCCTTAACCACGCTTTCGGGCTCTGCCCGGGATAACAACGCAACACCGTAATGGGTTTTCTGCCCATGGAAATGAACCTTATAGCCCAGTTCGCGAATGGCTTCTTCCGGAAATTCTTCATCCCGGACTTTGGTTTCCTGCAGGCCGATAAAATCGGGGTTCAGTTCCTCTGTCACGGCTTCTAGCTGATGCAGCCGGGTACGAATGCTGTTCACGTTGAACGACACAAACATCATGGGCGTTGATTCTCCTGAGATGATTCTGAAGGGAGTCTACCATACCGATGCCGGGGGATTGCTTTGACGGGGTGATGTGTCAGCGGGTTAGTTCACATTCTGGCCAGGTGCTCACTGAGTAATGGATGTGCGCCGTGTAATTGGTGTCCGGGTTTTTGCGAATATTGGTCAGGCCCAGGTAGTCGGTGAGAGCACCGCGCTTGCTGTAGCCCAGCGTGATCGGGTCTACCAGAAAACCCAACAGCGTACTGGCCGGGCGAATCCGGAAGGTGTAGTCCGCTTGTATGTCCGGGTGTTTCACAGGTTCCAGAATAAACCGGTAGAACTCGCCGCGGGTTGGGGCCAGAAAGCTGAAGGTTACCGGCCTGCCACTGATCAGGCCCTGCCAGTGTTTTCGTACGAGATTGTCGAAGCCTGCATCGACAACAGCTGCGCCGGGGTCACTCAGAGTAGACGTTCGGGGCGTCTGGCCACTGAGTTTCCAGCTAACCTTCACATTGTCCGGTTGTGGGTAGGTTATGGTGATAAATTCGCCCACGGTTGGCTGCTGAAAATCTACAACCGGGCGTAATACGGATGCATCGTAGCTCAGGGTTTTACTGGCGAACCCGGTACCACCGGGCGGTTTCAGATAGGTTACGGTGTCCTTTTGAGGTCGAAACACTCCCTGTTGGCAAACACCCTCAATGTCATGAGTTTCCCGGTAGAGAGTGTGGCCGTTGGGGTTGCTGGCGGTCCCCGTGAACGCCATGGTTGTGGCGGCCATAGCCGGTGCCGGGTTCATGAGAACCGCAAGCAAAACACCGAACCTCCGGAAATAGATCATTTGGCCAGTACCGGAAAATGGGATTTTTTAAGGTGAAGCAGTGCAGGAAAGACCACCAGCCAGCCCAGTGCCAGAGCCAGCAGAGATACTGCCTGACAGGGCAGGCTGACAGCCCCCAGTTTTGAAGCAGACCAGTAAGTGAAGGGGCCGGCTACTGGTGCGAACAGGTAGGGAGGCCAGCGATACTGGCTGATCCAGTTGAGTGAGTGGCTGAGTGTGGTCATGAATATTGCCCAGAGCGCAATCAGCCACCAGGGTGGCAGCCAGTTCACGTACCCATCGGCTAACACGCCGGAGCGCAACCAATGAAGGTCCAGTGCAGACCCTGCCAGTGTGCCCAGCGCAATAAACTTCAGCTCTGCCATACGGTGCTGACTGACCAGTGCAAAGTGCAGCACCAGCAACACCAGAACCACGCCGGCGGCCTGCCACACCGGATACAGAACGCACACGAACCAACCAACCTGAAAATTTATAAAATTCAGTATATTAAGTGTGGTTCGTGAAGTCCTCATAAGCTAACGATGTTTGCCCGCTTGTTGCCGGGTTTTGCCAGAAGAATCTGAGACACGCCAATCGCCCGTTCCCGGAAGCCAGCCTCGCAATAGGCGAAGTAGAACTGCCACAGGCGCTGGAACGATGCGTCGTATCCAAGGGCGCTCAGAGGTTTGCTGTGTGCATTAAATCGCGCGCTCCAGTCGTTCAGGGTGCGTGCGTAGTGAAAACCGATATCTTCCGCGTGGGTCAGTACCAGGTTGCTGTGCCTGCGTGTGGAATCCAGAATCACACCGAATGAGGGAATAAAGCTGCCAGGGAAAATGAATCGCTGAATGAAATCGACATTTTTCAGCGCGCGCTTGTACCGCTGTTCAGGCATGTTGATGGCCTGTATCAGCGCCAGACCGTCCGGTTTAAGCAGGGCGTTGATCTGTGCCAGGTAACTGTCCAGAAACTGCGGGCCAACGGCTTCGATCATTTCTATGGAGACCAGTTTGTCGTATTGCCCGGTTAAATCCCGGTAGTCGTCAAACAGCAGGGTGATGTGCTTCTCCAGGCCCTCCTGCCGGATACGCGTTCTGGCCAGTTCAAGCTGTTCCCGGGAGATGGTTGTGGTGGTTACATGGCAGCCATAATATTTTGCCGCATGAATGGCAAAACCACCCCAGCCCGTGCCAATTTCAACCACCTTGTCACCTGGCTGAAGGTCCAGCTTCCGGCATATAACGTCAAGTTTATACGTGGCTGCCTCTTCCAGAGTGGCGTTTTGCCGTGGGTATATGGCCGAGGAGTACATCATGGTCGGATCAAGAAAAGTCTCGAACAGATCATTGCCCAGGTCGTAGTGGGCACTGATGTTTTTCCGCGAGCCTTCCCGGGTGTTGCGGTTAAGCCAGTGCAGCGCTTTAAGCGCGGGTTTGGTAATCCAGCTGAACCGGTCTTCAAATGCGTTCATGCGGTCGACATTGCGGGTGAAGAACCTGAGTAGCGCAACCAGATCTGGCGTTGACCAGTCTCCGGCCACAAACGCTTCTGCCGCCCCTATACCGCCCCCGGTAAGGAGATCCCGCCAGGTGCTGTGATCATGAATAACCAGTTCTGCCGGCTGATGTGTTGCATTGCCGTCACCAAAGATCAGATCATCAAACCCGGCTTCCCGCACGGTCAGTAACCCATCTTCAAGTTGCCTGAGTTGCTGGATAACAAGGTGCCTTGCTATACGGTGAGGCAAAGCAGGGTTGTTTTGCTGGCGACTGGCCGAATGAACGGACGTATTCAGGTTCTCCATGAGCTTACCTTCCCGTGTTGTTTGTTGCTGCCGTGGTCGTCAGAAACAGTCAGGCCTGCATCGTCTGATCCCTGCCGAAACGTTGGCTCGCTTTCGGATAACTTGTCGGGATGCGTGTGGAAACCGGCCCCTTTCAGTCTCAGCCTCAAAGCCTGCCAGTAGATCTGTGAAACGATCCTGATGGCTTCTGCGGGAAGTGCCCGCAGGCTGCTATGTATGTGTTTACGAGTTAAAGGGTGTCGGTGGACCACCAGAGTGGCGTCAAAAAGCTTTTTACCGGCCTCAAGTACGTTCATGTGAATGCGCAGATCCGGCCCGTGAAAGCTGAAGGTCCACTGGTAATACTGATCCATACCGTTGAATGGCGAAACGTGGAAGCGTTTTCGGAAACCAAACTTTTCGCTGCACCAGCCAGACGCGTTGGGTTTTCTGCCCGTGGTTTCCAGGCAGTAAATGTGGCGTTCTTTCCAGGGCGTATTGGTGATCTGGGCAAGGATGACTTTTGGCACAGCGCCATCCCGCGCCTGATCATCGGCCCGGTAACAGAAATAGAAACTGACCGGGTTGAACACGTAACCGAAATAGCGCGGATAGGTGATCAGCTCAACGGCACCATCCGGCCACCAGCCTGTCGCCTTGTGTACATGGTTCCGGACATCGGCCGAGAGCCCGCCCGTTTCGGGCTGAAAGTAGTCTTTACGCCTGAGAGACAGCCAGTTAAACCGTTCCAGAGAAAACAGAGGGCTGATATCCGCTATCTGGTGCCATTCGTCGACATCAAGCGCCAGCATTCCGGTGTTGTAGGTGAACTCATGCCGTACAGGGTTCTGGCGGCGGTGCCGCAAGGTGCCGGACAACCACTGGCTGTTCATGGCTTATAACTCCTGCCCGAATGCACTGGCTACCCGAAGCGCGCTGCGCACGCCGTCTTCGTGGAAACCATTAAACCAATAGGCACCGCAGTAGTGGGTGCGGTTACGGTTGCCAATGTCTTCGTACCGGCTCTGGGCCTGAACGGCCTTCAGCGTGAATACCGGGTGGGCATAACTAAACTGTTTGATGATTTTGGCCGGCGCTATGTCGTGGCTGCGGTTCAGGGTAACGCAAAAGGTTTCCGGCGCTTTGTAAAAATTCTGCAGAATGTTCATGTTGTAGGTGACAGATACCGGTTCGGTGCTGTGTTCGGGGATGTGATAATTCCAGGCTGCCCACGCCCGGCGGTTGGACGGAAGCAGGCTTTCATCGGTATGCAATACAACGTCGTTCTTCTGGTACTGAATGGCGCCCAGAACCTCTTGTTCCTGCTCGGTGGGGTCTGCCAGCATGGCCAGTGCCTGGTCGCTGTGGCAGGCCAGAACTACCTGGTCAAAATGCTGCTGTTCACCATTCACCGTCAGAATAACTCCGCCATGAGATCTCTCTACCCGTTCCACGGCACTGTTGAGGTGAGTGCGGTCACCCAGGCGTTCCATCATCTTTTCCACATAGCGTGCAGAGCCACCGGATACCACGCGCCAGGTAGGGCGGTCATCAACGGAGAGCATGCCGTGGTTGTTAAAGAACTGCAGGAAGAAACGTATCGGGAACTGCTCCAGAATGCATTCCGGTGCCGACCAGATCGCGGCCCCCATTGGCACTATGTAGTGCTGGCGGAAATACCGGGAGTAGCCTTTTCGGTTCAGGTACCCACTGAGGGTTTCACTGTCTCTGATCTCACCGGCGCTCAGCCCCGCTCTGGTCTCTTTGTTGAAGCGAAGGATTTCCCGGATCATGTTAAGAAAGGGCAGGTTAAATGCATTGCTGCGCTGCGCGAACAGAGTGTTCAGGCTGGTACCATTATACTGCAGGCCGGAGGACTTCGAATCGACACTGAAGCTCATGCAGCTTACCTCGGTGGGTACCTCCAGGCGCTCCATCAAGCGGATGAAGTTCGGGTAGGTCCAGTCATTGAAGACAATAAATCCGGTGTTTACGGGCCAAGTGCGCCCGCCTGCATTCACGTTTTCTGTGTTGGTGTGCCCGCCGGCGTAGCTGCCTGCTTCAAAAAGCCGGACATCGTGTGTTTCGGCCAGAAGCCAGGCAGTTGTCAGGCCAGACACGCCCGCCCCGATGACTGCAATGCGCTGACGTTCCTTACTCATTCGGTTGAATCCTTTTGTGCTGTGCTTTTTCGGGCCATTCCGGCCGCCATGCGGTCAATAACAAACCGGGGCAGGGTACTCATCAGCCGGAGCATCCAGGTAAATCGCTTAGGGAAGGCTATGGTGTTCTTGCCTTTTTCAAGGCCTCTCATAATTCGGTTAGCAGCGTTGTCTGCCGAAACCAGGAACGGCATAGGAAAATCGTTCCGGTCGGTCAGTGGTGTTTTTACAAAACCCGGCGACACCAGTACAACGTCAATACCTTCGGAGGCGAGGTCTGCCCGCAGTGACAATGCCAGGTAGGACAGAGCCGCTTTTGAGGCCCCGTACCCTTCGGCACGCGCAAACGGAAACCACCAGGCAGACGAGCTGACAATCACAAGCGTGGCTGGCCGGCCCTGGGCACGGGTTCGCCTGAGTGCCGGCAGGGCAATGTCCAGGCACCGCGCAGTGCCGGTTACGTTGGTGTGCAGGTTCTTTTCAATAACGTCGCTCTGATAGCGGCTTACATCAAGGTATTCGCAGGTTCCGGCATTCAGAATGGCCATGTCGAGCGGGCCCTGATGTTCAAGGAGGCCCGCAATACCACAAAGGTCTTCTTTGCTAGTAGTGTATGCGGGAGCAGTCATAATGTTACCGGGGGACTGCAGGCGCAGCTCGTCCAGACGCTGCGCTCTGCGCCCGGTTACAATCAACTGGTGGCCGGCACCCGCCAGGGTCAGGGCCAGTGCCCGGCCGATCCCGGAGCTGGCTCCGGTAATCCAGATAGTCGACGGCGTTTGCAGACGCGCGCTCATCCTGCAAATCCTTTTATCCACCGGATTGTTCCTCCAATCACCGGCAGGTTTTCGTACAGTAGTTGGCCGGCATCAAAATAGTCACGGTGATAACACACTTTGCTGTGAGCTATTTTCAGGTGACTGATGCCATCAACCAGAACGACCTGTCCTTTCCGGATTCGTTTGTGCTGCAGATGCATTACCCAGGGCAGAGCCACGGATGCATCGCTGATGATCGCGTCAGAGAATTCGAACTGGCAGGCAATCACATTGGCGTAGGCTTCGGCGAAATACTGTGTGAGCTGGTCCAGGCCGACAAAGGTTCCGAATGGATCCTGAAAGCGAATATTCTCGCTATACACATCCGGCAACAGGTTCAGATGGCCGTTATCCAGCTTGCTGAACAGCGCCTTGAAATCATCAAGCACCCTCGGAACGGTACAGTTCCGGGAACCAACTTCAATAATCGGGGTGATCGCCATCAGCGCTTCCTCCTTGCCGTGTCCAGTTGGCGGGTTTCTTCCTGAATTTGTTTTGGTATCGGATTAAGATCCCAGACAATCCCCAGCCGGGCGAGTAACCAGAGCCCGTACCAGGTGATGTCTATTTCATACCACCGGAAGCCCTGCCGTACCGATTGCGGCCAGCGGTGGTGGTTGTTATGCCAGCCCTCTCCCAGTGTTAGCAGGGCCAGCCACACATTGTTCCGGCTGTTGTCTGACGTGTTGAAGCGGCGCTTGCCCCAGACATGGGAGAGGGAGTTGATGGATACCGTTGCGTGAAAGAGCACAACGGTAGAGATGAAAAACCCCCACGTGAGCAGTTGCAGCCCGTTTGTGCCGAGTTCCGGTGCCCAGGCTGCCAGGCCTTCGCCCAGTGCATAGATGGCAACCCCGGTGAGTGCAGGCACCAGCGAATCAAACCGGTTGATAAAACGGAGTTCGGGGAATTTCATCCAGTCTCTGACTTTGCGCTCGTTCATCGCGAACCCTGCATCGCAGGTAAACCAGCCGATGTGTGACCAGAAAAAACCCTGATGGTCTGGGGAGTGTAAATCTTCTCTGGTATCCGAATGCTGGTGATGATGGCGGTGGTGGGCCGCCCACCAAAGTGGCCCGCGCTGGGCAGCACTGGCGCCGAGAACGGCAAACAAAAACTGTGCAACCCGGCTGGTTTTAAAGGTTTTGTGCGCAAAATAGCGATGGTAGAAGGCCGTTATCGCAAACATGCGCACCAGAAAAAAGGCCAGGGCGAAGGCCAGGGCAAAGCCGCTGACACCCGTAAACAGAGCCGCGAAGCATGCCAGGTGCAATGCCACAAAGGGAACCACTCGAATAAAGCTGAATGAACGGGCCTCGGTTTCGATACGGTCAGACCCGACGGAGGAATCAAACCATCTGAGAATGTCTGTTAGCCAGTTTTGTACTCGGGTCATACGGCGCCTGTCCGGTTAAGGGATTTCATCTTAAATAAACCAGTTGTAGCGCTTATACGCTGCATGTGGCCGGGTGGTTCATAGAAGGAGGGTGCCTCACGGCTGATTGGCCGTGAGGGAATGGGGTGAGTAGAGTGCGGCGTGTTCCGGAGTTAAAACCGTGTGTTGCTATGGCGGTCTGTTATCGGGTGGTGCTGTCTGGCCGCGTGTAGAAGTGGGTGATAGTGCCATCGCTGAATTTGCTGAAGAAGGCACTCACATCGGTAATCTTCTTCAGAGATCGTGAGCGGCTGAGCGGAGCGTGAGTCAGCACTTTAATGCTGTTGAAGTTGTCCTGAATGTTCGAAAACCGGGCGCGCATGGAGCAGGTAACCACATGAGAAGGGTTGATGTTCAGTTCACTGGCCAGCCAGTTTCGATGCTGTTCAGTCGCTTCTTTGGTCAGGTTTTCCCGTGTATCCAGGTGGTTCAGCTTTACCCGGTTTACGATGCAGAACGAAAAGCTCTCCGGATTTCTGCGGGCCACTTTGCGAAAAGCTTCCCAGAAAAAGTTATCGGTCAGTTCGGCAAAAAACGTCATGTTACTCAGGCAGGTGTCTACCCACGCAAAGCTTTCGGCATCTTCCAGAACTTCATTGATCGCTTCCCGCAGAAGCCAGTCAAAGCCGAGTGCTGTTTTGTGGGCGTAGACCTTTCTGTACATTTGATAGCGGCTGTAAACAAAGTCTTCCAGCGCACCCAGGCCTTTCTGGGTGATGGCCAGCCCCATCCAGGGCTCGGGCGCATCCCAGCCAATCCGGAGGTTGCTCACCAGGTGGTCCAGGTTAAAGCCGCCGATGGTAACCGACGAATGAAACCCGTCTCTAAGCATATAATCGGCTCTGTCTGCATCAATTTCGCCAGACACAATGGAAGCCAAAAGATTCATAACAAGCTGTGGAATCTCGCTGCGAATCGGATCATATACGGGAATATCGCCACCGGTAATAAATTCCCAGAAGGTCACTGCATGGCGGCAAAATGTTTCGCTGGGGCAGACATCCGTTGTTTCCATAATGCCGATCACATCCTGCGCGCACAGGCCGGCTGCCTCCAGGTCAACGGCTGAGAGCACTTCATGGGCCACCCGCACGGAATAATGCTCATGCTCAAGTTCCCGGGGTATCTCACGGTGGTAAGCGGTGTAATCCAGCCCTTTCCACAAGTCGTCAAACCGGCCCGGGCGTGACATAAGATCGCGAATTCGCCTGGCCTGGGTGAACTGGTGAGAAAAGCTGGAGTGGCCGCTGTCATGCAACAGGCAGCCGAGGCGAATGGTTTTTACCAGATAATCGATGGCATCCAGCTGGCTCAGGCTCAGATCGGTCTGTTCACTTAACTGCCGCTCCCTCAGATAGGCGTTAATCATTGACCGGAACATGCGGGTGCCCACGTACATGACCCCAATACTGTGCAGAAACCGGGAGTGAGTTGCCCCCGGGAATACCAGACTTAGAATATCGTTCTGGCAGATGTTCCGGAGACGCTGAAATAAGGGATGGTCGATAACCCGTATTTCGTGCCGGTAAAGCGGGATTCCACCGTGCACCGGGTCCATAATCAGTTTGTCATAGGCTCCGAGCAGGTCATTTACGGCTCGTCTCATTTTTGTGAATCTCCCAAAATCCGAAAACTGGCCTTGTTATATCACAGGGTCGTGCCAAAATAGGCTTTATTGAAGCCAATTTCCTGTTTATCGCTGGTAGTTTAGGGCAATAGCCATGACCTCGCGCACCGAGCGCATATTGATAATTGATGCCGACGAACAGGCACGCACAGACCTCTCGCGCTATCTTGAAGCCCGCGGCTTTTGTGTCACAGGTTATCCGGAACTCTCCACTGCCAGTGCGTTGTTTGGTGACCACACCCCGGACATCATCTTTGCGGACCTGCCGCCGGAGGCCATTCAGAACCTGTCGGACAAGCTGGATGAAGCCGAAACCTTTATCCCCATTGTTGTCTGTTCATCCGCAGATTACAGCTCGGATGTCGTGCAGGCACTCAGGGCCGGGGCGGCCGACTACGTGCTCAAGCCTTATAATGAGGCAAAAAGTAAGAGCGCTTTGGATAATGTCATTGAAAAACTGTTTGACCGGGTGCGGGTTCACCGCCTGAACCAGTTGTACCGGCAGGAGCTTGAAGAAGCCAACCGCGATCTGCGAACCGGCATTGCAGAACTCAGGGCAGATCAGCGCGCCGGCCGTAAAGTGCAATTGCGAATGTTGCCTGATGCAGACCAGGGTATCGCAGGCCTGAACATAAACCACATGATTAAGCCATCGCTGTATCTCAGCGGTGATTTTCTTGATTATTTCCGCATCTCAGACGACGAAGTTCTTGTTTATATTGCCGATGTGTCCGGCCATGGTGCCAGCTCGGCGTTTGTCACAGTTTTGCTGAAGAACCTTACCAACCGGCTGCAGCGCAACCTTCGCCGGCAGTCCAGTGACGACATCTTATACCCCGGCCGTGTACTGGAGCGCATTAACTCAGAACTGCTTGATACAGACCTCGGTAAGCACGTAACCCTTTTTGTAGGCATTATTTCCGTGAGCCGGCGTATACTACGGTATGCGGTGGGTGCACATTTCCCGATGCCAATTCTCTCATTCGAAGGCGGGGAAACGACCTTTCTGGAAGGGGGTGGCCTGCCGGTGGGACTGTTTGAGAATCCGGAGTGGGAAGTGTACGAAGTGGCGCTTGATAAGCCGTTCCGCCTGCTTTTGTTTTCGGACGGCATCCTTGAAGTCATCAAGGCCCAGACTCTTGATGAAAAAGAGCGAACGTTACTTGAACTCGTCTCAGGAGGCCGGCACACTATCGCATCTCTTGGAGAGGCCCTGGATCTCGACAAGATCACAGAATTACCAGACGATATCGCTATTGTGTCGGTTACCGATATCATCAACGGATCAGACAACACGTCGTCGAAATAGTGGCAGTTTGAAGTATGGCTGGTTACAAGATCCTGCAAGCTGAAAAACAAGGCATCTATCTCCTGAAATTTATCGGGGAAATTCGCCTGAACCTGTGTTCAACACTGGATAATCTGGTTGAATCGATCACACAGGACCCTGAGTTTAAAACGGTTGTTATTGATCTTACAGAAACCGAGATTATAGACAGTACAACCCTCGGCCTGCTGGCGAAAATCGCCATGGCGGCCCAGAAACAAAGCCATTTCCTGCCCACACTGATATCCACCAATCCGGACATTACGCGCATTATTGTCTCGATGGGTTTCGATAAAATCTTCATTATTGTGCGGGAACCTGCATCACGCATTGAGGAGCTTGAAGAAATTCCGGTTCTGAAAGCCAGTGAACAGCAGGTTCGCGACAAGGTTCTGGATGCCCACAGGGTGTTGATGGGCCTGAACAGCCGAAACCGGGAAGAATTCAGAAATCTGGTACGTGCACTGGAATGTGAAGAGCCCGGCTGACCAGCACCTCTGACATTGCTGGTGCAGTTCCTGAACCAGTCTGATTAACCATATAACGGAACAACTATGCCTGAAAACAGCGAGCCCCAGAGCGATAAGAGCCCGGTGGCCAAGCGCGATGTAGCTATACTGGGCGGTGGCAGCTTCGGTACTGCCATGGCAAAGGTTCTGGGTGAAAATGGCCATCGCGTTCGCTTCTGGATGCGTGACGAACAACAGGTTGATGAAATCCGGAACAAGCGCACCAATAGCCGGTATATGCCTGGTATTACTCTGCCTGGCGATATCCGGCCGACAACCGATCTGGCCGGTGCCGTTGGCTCGGCCGATATAGTGTTTGTTGCCATTCCCAGCAAGGCCTTTCGTTCTGTTATCCGGGATAACTGCAGCCATTTCAAGGATGGCCAGATTGTTATCAGCCTTACCAAAGGTATTGAACAACAGGGTTTCAAGTTGATGAGCGAGATTCTGCAGGAAGAGATTCCCCGCTGCAGAATAGGTGTGCTCAGTGGCCCCAACCTGGCCAGCGAAATTGTTAATCAGGATCTGACAGCAACGGTTATAGCGGCCAAAGACCCGGATGTACGACGAGCCGTACAGGATTTGCTTGGATGCGAGTATTTTCGGGTTTATGCGAACGTCGATGTATACGGTGTTGAGCTGGCGGGTGCCCTGAAAAACATTTACGCCATCGTAGCCGGCCTGTCGGCTGCGCTGGAGATGGGAGAAAACGCCAAAGCCATGCTTATTACCCGTGGGCTGGCGGAAATGAGCCGCTTTGCGGTGAGCATGGGCGCAAACCCCATGACCTTTATGGGGCTGGCTGGCGTGGGCGATCTGATTGTTACCTGCACCTCGTCCAAAAGCCGTAATTACCGGATTGGCTATGAAGTGGGCCAGGGCAAAAAGCTGGACGATGCCGTGGCCGAACTGGGCCAGGTGGCTGAGGGCATTTATACGCTGAAGCTGGTAAAAGAAAAATCTTCAGCTATTGGTATTCATATGCCACTGGTTCGTGGCCTGTACGATATTCTGTATGGCTCAGCATCGATCAGTGCGGTTATCAGCGCCTTAATGATGGCAGTTCAGAACTCGGACGTGGAGTTTATTCTTCCGAGAACCATTAGCGAGTAAAGCAAACAAGTGGAGGGCTTACCCTGTGCAATTGCTCATTATGCGCCATGGTGAAGCTGGCTGGCATACGCTGGATCAGCAGCGCGAACTGACGGAAGCAGGGCGGCTGCAGGTTGCAAATGTTGCTGCACAGATTGCAGACAGCCCGTTTCGCCCCGTTCAGTTATGGGCCAGCCCGCTGGTAAGGGCCCAGCAAACGGCCGCGATAGTCTCTGAAGTACTGAATTGCCCGGTCAGAGAAAAAAACTTTCTCACGCCGGACAGTGATCCGGGGCATTGTCTGGATGAGTTGCCCGAGACAGATCCCTCACCTCTCATGCTGATCTCCCACATGCCTTTTGTCGGCAACCTGGCGACCCTGTTGGTTGATGGGCACCGCCGGGGTATTCCGTTTATGACCGCGCAGGCCGTTTTGCTGGACATACCGGTTACTGGCCCCGGCTGCGCAGACCTGAAGGCCCAGTTTTTACCCTGACACCTGCCTAATGGATACATAATATGAGCCAGAACCCGGACAATCTCGCCAGGCATGTAAAGGAAACCGTGAAAGACCCGCAGCATCCACCACTGGATAAGTGGGCCCCCGGGTTGTCTGGTGACATGGACCTGCACATTACCCGCGATGGCCAATGGCTGCACAAAGGCGAACCGCTGGCCCGAGAGGCCATTGTGCGGTTGTTTTCAACCATTCTGTGCCGGGAAGAAGATGGCGAATACTATCTGGTCACACCCGTCGAAAAATGGCGGATCAAGGTTGAAGACACGCCCTTGCTTGCGCATTCGCTGTCGGTTGAAGGTGAGGGCAGTCATCAGGTTGTGAAAGTCACCACGAATGTCGGGGAAATTCTGGAAATAGGAGACGAGCATCCGCTTGAAGTCGGAACCTACCCGGAATCTGATGAACCCCGGCCGGTGGTTCTGGTTCGCCATGGCGTTGTTGCACGCCTTGTAACCGCGGCTTATTACGATCTTGCTGCCCTGGCCACTGAACAATCGGTTAACGGCCAGCCCG
>CAYUTG010000024.1:0-24313 GCA_964447555.1 uncultured Marinobacter sp.
CGGCTCCCAGCGCCACCTGCAGGCGTTCGGAGGCCAGCTCCTGCATCAACTGGAAAAAGCCCTGCCCTTCACCCGGGCCAATCAGGTTTTCGGCCGGCACCTTTACGTCCTGAAAAAACAACTCGGAGGTGTCTTGCGCTTTCATGCCTACCTTTTTCAGGTTCTGGCCTTTTTCAAACCCTTCCGAGGCTGTTTCCACCACGAACAGGCTGATACCCTTCGCCCCTTCTCTCGGGTCGGTTTTTGCAACAACAATCACGACATCTGCCAGTTGGCCGTTGGTAATAAACGTTTTGGACCCATTCAGCAGATAATGGTCGCCCTGTCTGACCGCTGTGGTTTTTACGCCCTGAAGATCGGACCCTGCCCCTGGCTCCGTCATGGCAATAGCGCTGATCATTTCGCCACTGGCCAGTTTCGGCAGGTAGCGACGTTTCAGGTCGTCAGAGCCATAGTTCTCAATGTAGGGCGCCACAATATCGGAATGCAGCCCCCACCCGATGCCAGACAAACCAGCCCTGGCGATCTCTTCCATAATAACCGCGCTGTACCGGAAATCAGCGCCAACACCACCGTACTCTTCAGGTAACCGTGGGCAGAGAAAACCCAATTCACCGGCTTTAAGCCAGATCTCCCGGCTGACCTGACCATCCTGCTCCCACTGTTCCTGGTGGGGCGCAGCCTCCTGCTCAAGAAACTTGCGAACAGTATCGCGAAAGCCTTCCAGATCGGCATCGAAGAGAGTACGTGGAATCATGGTGAACCTCGGTGAATGATGTGTATTTATCGTTCACCCAGTCTCGGTTGCCGTGCGGCCTGGCTCAATGATGAAAACCATCAATCGGGCTGACCAAAACCACCTTGAGGCACCGGCATGAGTCGCAGAATTTACCTGCCAGTGCGTTTGTTGTCAGCGCGGGCCTCGCCCCAGCGCGGCATGAGGTCCTGGGGAATATCCAGGTGGTCCAGCAGGCGCGCCACCATAAAATCAACCAGATCCTGAACACTGCCAGGGTTGTGATAAAACCCGGGGCTGGCAGGCATAATGACGGCCCCCATACGAGTCAGCTTTAACATGTTTTCCAGATGCACTTCAGAAAACGGGCTTTCACGGGGAACCAGAATGAGTGGCCGGCGCTCTTTAAGCGCCACGTCGCCGGCGCGCTCAATAAGATTATTACTGGCACCGGTAGCAAGAGCAGACAAAGTGCCGGTACTGCAGGGGCAGATCACCAGCGGGGCTTTTTCACCGGAACCTGAAGCCGGCGGGGCAAACCAGTCTTCCCGGCCGAACACCAGTATCTGCCCGGGCCCGGCGCTGGCCCAGGCGGCCAGTGTTTCCTGCATGGCGGGTGGGCTGCCGGGCAGTTTCAGATCCGTTTCTGTGGCAATCACTATCTGGGCGGCCCGGCTGATCATGACATTTACCCGACACCCGGCAGCCACCAGACACTGCAGAAGGCGCAAACCATACCCTGCGCCTGAAGCTCCGGTCAGGGCCAGGTTGATGGTTCTGAGCTGGTCTGACTCACTGGTTGTCGGGTCTGCCATACATTGTCTGCCGTGCAAATAAAGGTTGTTCAGCTTTACATTCGTTTCAGTTCAGCCACAAGCTGGCCGTGAATACCACCAAATCCGCCGTTACTCATAAGAACAATATGACAAGGGCGCGGCAGGTCATCCAGTGCTGCCCGGACAAGTTCATCCACACTGCCCCCCAGCTGATGCTGACCGGAACCCGGATGGGCTTTCTGCCAGCCGGTCACCAGTGTTGTCAGCCAGTCCATATCACTCAGATTCGCCCAGTGTACCCTGTCTGCGCACGCAGCGCTGGGCAGCAGTGTATTCAGGTGAACCCCCTGCTTCATGGTGTTCGACCGGGGTTCAATCAGGGCAATCACAGGCTCATCGCCCACCTGTGCCCGCAAGCCCTCCAGTGTGGTCGCAATGGCCGTGGGGTGGTGAGCGAAATCATCGTATACCTTCACCCCGTCGACATCCGCCAGCAACTCCATACGGCGCTTCACCCCGGAAAACCGGCACAACGCTGCAATGGCGTGATCTGGTGTAATACCAACGTGCCGTGCGGCAGCAATGGCAGACAGGGCATTTCTCACGTTGTGCATACCGGTCTGGGACCAGTGCAGTACCGCCACTGGTTGCTCATAATGAACCACCATAAACCGGCTGCCATCGTCGGAGAGCAACTCTGCCCGCCAATCCGCGATGTGTGGCGCTTCACTACCGATGGCGGTGTCCTGAACGCCACTCCAGCATCCCAGCTCAAGTGCATTATCAAGATGTTGGTCGATCGCTGGCCGAATAATCAGGCCCTGAGACGGCACGGTGCGCACCAGATGATGAAACTGGCGCTCAATGGCTTCAACATTGTCAAAAATATCTGCGTGGTCAAACTCCAGATTATTGAGAATGAGGGTGTGCGGGCGGTAGTGAATAAATTTGGATCGCTTATCAAAAAATGCACTGTCGTATTCATCGGCTTCAATGACAAAAAAGTCACTCTTGCCCAGCTGGGCTGAGACCGGAAAATCTTTCGGCACACCACCCACAAGGTAACCCGGCTCAAAACCCGCCTGGTCCAGTATCCACAGCAGCATCGAGGTGGTCGTGGTTTTGCCATGGGTACCCGCTACGGCCAGAACCCAGCGATGCCGGAGAATTTCCCGGGCAAGCCATTCGGGGCCAGACATATAATCAAGATTCTGGTTGAGAACCGCCTCTACCTCCGGATTGCCCCGGGACATGGCGTTACCGATGAGTACCAGATCTGGCGCGGGAGCCAGATGGTCTGCGCTGTAGCCCTGCATCAGGCTGATGCCCTGAGCCTCCAGCTGGGTGCTCATGGGCGGATACACCCCCTGATCAGACCCCGTCACAACGTGGCCAAGCTCCCGCGCGAGGACCGCCAGGCTGCCCATAAACGTGCCACAGATACCCAGAATATGAATGTGCATTCGGCCTACAACCTCTGAAATGAAACCTGCCAAGCCTCCCTTATACGTCCCGGAGCGTCAAGAGCGTTACAGTGTGGAAACCCACTCATGAAAACTCACGCGGTTTCACGTATTATCAGCGCCATTGTTGAATCAGCAGGAGGTGCCACCCCAAAATGGCCATCAAGAACGCTTTTTACGCTCAGTCCGGTGGTGTTACCGCCGTTATCAACGCCAGCGCATGCGGGGTTATTCAGACCGCACGCAAGCACCCGGACAAGATAGGTAAAGTCTATGCCGGCCGGAACGGAATCATCGGTGCACTACAGGAAGAGCTGATTGATACCAGCCTGGAGAGCGACAAAGCCATTGAGGCGCTGATTCACACACCCGGTGGCGCGTTTGGCTCCTGCCGCCACAAGCTGAAGAATATTTCCGAGAACCGGCGCGAATATGAGCGCCTGATCGAAGTATTCCAGGCTCATGATATTGGCTACTTCTTTTACAACGGCGGCGGTGACTCTCAGGATACCGCCTATAAAGTTTCTCAGATTGCCGACAAGATGGGCTACCCGATCACCTGCATTGGCGTTCCCAAGACCGTAGACAACGACCTGCCGTTCACGGATTGCTGCCCGGGCTTTGGCTCCGTTGCCAAGTACATTGCCACGTCCACGCTGGAAGCCAGTCTGGACATCATATCCATGTGTGAAACCTCCACCAAGGTTTTTATTCTGGAGGTGATGGGCCGCCACGCAGGCTGGATTGCAGCATCCGGAGGCCTGGCCGGCCAGGGTGAAGGCGAGCCGCCTCATATCATTCTGTTTCCGGAAATTCCGTTTGATCGCGACGCTTTCCTGGAGCGCGTTGAGTTTTGCGTAAAAGAATACGGCTATTGTGTGGTGGTCGCCTCTGAAGGTGCCCAGTACGAAGATGGCCGGTTCCTGGCCGACGCCGGTGCAAAAGACGCCTTCGGCCACACGCAACTGGGCGGCGTTGCACCCGCGCTGGCCAATATGGTCAAACAGGCGCTGGGGCACAAGTACCACTGGGCAGTTGCCGATTACCTGCAACGCAGTGCCCGGCACATTGCCTCGGCTACCGATGTCGAGCAGGCATACGCTGTGGGTAAGGCCGCTGTTGAAATGGCCCTTGATGGCAAGCAGGCCCTGATGCCCACCATTGTGCGTGAGCAGGCGAAACCCTACCGCTGGAAGATTGGCGAGGCTCCGTTAAGTGAAGTGGCCAATCAGGAAAAAAAGATGCCCATTCACTATATTACCGACGATGGATTTGGCATCACTCAGGATTGCAGGGATTACCTGGAGCCGCTCATTATGGGCGAGAACTTCCCTCCCTTTGACAACGGCCTGCCACGGGTTGCCAAGCTGAAGAACCAACTGGCCGAGAAAAAGCTGAAAACCGCCTTTCAGCTCTGATCAGGCTGAAACACCCATAAAAAAAGCGCCCTGGCGTAACCGCCGGGCGCTTTTTATCGTTTTGCAAACTTATGCTTATGCGCTTGCCTCTGCTTCGCGGACGTAAGCGAAAAACTCATCACAGCCACCCACATACTGATCACCAACCAGAATCTGTGGCACGGTATGTACCGGGCGGCCAATTTTTTCAGCCACATCGGCCTTGCTCAGGCCTTCTGCCATCATATCAATCCAGATAAACGGGATATTTCTGGATTCGCACAAGCTTTTTGCCCGCATGCAAAATCCACAACTTGTCCGTCCGTAAATGGTTACCTGTTCCATAAAACCTCCTGAATACAGCAAAACTGATTAACTTGAATGGGTAGAATCTGTGCATCATGATGCACGGTGCAGTGTGCAAATGGAAATTGATGGTTTGCATGGCCTCCATAGGCAAACACCTGCTACTGATCCTTATCCGGAACCGGGGAATCGTCGTTGGTCTATTTCAGCCTGTTTCTGACCTCATTTGCGGCTGCCACCTTACTGCCAGCCTACTCCGAGATACTCCTCGGCACCCTGTACACACAAGGGCTTCCCTGGTTCGCACTCTGGTTCTGGGCAACCGCAGGCAACACGCTGGGGTCGGTGGTTAACGGTGTAATTGGCCGACAGGTGGACCGTTTCAAGCACAAGCGCTGGTTCCCCATCAGCGAACAACAGTTGGAAAAAGCCAGGAACCGGTTTAACCGTTACGGCCAGTGGTCACTGTTAATGGGCTGGTTACCGCTCGGGGGCGACGCGCTGACACTGGTTGGCGGTATTATGCGGGTTCCCTGGCTGAACTTTGTCGTGCTGGTCGCTATCGGCAAGGGCCTGCGTTACGCCTTTGTGATCTGGCTGATGGCCGAAGTGTCCGGCATTCCATCCCCGTAAGACCAATACGCCCTCACTGTGCGGCGCTATCACCGTACAGATAGCTGCGCAGCAGTGGCTCACCATTAAATTCTGACTGCAGCACCGCAATAAATGTGTAAACCCCGATCAGTTTCCGGTTCAGGAACACAAACTCCTTGGGCGGCACCCGGAAGTACCGGCTAATCGCCGATCTTGCAGCCTGTCTGGCCACTCGTGAAGGCAAATCGCTTTGTTTCCAGCGGTACTGGCCCTGGCTGTTAACGGCGTAATCCGGCCATTCGCTCTGGTCTTTGGCCAGCGGCTCCAGTACCGACATACAAACCTGGCCGAATTTTTCCAGAATCTCCTGTGGCCAACTCACGCTCATGAAATTCAGTTGCACCCCACCATCAATGACGGCCGGCAGATCATTTTCATACGACGCCCGGATCATCTGCTTAACGGGGGCCAGAAACTGGTCTGAGTAGGCTTGCACCGCCCCGAAATCAAGCAGCACAATACGATCATACGCCGTGTCCTCGCCTGCTTCGCCGGCAATCCGGATGCGGTAGTTCCCAAAGTTGGGATCCGTCTGAATCTCCCCCCATACAAACAGCTCCCTGAAGAACAACTCCAGTGCGGCTTCACCCAGTGCACTACGCCGCTGCAGTGGCAAATCACGGACCGCTTCCGAACTTACCGAATGGCCGTGCTCATAGGTGGAAGCAATAACATGATCGGTGGAATACTCCGGCAACACCCGCGGCACGATGAACCGTGGGTCGTCAGCAAGCATAGTTCTGAATTTTTCGGTTGTGCGGGCCTCCAGCCGGTAGTTCACCTCCCGGTGCATCATGTCCCGGACTTCTTCCAGCCAGTCATTGAATTCAGGACCAAAGCTCACCAGCCTGGCAATCTTCAATATCTGAGCAACAGCGTTCAGGTCGCTGTCTACTGCATCGGCAACCCCCGGATACTGTATTTTCAGCACCAACTCCAGGCCATCGCTACGGCGTACAGCACGATGCACCTGGCCAAGTGAGGCCGCGCCTATGGGCTCACGGTCTACCCGCAGCTCAGCCAGCCGCTCTGCTCCCAGCTCTTCTTTCAGAACCCGCTCAATCGCCGGCCACTCCAGAGAGGTTGTCTGGTCCTCAAGCGTGTGCAGTGCCTCGGTCACTTCTTCCGGCAGAAAGTGCTCGCCATACAACGCCATAACCTGGCCTATTTTGACAACACTTCCTTTGAGCTGGCCCAACTCTTCAACCAGCAAACGGGACTGCCTGGAAAGCATGGCCCGGTGTCTTTTGTCCCGCGTTTCTTTACTGCTGAACCAGTTGGTTGCCATATGGGAAGCCACGCGGGTTCCGGCAAACAAACCCGCACGGGTCAGGCTCAGCCGGCGCTCGAAACTGCCGGTTTTGATACGGGAAACAGATTTTCCGGAACCTCTGGATGCCATGTACGACCTGCCAAAATCAAAGTGTGTGAAGCTAACCGGTGATACAACCCATTATACGGATACTATACCCGCCTGACCTAACCGGCCCGCCTCAGGCTCTCTGGCCTCAGGGCCAATGCGATCAGGCCCGTTACGCGCTACACGTACAGGCTGCACAAGGTTACGATTTTCATACAGTCATTTTCAGGAAATCCATCCAACATGTACCTGTACAGCAAGTCAAAACATTCTTGTCATGAGAACACAATCTGAACATGGCACGTACAACGCGACAACCACCGGATAAACAATTATCCCAGTTCCGTGTATCCGGCGAGATTCCGGTTCCTGTTCTGATTAACTGGCTGACCGCAGCCGCCGTTCCATTACTGCTGTTTTTTGCCTGGCGCTCAGCGTTACACGGCAATATACCGGCCTCATTCCTGCTTTCGGGCTTCGCCCTGCTGCTGGGGGCCAATATGGCTCTGTTCTGGCTGCTAAGGCGAAAAACCCTCCAGCGCCGGGGCTTTATCATTCTGGTAACCCTGCTGTTTACCTATGTTGCCATACAGGCTCTGGAAGACGGCTCTGCCATCATTTGGCTGTTTGCCTACCCGCCCGTTATTTTTTACATCAGTGAAGCACGCGTGGGTGTCTTTGCCTGTGCGGGTGGCTTTACCGCACTCGCTCTGCTTTTCAGTCCGCTGGGGGATGCCCTGTTCGCTCTCCCCTACAGCCCGAATTTCCGGCTGACCATGATGGCTGCGCTCGGTTTTGAAATGGTCACCTGCTACATCCTCGATCAGAGCAGAAGGCGCAGCAAGCTGGGGTTGCTCCGGCTGGCGGCCGAATTTGAGTATGCGGCCAAGCACGACGCACTGACCGGGCTGGCGAACCGGCGGGAAGCTCTGGAACAGTTGGATACCGAGTATCAGAGGTATCTTCGTAATAGCCGGCCCTTTTCAGTACTGCTGATGGACATTGATCTGTTCAAGACCATTAATGACACCCACGGCCATCATACGGGTGATGCATTGATTAAACTGGTCGCCCGAACCTTGCGGGAGCAGTGCCGCAAGGTGGACACGCTGGCCCGCTGGGGTGGTGAAGAGTATCTGGCGCTACTGCCGGAAACACGCAGCGACGAAGCCGTCCGGATAGCTAACCGTATTCGTGAGGTCATTGCGGGCAATTCTGTGTCTGTTGACCAGCAGCCGGTGCGGGCCACCATTAGTGTTGGTGTCTCGGAAATTCACGGGAAAGAATCGATTGACCGGCTGTTGCAACGAGCCGACGAAGTGCTTTACCGGGCAAAAACCCTCGGGCGTAACCGGGTGTGCAGCAGTCAGGAAGAGTAGACGAGTTCTGGTTGCTGCCGGGATTACGACCAGCCGGTCTGGTAATCGACGGCTGAAAAATTCAGGCCGGAAATCAATTCAGAGACAAGCCGCTGTTCAATATCCGCTACATCGGCATCGGGCACAAAATCACGGACCTGGCACATGGCCAGGCCGGTGTAACCACAGGGGTTGATGCGCCGGAAGGGCTCAAGGTCCATGTCAACATTCAGTGCCAGACCGTGGAATGAACAACCACGCCGGATTCGAAGCCCGAGAGAGGCAATTTTGGCGTTACCCACATAAACACCCGGCGCATCGGCCCGCGCGGCCGATTCAATACCCAGCCCCGCCAGAGTACGGACAATGGCCTGCTCAATCTCAGTAACCAGCGTACGCACCCCCAGTTTCCGGCGGGTAAGGCTTATCAGTGGATAAATCACCAGTTGCCCGGGGCCGTGGTAGGTTACCTGCCCGCCACGATCTACCTGAACAACCGGTATATCCCCAGGCGCAAGAATATGCTCTGGTTTACCGGCCTGCCCCTGAGTGTAAATCCGGGGATGCTGCAGGCACCAGAGTTCATCCGTTACGGTGTTATCCCGGTCGGCCGTCAGTGCCTTCATAGCCTCCCAGGTGTCCTGATATGGCTGCAGGCCCAGGGTACGAACAATAAGATCAGCCATTCCCTTACAACACCATATGAACGCGGCCGCTGGCTTTCAGGTCCTCAAAGAGAGCTTTCAACTGGGGCTCACCCGTTGCCAGAATGGTCAGGCGCACAGACGAGAAGCGGCCCTTGCTGCTCTCATTCACGCTGATATGTTCCTCACGAATGCCCGGAGCATGCCGTTCCACCACACCAACCACAAACTCGGTAAAATCCGGTGCGGAATCCCCGATCACCTTTATGTGATAATCACAGGGAAACTCAATTTTCGGCGCTTTTGGTTCACTCATATCGCTTTACTCCTGCAGCTTTCGCCCCCGCGATTATTGAAACAGCTGAACAAAGAACAGTTTGATCGCATCCCATATACGCTTGAAAAAACCGCCCTCGGGAACATCATTCAATGCGAGAACCGGCTGATCAACCAGCACATCACCGCCGAGAGACACTTTGACACGGCCGAGTTCATCCCCGGCTTTAACCGGCGCCTTGATCACAGAGTCCAGCTCAACAGTGGATTCCAGATCGTTTCGTGACCCTCTGGGAATGGTAACGTAGACATCTTTGGTCAACCCGACTGACAGGTTATCAGACTGCCCGCCCCATACCTGAGCCTGTATCAGCTCCTGGCCCGGGGTGAAAAGGCGCTCACTCTGATAGTAACGGAAGCCATAGTTCAGCATTTTCTGAACTTCCTGTGCCCGTGCGGCGGAGCTGTTTGTACCCATAACAACAGCAATAAAACGGGTATCCTCACGCTTTGCCGATGCTACCAGACAATAACCCGCCTCTTCCGTGTGACCGGTTTTCAGGCCGTCTACGCTGTCATCGCGCCACAGCAGGCTGTTGCGGTTGGGCTGGCGAATGTTGTTGTAAGTAAACTGTTTTTCCGCATAAACAGGATAATTTTCAGGGTAATCTGTAATGATGGCCCGGGCCAGTATTGCCAGATCATACGCCGTGGAATAATGGTTTTCAGCGGGCAGACCTGTCGCATTTTCAAAGTGGGTATCCTTCATGCCCAGCAACTGAGCCTGCTGATTCATAATATCCACAAACGCTCCTTCACTGCCGGCAATAAACTCGGCCAGAGCAACTGAAGCATCGTTACCCGACTGGATAATCACGCCCTTGATCAGTGTACCAACCGGAACATTCGTGCCCTCCCGCACAAACGTCCGTGAACCTTGCGTTTTCCAGGCATGAACACTGATGGGCACCATGTCGGTTTTGGAAATCCGGCCTTCGTCCAGCTCACGCTCAACAATATAGGCGGTCATCATTTTGGTAAGGCTGGCCGGCGGCAGGCGTTCGTGGCTGTTTTCATCCATGATAATTCGCCCGCTCTTCGCATCCATCAAAAGGTAGGAACTGCCGGCAATCTGCGGCGGAGACGGGATCAGAACGGTTTGGGCCGTCGCATGGCCGGCCAGTGTCAAAGCCAGGGCAAGAATTATAAAAGCAGAGCGAAACAGTGTTTTTGGGATCATGGAACTATTCATTCGTCGTTAGGTGTGTTTTTTACAGGTGTTCAGTTTATATCGGTCAGTAAAATGGATTGCGCAAAACCCTTGGTTTCGAGCATATCCTGGGTGCGCCGTGCGCTCATTTCATCATCGAACGGCCCCACCTGTACCCGGTGAAAGCGGCCAGAGTCTGTATCGATTGCTCTTACCCGCATCGGGTTTGCCAATACGGCCTTTACCCGGGATAACAGCTTTTCCGCCGGTTCCCGGCTGCTGAAAGAGCCAAGCTGAACAAACAACGCCTGGTCGCCTGACACCTGGCCGCTGGCAACGATACGGCTGTCAGGCTCACTCACTGCGTCTCCGGGCACAAATGGCTGCCCGGCAAGGTACATACTGCCATCTGGTTTTACGGTAATGGCGGCCACTTCTACCCTGGCCGTACCTCTTGCCTGATAGCCAAGTTTTTTGGCGGCGGCGTAGGAAAGATCGATCAGCCGGTCACTGTGAAAAGGCCCCCGATCGTTTACCCGTACAATCACAGAGCGACCGTTATCAAGATTGGTTACCCTGGCATACCCCGGAATTCGCAACGACTTGTGGGCGGCAGACATCTTGTACATGCTGAATGTCTCACCGTTCGATGTTTTGTGGCCATGAAATTTTTCGCCATACCAGCTTGCGGTACCCCTGGCGACATAGCCATCGTTGCTTTCAAGCACTGTGTATTGCTTGCCCCAGACATTATAGGGCGACTTATTGCCTGCTCGCCTGGGCGCTTCATAAACGGGTTTCGCATTTTCAAGGCCTGAGGCATCAAACTGACCAGACGGGGCTCTGTCCTGGCTAATGCTGTAACGGGAAGACGAGTTGGTTTGTGGCGCTGAGGCACATCCGGCCAGCATCAGGGTAAATGCCAGTGTCAGCGTCCACAATAATGAGGGGTTGAAGTTCACAGCCCGGAATTCCTCTTACCTGTAAGCCGCCAGAATCTCTGCACAACGGCCATTAACCGCATTGTAAGGTTTATCACCCCCGATCACCATTACCTGCCCGCCACCTTTTCAGGCGGTGATCATCCGGCGATGGGTGTGTATCGACATCAGAACCCCGAAGGCGGCCATCAGGGTAACGCTCGATGTTCCACCATAACTGATCAGTGGTAACGGCACACCAACAATGGGCAGCAGTCCGCTGACCATACCTACGTTGACAAACACGTAGATAAAAAAGGTCATGGTTAACGCGCCCGCCAGCAGCCGACTGAATGAATCCTGCGCGGTTACGGCAATATAGAGGCATCTGAGAATGATCAGAAAGTACACCGCCATCAGAATAGACATGCCAATAAAGCCGAATTCCTCGGCAAGCACCGCCACAATAAAATCGGTGTGACTTTCTGGCAGAAACTCAAGGTGAGACTGGGTACCCTGCAACCACCCCTTGCCATCCAGGCCGCCGGAACCAATGGCGGTTTTCGACTGAATGATATTCCAGCCCGCCCCCAGCGGATCACTTTGCGGATCCAGCAGCGTCAACACGCGCTGCTTCTGGTAATCCCGCATCACGAAAAACCACATCATGGGTGCAGACACAGACACCATGGCCACAAATGCGGCAATAAGTTTCCAGCTGATACCCGCAAAAAACACCACAAAAATACCGGCCATACCAACCAGCAGAGATGTACCCAGGTCCGGCTGTTTGATAATCATCATCATGGGCACCAGCACGATCACCAGGCCCACGGCAACGTGCCGGGACCGGGGCGGCAGATAATGACGTGATAAGTACCAGGCGGCCATCATGGGCACCACCAGCTTCATCAACTCGGATGGCTGAAAACGGGGCAACCCCGGAATTGCCAGCCAGCGCTGAGCCCCTTTGGCGCCGACACCTACCAGCAGAACCGCCAGCAAGGCTGCCACACCCGCCAGGTACAGCCAGGGCGCCCAGCGTCGGAATACGGAAGGGTCCAGCTGGGCAAAGACCAGCATCACAACAAAGGCAATACCCAGCCGTACCATCTGAGCCTCAACGACTTCAATATTACGGTCTGCACCACTGTACAGAATAAACAGACCCGCCGAGATCAGGCCGACCAGAAGAAACAGCAAAACAGGGTCCAGATGCAAGGCGGACCAGATTCCCCGTGGCCGCCCGAGAGGGTTCGCGGACGTAGAACCAAGAAAGTCATTCAATGCCATCAGTCATGCCCCATGTCGGCAAGTTCGCTTGCATGGGCTTTCTTCTCCTCGGCCGGAAACTCCAGCAACCAGGCATCGAACATGGCCCGGACCACCGGTGCCGCTGTGCTGCTGCCACCGCCGCCATTTTCAACAATCGCCGCCACTGCAATTTTGGGGTCATCTGCGGGCGCAAAACCTATAAACAATGCGTGGTCACGCAGGCGCTCACGAATTTCATCGGCATCATATTCTTCATCTTCAGCCAGGCTGAACACCTGCGCTGTGCCGGATTTCCCCGCCATCCGATAAGGGGCATCACGCCCGGCTGCACGCGCTGTACCATGCCGCCCCTGCATGACTTCTTCCATGGTGTTGATCACAAACTCCCAGTTATCCGGGTTCTTCAGCTTAATCGACTTATGGGTATGCGGCGGCAGGTACTTTTCTACCGGCGCATCCCCATCGATACCCATGAGCAGCCGGGGCTCAACCCACTTTCCCCGGTTGGCAATAACCGCGGTTGCGGTGGCCAGTTGTAGTGGCGTAGCCAGCATGAAGCCCTGGCCAATGCCCATATTGACGGTGTCACCCGGATACCAGGGCCTGTTGCGCGCAGCACGTTTCCATTCGGGCGATGGCAGCAAGCCACTGAGCGCTGCCGTGACATCCAGCGTTGCGTCCTCACCAAAGCCAAAGCGGGACAGATAGTGATACATGGTATCGACACCCATCTTCACTGCTATGTCATAGAAATAAACATCACAGGACTCAGAGACGGCATCCATCATATCTACCCAGCCATGCCCCGAACGCTTCCAGTCCCGGTACCGCCTGCCCCCTTTGGTAAGCTGGAAATAGCCCGGGTCCCACACTTTGTAGTCCCGGTCTACCGTTCCACTATCCAGAGCGGCAATAGCCAGCATGGGTTTGATGGTAGAGCCAGGCGGATACTGCCCCCGAAGGGCGCGATTAAACAGCGGATTATCATGATCTTCATTCAACGCACGATAATCCTTAACACTGATTCCCGTCACAAACTGGTTGGTGTCGAACCCGGGCACACTGGCCAGGGCCAGAATCCCCCCGGTAGACGGTTCAATTGCGACGATGGCCCCCCGGCGGCCATCCAGCAATTCATAGGCCCGCTTCTGTAGCCTTAAGTCCATATGCAGCTGCAGGTCTTCCCCAGGAACCGGATTTTCACGTTCAAGCACCCGGAGCGTACGACCCCGGGCATTGGTTTCTACGTGCTGATAGCCGACTTTCCCATGCAAAACTTTCTCGTAAAACCGCTCAACACCTGACTTACCAATGTAGTTGGTGCCGGCATAATTGACTGGGTCTATCCGCTGAAGTTCCTCCCGGTTGATGCGACCAACAAATCCCAGCGAGTGCGAGGTCAGAATACTGTGCGGGTAGTAACGAACCAACTCGGCCTTTACTTCTACGCCAGGGAGCTCATGACGGTGCACCGCAAGGCGGGCTATCTCCTGCTCACTCAGCTCATAGCTAAGGGGTATTTCCTGAAACGGCCTGCGGGGTTCCTGCAGCCTGCGCCGAAAACGCTCCATGTCTTCATCAGACACATCCAGAAGCTTGCGAAGCTGTGCCAGCGTATCCTTCATGCCGTTAACGCGCTCCGGAACCAGAGTAACACTGAATACCGGCCGGTTTTCTGCCAGAAGAACGTGATTTCTGTCGTAGATAAGCCCACGGGGCGGGGGCACAGACTGAACCTGCACACGGTTCTTGTCCGACAGCGTGGTGTAGATGTCATGCTCGACAATCTGTAACTGATACATGCGCGCAATCAGGCCGCTCAGCATCAACATTACAAAGATCAGCACAACCAGCGTGCGGCGCTGAAACAGCCGGCGTTCGGCAGCAGTATCCTTGAATTCACCCCACGGCATAGTGTGCTCCTATGCCCGGTGGTAGGGGTGATTGCGGGTTATTGACCAGGCACGATACAACTGTTCAGCCAACACGATACGTACCAGAGGATGGGGCAGAGTCAGAGGCGACAACGACCATTGCTGTGTGGCCCGTTCCCGGCAGGCATCAGCGAGACCGTCCGGCCCCCCTACAAGAAAACTCACATCGCGCCCGTCCTGCTGCCACTGCTCAAGTTGGCTGGCCAGTTTTTCAGTTGACCAGGGACGGCCACCAACCTCCAGCGCAACGACCCGGTCTTTCTGGCCAGTGGCAGCAAGAATGGCATCACTCTCCCGCCGCACCAGCCGGGCGGTATCCGGGTTCTTTCCCCGGTGTGCCAAAGGAATTTCGACCAGTTCCAGAGGCAGCTCCGGAGGCATCCGGCGGGCATATTCATGATACCCTGCGCTGACCCAGCCGGGCATTTTTTGCCCAACACAGATCAGGCGTAAACGCATAATTACTCGCTACCTGCAGCACCAAGATCCGGCGCATCGCGCCAGAAGCGCTCCAGATCATAGAATTCCCGGGTGGCGGGCAACATGACATGAACCACCACATCGCCGAGATCTACCAGTATCCAGTCACTGGCAGCCATACCCTCGACATTGCCCGTGCGCACACCCTGCTCCTTGACATCAGAGACCACGGAATCTGCGAGAGATTTAACATGACGGTTGGATGTTCCGGATGCCAGAACCATGAAATCAGTGACGCTGGTGCGGTCACGAACATCAATCACACTGATGTCTTTTGCTTTCACATCTTCAAGCGCGTTAACTACCAGATCTTTCAGTTGTTCTGCCTGCATAATTACCCTGTTGGACGGGTGTCAGCTGAGATAGCTACCCGAAAAGTCATACTCGGACGCGATTGTAACACTAAAAGTTCCCCTCAGGGCATGCTCCATACAACCCCTGCTGGCGAATTTCCGACCAGACGGCTTCCGGAATCAGATAACGGGGCGAGCGGCCCTCGGCAATGCATTCCCGAACGCCCGTTGCGGAAATATCCAGCAGCGGTGGCGCGAGTTCCAGAATATGACCGCAAGGCGCGTGCGACAGCGCCTGCGGATCACTTACCCGGCGGCTGGCTATCAACCGGGCGGGCTCGCCATCGGGTGCCAGAGGAGGGCCCGGGCGGCGCACAACCACAATGTGGGCCAGTTCCGGAATGCGCTGCCATTCCTGCCACTTGTCGAAGCTGGCAAACGCATCGGTTCCTACCACCATCACCAGCGGCTCATCAGCACCCAGCTGTGCACGCAACTGGCGTAACGTATCCTCGGTGTACGATGATCCAGCCCGCTTCAGCTCACAGTCATCGATCGCGAGCCTGGGCTCATCCGCGATTGCCAGTTCCAGCAAACGCAGGCGCTGGCTGGCAGAGGCGCCGGTATCGCCCCGGTGTGGCGGGATATAACAAGGCACCAGACTGACACGATTGACCCCCAGCCGGTCGCAAACCTCCAGCGCCAGCCGAAGATGGCCATGATGGATGGGATCGAATGTACCGCCATAGATCACATGCACGGCATTACGTCCGGATATGCCCGTCACCGAACACCACATATTTCTGTGATGTCAGCCCTTCCAGCCCGACAGGCCCACGGGCATGGATTTTGTCTGTCGATATGCCAATTTCAGCACCCAGACCATACTCGAAACCGTCGGCGAAACGTGTCGAGGCATTGACCATGACGGAGCTGGAGTCCACTTCCGTAATAAAGCGGCGGGCCCGCGTATAGTTTTCTGTAATAATGCTGTCGGTATGCTGTGAGCTGTACCGGCTGATATGGTCAATGGCGCCATCCAGCCCATCAACCACCCGCACCGCCAGAACGGGGGCCAGATATTCTGCCAGCCAGTCTTCCTCAGTTGCCTCACCTGCCTGAATAATGGCCCGGGTTTCAGCACACCCACGCAGTTCAACCTGCTTTTCTGCAAATGCAGACGCGATCAGTGGCAACAGGTCACTGGCGATCTCACGATCAATCAGCAGCGTTTCCATAGTGTTGCATGTGCCATACCGCTGGGTTTTCGCATTGACTGCAACGTTCAGGGCCTTTTCAGGGTCTGCATGGCTGTCTATATATACATGGCACACGCCGTCCAGGTGTTTGATAACCGGCACCCGGGCATCCTTGCTGATGCGCTCGATCAATCCTTTACCACCACGGGGCACGATGACATCAACATAGTCTGGCATGGTAATCAGCTCGCCTACGGCTGCACGGTCGGTTGTTTTAACAACCTGCACAGCCGATTCCGGCAATCCGCTCTCTGCCAGACCCTCCGCCAGACAGCGGGCAATTGCCTGGTTAGAATGGATAGCTTCGGACCCGCCCCGGAGAATGGTGGCATTGCCAGATTTCAGGCACAGGCTGGCAGCCTCTACGGTGACATTAGGCCGGGATTCGTAAATAATTCCGACGACCCCCAGCGGCACCCGCATTTTGCCCACCTGAATACCCGTCGGGCGATAGGTCATGCCGGTAATTTCGCCAATCGGGTCTGGCAATGATGCAACCTGCCGAAGCCCGTCAATCATGGTGTCAATGCGCTGTGGGGTCAGTTCCAGGCGGTCCAGCATTGCGGCATCCAGCCCGTTTTTCCGGCCAGCCTCCAGATCTTTCCGATTTGCCGACGCAAGTTCGCTTCGTGCCGCATCCAGTGCATCTGCCGTTGCCAGCAAAGCCTGGTTACGGGTAGCGGTTGTTGATCGTGCTACCAGCCTTGCGGCGGCGCGCGCCTGCTGCCCGACATCCGCCATATAAGCTGCAATATCCATCCGGTTACCTTAGTATTTTCAGACAAATTTCAGAATTTGAGGGCCTAACTTTACCTTTCCCGTTTCAAGTACGCACCCCAAACAGATATTATACCGTTGCGGTACACCTATTCAGGAAGATTCAGAAAAGGAAGGACACTATGGCCCAACTGGCCGACAAGTTCCTGTTAAACCGGTTGTCGCGAACCGGGTTCGTGATTCTGCTTGTGGTCGCAGCGCTGTGCGCTGCTCTGAACGAGCCCTTAACCGCTGCTGTTGCCGTTGCGGCTGCGGGCATTGTCATTTGCGGCCGGGCCTTTCACCCCAGCCGCCAGAAAGCCCCATGGCCCCTTGTGCAGCGGGTATTTTTCGCAGCATTGCTGGCGTTGCTGCTGGCCAGTTTCTGGACCGGCCCCTGGTCGCTGAGCCACTGGCTTTATGCAATTCCGCTTGTCGCCTTTGCTTTGATTCCGGCAAGTATTGCCACGGCCATCACCCTGATCATTATGGTACTGGCCCTGGTGGCTGCACACTGGGCTACCGGCCTGGCAGAGCGCCACCAGATGGTGAGCGCGTTTATACTGACCGCTCTGCTTTCCGGCCTGCTGATCTTTCTTCGGGAATACAAAGCCCGCCAGCTTGCTCCCCTGCGCCGCACCGATGAGCTGACTCAAGCCGCCAGCCGCGAGTATCTGTTTGCCGACCTGCACAAAGAAACTCAGCGCAGCGAACGTGAAGGGACCGATATGTCGGTCATCATGGTCGGCCTGGACACCCATCTGAGCGATAACGACCCGGATGAGGATATTCGATCCATCCTGCCCCGGATCGGCCGCTACCTCCATTCGCAGATCCGCGACTTTGACACTTACTACCGGGTGGCAGACCTTCAGTTTCTGGTGATTCTGCCAGGCATAGCGACCAGCAATGCGATCACCCGGGCGGAGACCATCCGCAAAGGCCTGCACACGCTGCTGACATCCCACGGCATGGAACTGACTGTCAGCGCCGGTGTTGCCGGCCTTAATATCGGAGACGACGCCGACAGCCTGCAACGCAGTGCCGCCAACGCATTACGCCGTGCGCAACAACAGGGAGGCAACCGTACCCAGGCGTACAGCACCTGGACACCAACATCGTCCCATAACGACGCCCCTGCTGAAGGGTCTGCCTTATGACCGAAACACGGCTCAGAACCTGGACACACAGCGCCGGATACGGCATTGCCACGCTGTTTATTGCCATTCTCGCGCTGCAAAATCTGCGCTATGGCTTTTACGCACTGTTTTATCTGGCTGCAGGCATGGCTACGCTTACCCTCGCCGGCGCGGCCTATACGTTTATCTGCCGGCGGCACCAGTTATCGGCTCCAGGTCACCTTATTATTTTATCCGGCCTTAACAGTGGGTTGCTCACAGCCATGTTTACGCTGCACAGCCCGGGCATCAGCCACTGGATTATGCCGCTGCTGGTTCTGAACTTTCTGATTCTGCCCTTAAGGCAGGGGTTATTGCTGTCGTTGTTGCTGCTGATTCCGGCCTCGGTTCTGCTCGGAATTCGTGAGTCTTCGGCTGATGCCGTAACGATGATTGCCGGATTATTCATTCTACTGACCGCTGCGGCGCTCTACACCTGGCATTACGATCACATGGCTCAGTCTGCCGAAGACCTGGCAATCACAGACCCGGTGACCGGCGCTCACAATGCCCGTTTTCTGGATGAAACACTGCAAAAGGAAATCAGCCGGGCGATTGCTACCGGGCACTCACTTTCGGTGATCAACCTGAGCATCGATTACGCAGCCGAGGCCGAGGATCTGCACGGCAAGGCCGGCATGCAGGTGCTGTTCCGGCACATGACGGAGCACCTTTTCGGGGTTATCCGGGCCGGCGATACACTCTACACCGTGAATGACTCGGAGTTCTTTCTTATTCTTCCCTTCACACCGGAAGACGGGTTACGCGTTATTGCAGAGCGCATTCGCCGCACCATTGCCGAAAGCCAGTGGCCCGTTGTGGGCAAGGCAACCGTAAGTCTGGGCTGCACCGTTCGCGGTAGTGGCGATACGCGAACAGACGGGCTGAGGCAGCGCGCCCACCATGCCATGAATGAGGCACGTAGGCGTGGTGCAGATTCTGTCTGGTTCTGCCCGGGTGAAGCTATTACCACATGAGCAACGACTGGCTAAGTGAGCTGTCTGCCTGGTTGCATATGCACCCGGGTTGGCTGGCCGTCGCCCTGTTCAGCACGGCGTTCATCGAATCTCTGGCCATCGCAGGCATTCTCGTTCCCGGCGTGGCTATCCTGTTTGCAATTGCGGTACTTGCGGGCCAGACCGGCATGCCTCTGCCGGAAGTGCTGTTCTGGGCGGGGCTGGGAGCCATTGCCGGTGATGCGCTCAGCTTTTGGCTTGGCCGGTTGTTGCAGGGCCGCCTGGACACGGTGTGGCCACTGAGCCGATACCCCGGAATTCTGGCGAAAGGCGAGCGATTCTTCCGGAAACATGGCGGCAAGAGCATCGTTATCGGGCGCTTTGTCGGGCCTGTTCGTCCGATTGTTCCACTGGTGGCCGGCGCACTGTGGATGCCCTGGAGACGTTTTCTCAGTTTTAATATTGCCTCGGCAATTGCCTGGTCACCCGCCTACACGTTGCCCGGTTTTCTGGTGGGCAGCGCACTGGCCAGCGATATTCAGCCTCCGGCACATTTCTATGCCGTTATCGGGCTCAGCCTGGCAGCCCTGGCTGCGGTCTACCTTGTTCTGTTCAGGTTACAACTTGGCCTTAGCGAGGGAAGCCGCTTTTACACCTGGCTGGAGCGGCGGATGACACACTACTCCACCACGCACTATTTCTGGCACTTGTATACCAACGACCGCCCCACCCGTGGCGGCGAATTTCCCCTGGCCTCTCTCATGCTGGCCCTGACCGCGACCGGGCTTTTCCTGTTATGGAGCCAACTGGCAACCTATACGCATTTGCTGGAACCGTTTAATCAACTGGTTCTGCACTGGTTTTCACAACTCAGGCAGCCTTTACTGGATGGGCCAGTGCTTGCCATCACATTACTTGGCGACCCACCGGCTCTTGTGGCAGCTGCCATACTGTTCAGCCTGGCACTCGGGTTTCGTGGTTATTACGCAGCAGCCGCGCACATTATCGCGGCCACCCTGTTAACGGCTGGCCTGGTGTGGGCTTTGAAATATACCTTTGACATACCCCGGCCAGATGCAGTCTTCAGCCCGCCGTCGTCCGGTGCATTCCCTAGTGGGCACAGCGCAGGGATAACAGTGTTTGTTACTTTGATAGCCGGATTTATTGCCGGTGAAAGCCATCAGCGCAAACGCTGGCAAACGTACATTTTTCTGTCGCTGCCCCTGCTGCCCGTGGCAATCAGCCGGCTGTATCTGGGGGTACACTGGTTCACGGATATTATCGGGGGCATTCTGCTGGGGCTGGCGATAACCGGCGCGGTGCGGGCAAGCTACAGCCGCTATGACAAGATACCGCTGGGGGTCGACGTTACCTTCATGCTGGCGGGCTGCCTTTGGCTGGTGTTTACTGTTTTCTATCTGGTTCTGGCCTGGCCCGAGGCGGTAGCGGCTTACTCTCGGGTCTGACCGAAAAGCCTATCCGTTCTCCAGTGCTTCCAGTAATTGCTGCAGCCGGTCCAATCGCTCTAACGGGTCCTGAAGTTCCACCAGCCGTTGCTTTTCATGCTTGTCCAGCGGCAGGAGTTCGGTAAGGCGCCAGCCGACGTACCGGGCATCATCATAATCAACGTTCATGTCGAGATCACGAATGGCCGGGTGCCGGGACAGCGCGCGCAATACCGACGGCAGTTCACTATAACGCTCCGGGACCTCACTTTGTGCTTCGTCTATCAAGACCTCAGCATCGCCCACATTCAGACCATCCGGCTCCTGCCAGCTGCGAATGACCGATACTTTGGCCACTCCTTCAACGGTAATACCCAACAGGCCATTCTCAAGCTGCTGAAAATCCACAATCCGTACGTAGGTGCCAATATCGTAAAAGGCAGCCGTACGGCCGGTTTCACCGCCATCTTTCAGCAAAACCACAACAAACCCGCGATCTTCCTTGAGGCAGCGGGCCAGCATATCCGTGTATCTCGGCTCGAACAGTTGCAGAGGGATCTTCCCCCCGGGCAGGACAATGGAATTCAGGGGGAAAAGAGGAACGTTCATATCAGCAGCAGGCACCGGTAAGCTGACTCCAGAGTAAGGTGGCCGGCAAGGTCACCGGATCGACAACAGTTGCTGCACTTCATCAACCCGGGCTCTTGCCTCTGTCAGTAAAAGCAGGCTTCGGGACGCATTCAGCTCCAGCTCTCCCAGTCTGCCATACGCAGGCACCTGATCAAACGACGGTAACTCAGTATTCTGGCTGGAGCCAATCATTGCGTGCAGTTGCGCCACAATAACAATATCTGCCAGTTGTGGCTCGGCTTCACGGCAGTCGTAAAACCAGTCCTCTGCATGCCGGACGGCGCTTACAAAAGCCGGCGGAAACGACCAGCTCTCCAGTATTGCCGTACCAATATCAGCACGAAGCTCACGGATCGCGTGCTGAAGATTGCTGTCATCCGCAAACAGATTAACATGATGCTCCGCCTGCACCAGTACGGGCACCACACCGATATCGTGCAGTAATCCGGCAAGCATTGCCTCTTCCGGGTTAATCCGCGTGGCGTGATCTGCCAGCACCCAGCAAAGCGCGGCAACTTCCCGGGAATGCCGCCAGAGCTTTTCCATTTCTTTCTGCAGTGATGGCTGCCGGCTTTTGAAAATTTCCCGCATGGAAAATACCGTGACCAGTTGGCGGGTGGTCTTCATGCCCAGCCGGACAACCGCCTCCCGGACATTCCGAACATCACTAAAGCCCCGGTAAAGCGGGCTGTTGCAGGCACGCACCAACTTCGCCGCCATTGCCGGATCTGCTGAAACAGCACTAGCAACCTGATCAGCCGACGAGTCTTCACGGTCTACCGTTCGGCGAACCTTCCAGGCAACATCCGGTACACTGGGTAGCTTAACCTGATTGGAACGAAGCTCGGAGTAAAACTCCATCAACAGATGGTGCTCTTCACTCTCGCCATCACCCACGCCCTCACCCGCATCCATTTCTACCTGGGCGACCGGGGCAGACCGGAGCATCTGATTCAGAATGTCCTGCTCCACCACCAGAAACTCGCAGGCCTTCACTGCTGTGACGTGGTACATGCGGGGTTGCAGGCGGGCAATGGGATGCAGCGCCTTTTCACTTTCAGCCTCAATAACCGACTTGCGGCCATCCACGGCTTCCAGTTCTACCTGACCACTGACCAGGAAAAACTCCAGCCCATCCCGAACTCCCCGCTCAACCACACGTTGTCCCGCGCCATGCGTCCGGCGCTCAGCGCGGCTGGCAAGAAGCACGAGCTGGTCATCGGTTAACCGGCCTAATGGCTGAAATTCCTTAAGACGACGCAACGGCAGGCTGTCTTGCCCGGCCATAAGCAAACTCCTTGTGTGTATTTCCCCGCCCGGCATCAAACGTCTCGTTCATGGCCGGCCTGAACATTCGGCATTTGTTAAACATTGTAACCACAGGCCGCCAAAACAACCATTCGCCAGAAGCCTAATCTGGTATCCTTTGTCTTTTTACGGCCTTATCAGGCGCTTATTATCAAAGCATAACGGAGACAGCAGAGTATCATGCCCCAGTATCGTTCCCGAACTTCCACGGCCGGCCGCAATATGGCTGGTGCCCGTGCCCTTTGGCGCGCAACCGGTATGAAAGATGACGATTTTGGCAAACCTATCATTGCCGTTGCCAATTCATTCACCCAGTTTGTACCTGGCCACGTTCACCTGAAAGACCTCGGCCAACTGGTTTGCCGTGAAATTGAAGCCTCCGGCGGCGTAGCCAAAGAGTTCAATACCATAGCAGTCGATGACGGCATCGCCATGGGGCATGACGGCATGCTGTACTCGTTGCCCTCGCGGGAAATTATTGCAGACTCTGTTGAATACATGGTGAATGCCCACTGCGCAGATGCTCTGGTGTGCATATCAAACTGTGACAAGATCACACCGGGCATGCTCATGGCTGCCATGCGCCTGAACATCCCCACCATTTTTGTCTCCGGTGGCCCGATGGAAGCCGGCAAAACCAAACTGTCTGAACACCGGCTCGATCTGGTTGACGCCATGGTTATTGCGGCTGACCCTGAGGCCGATGATGAAACCGTTGCCGAATACGAGCGCAGTGCCTGCCCTACCTGCGGCTCCTGTTCCGGCATGTTTACGGCCAACTCCATGAACTGCCTGACAGAGGCCATCGGCCTGGCCTTGCCGGGCAATGGCTCACTGCTGGCAACCCATGCCGACCGGGAACAACTCTTCCTGCGGGCCGGCCGTCAGATTGTGGACAATGCCCGCCGCTATTATGAGCAGGATGACGCCCGCGTTCTGCCCAGAACCATTGCTTCCATAACGGCCTTCCGGAATGCCATGGTGATGGATATCGCGATGGGCGGCTCCACCAATACCATCCTGCACCTGCTTGCCGCGGCCCAGGAAGGCGAGGTGGACTTCGACCTGAAGGACATCGACCGTCTGTCGCGCAAGGTACCCGAGCTGTGCAAGGTCGCGCCCAATATCGAGAAATATCACATGGAAGATGTGCACCGTGCCGGCGGTATCTTTGCCATCCTTGGCGAGCTGGCGCGTGGTGGCCTGCTGCACACCGACCTGCCCACCGTACACAGCAAAACCATGGCCGAGGCCATCGCCAAATGGGACATTACCCAAACCAAGGATCCGGCTGTACACGAGTTCTACAAGGCCGGCCCGGGTGGAGTTCCAACCCAGACTGCTTTTAGCCAGGCGACCCGCTGGCCGACGCTGGATCTGGATCGTGAAAACGGCTGTATCCGCAGTGTCGAACACGCTTACAACCGCGAAGGCGGCCTGGCCGTACTGTATGGCAACATCGCCGAAGACGGCTGCGTGGTGAAAACCGCCGGTGTTGATCCGTCCATCTGGGTATTTGACGGCAAGGCGAAAATCTTTGAAAGCCAGGATGATGCAGTACGCGGCATCCTCGCCGATGAGGTCAAGCCCGGCGATATCGTCATCATCCGCTACGAAGGCCCCAAGGGTGGCCCGGGCATGCAGGAAATGCTCTACCCCACCAGCTACCTGAAATCCAAGGGTCTGGGCAAGGAATGTG
>CAYUTG010000025.1:0-14669 GCA_964447555.1 uncultured Marinobacter sp.
TTCAACATAGTGCTCAACGGCCTGGTGCTGCTTCCGGCTGTCGCCTCCCTGATAAAACAGAAAAACCAGCAAACACACAAGCATCAGCCACAGAGTCACCCAGGGAGGGCGCTTCCAGTTAACGGTGTTTTCAGCAGGAATTATCAGCATGCGTGGTCACAATTCATCATTATCTATCCCTGAAAATCTGTTTTTTAGCACAGTAAGGTCGTCTTTTCGCGTTTTAATCGAATCCGTCGTCCGGTCATACAACGCGGGTATAACAAGGCCTGTCTTCACAGCCACTATAGCCGTGCTTTATCGACCATTCGCCAATTGCCGTTGTTCCTGCCAGCACCGATAGTTTGCGGGAATAACAAGAACAACCGGATACCGGAATCAAGGATACTGCAATGACCGTACTTGTTTTAGACAACCCAGACCTGATTGCCCGGGCAGCCCAAGCGTTCGGACCCGGCATTGCCTCATTCGCTGCGGGTGCCAGACCACCGCACCGGATGAAATTTCATTACGGCTTCAATCGACATGCTCTGGATGCCGGTGATCTGGCCACACTTGCACAGCATGCTGACTATCTGCTTCAGCACCCAGGTATCCGGGTGTGTGTTCACGGCCATTCCGATAATTTTGGTGTGGAGGATTATAACCAGTTTCTGGCGCGTTTAAGAGCCAACTCCGTTGTTCGTATTCTGGCAGAGCACGGAATTCACGAATCCCGGCTGACAGTCAAAGCCTGGGGATCTGCCCGGCCATTGGCCACGCCAGCCGATCACGCCGCTAACCGGCGGGTAGAGCTGGAGTATCTGACACAGGGTGCCATGCAGGCGCTGCAGGGGTGACACAAACCGCCGGGCGCCATCTGGCTCCCGGCCCGCGCCCGTGGTTAGCCGTATACCTGCCAGACATTCCAGAGCAACAACCCAGCCGCCACCAGAATAGCCAGCCAGGTCAGCAAAATACCCGTCATCCGGGCCCAGTGCGGGTTGCCGTGGCCATTAATCATGCCAAAAGCATGCAGAATCCGGCCAACAACCAACGCCATACCCGTCCAGTAAATAAAGCCACCGGGCACACCATTAAGCTCAGCAATGGCCAGCATAATCAGGCCAATGGGTGCGTATTCAACCAGGTTGGCCTGAGCCCGCACAGCCACCTGGAAATCACGATCATCGGTAACACCCAGGTCCTTTTTGTACTTTAGCCGGAACCTGGACACCTGCGCCGACAGCACCAGAAGAAGAAGGCCAATAACCGCCGCAAATACGCCAGTAACGGGTGTGATCATATTCCGGGCTTCCTGAATGGGTTAACGATCAGAAACAGCATAGGGTTCATTCCGTGTGTCTCCCTGAATAACGTTGATCAAAATGACAAGACCCGCAAAGACTGCCCTGTTTCCCTCAGCGCTTCAAGCACCCTTGGCGCTCAGAGCGCTGAAGCCTGCAGTGTGGCGATCGTGTCTGCCATCTGCTGATGGCAACTGGCCATAAGCTCAGGAATATCAGTTGTGGTCATGCCCGTGGTTTCAATCGGCGGCAGAATCTTTACGGCAACCGGCTCCCGGCGCCCGGACCAGCCTGTGGTTTTATCCTGATACTGACTGACGCAAATCATGGTGATGGGGGCACCAGAACTGACCGCTGCGTGAAATGCGCCTTTTTTGAACGGCTGTAAACCGCGGCCCCGGCTGCGGGTTCCCTCCGGAAACACCCACAGGCTTTTACGGTCACGGGAAATGGCTTCGCTGGTGGCCCGCATAGCAGCAACGGCTTTATGAGAGCGGGCCCGGTTAAGAATGATATTGCCGCCAAGCCAGAACACCTGCCCAAAGAAGGGTGTCCACACCAGGGATGACTTGCCCACGGTTACGGTACGCGGCGGCATTAAATCACCCACGACAAACAGGTCATCATTGTGTTGATGGTTGGCAATCACCACCACCGGGCGGTCTGAGGGAATATTTTCCCGCCCTTCAAGCGACCGCTTCATACCAAGCAATGCCCGCCCTGTGCGCGCAACAACAATTGCCAGAAGGCGGTTGTTGTCAGGGTTAAACGGGCGGGCAATGAACCCGATCAACGCAAACATACAAAGAACCGGCACGCTCAGCCACGCCAGCAGTTTTCTTAAGGCACCCATGAAGCATAATCCTGAATACAATTTTTTTGGCGCACAAGTGTATGCCAGTTTCAGGTTTCCGTAACAGCGTCAATTTGTACCATTGTGTGTCTGGCTTTGGTCAGCCCTGATCTGGCCTCGACTACATAACGCAGTGGCCCGCCGGGGTTAAGACTGTCGAACGGATAGCAGGTAATCAGCAACAATTCGTTATCCGCCAGGCTTTGAGTGTCTATCTGCTCCAGCCGGCTGTCAACAACCCGCGCAGACGTTACTGTGAACTCCCGCCACTGGCCGTTACGGCTCTGAAGCCGCACATCGGTTCCTGGCTGCAGATACCGGAGTTGCTGGAAATGTGTATCGCGGTGGCCGGCAATAATAACCGGGCCCCGGCCATTGTCATTACCCAGCACCCGGCCGGGGCCAAAGGCCAGGCTTTCGCCACTGGTGCCATCCAGAACAATCATGGAATCGCCCAGCTCGGGCACGGCCATTCTCGCCACCGGCCAGGTATCTGCCCAGGGCCAGGGGCGCGTCTCTGTTTGCCGTGCCTGGCTTTCGGCCCAGGCCATTTCCAGCAATTCCTGGGCAACGACGGCCTTAAGGGGAATCCATAGCCCAAAGATCAGCAAAGCAGCGGAGGATGTAAACAGCAGTAAGAGTAGACGGCTCATGCGAAAGCCCTCCGTCGCAGCAGGGTAATCGCGGCGGCAAACATCAGCCCCAGCACGCCCAGTGCAGTCAACAGCGGCGCGATGGTGGCAGTTTGTGGGTAACGAAGCATGCCGCTGGTACTACCGGACGGCAGCAGCGTGGGAATATTTTCCGTGGTGGCAGGGGCATTGGCTGGCCGTACCCGGGTGTCATCAACGGCCACAAAGCTGGTGTAAGGCGACATCAGGCCATACTCAACCGCCAGCGACGTGATCAACGATTGGTGGTCGTTACCATCCAGGCGCTCATCGTCCAGCAGGCCATCTATCTTCTGCCTTGCCCACTGGCGATTCAGCCCTTGCCCGGCCGCGGCCTGCTGCAAATCAAGAGAACGCTCCCAGCGTTGTCCGCCGGGTAATCGCCCGGAAATACTCAACACACCGGCGGGGGCGACACCGCGAACAACCTGAACCAAAGGCTCCCCCTGAAATAAATCGCCGGGCCGGGCCGGGAAACTTTCAGCCTCACCGCCCCCGGATGGCCACTGGGCCTGAATGTCGGTGAGCACAGGAGCTTTCATGGCAGCAAACAACGTTTGCAGAGGGCCGCCAACATCGGAGGTGTCCTGAATGGCCGTATACACGCCCCGGCCCCAACGGGCCGCTTCACGCATAAAGTGCATGTTGGGTGCCGAGCCAATGCCAACGGTAAACAGGCGCTTATTGCCCAGTTGCCGGCGAATCTGATCGAACAATGCGGCTTCGTTTCCAACCGAGCCATCGGTGATAAACACCACCTGCCGAACCAGTTTATAGGGGAGTTCGCTCTGGCTGGCAGGTGATGCCAGCGCCATAGTCAGCGCCTGAGCCATTTCTGTGCCGCCGTTTGCCTGTAACTGATCCACATAGCGAAGTGCCCGCGCAATATTATTTGCGCTGGCCGCCTGTGGTTGCATAAACAGGGCTTGAGTCTGGCTGTTAAACTGAATCACATTAAAGCGGTCACCGGGTGTGAGGGTGTCCAGCCCACGTTTTAACGCTGCCCGCGCCTGCCGGATGGGCTCGCCCCCCATGGACCCTGAGGTATCAATAACAAACACCAGTTCCCTCGGCAGCGCCCTGGTCTGCGCAATCCCGGGAACAATCATCGCCATCAGGTAATCCTGATTATTCCAGTGCTGATGAAATACCGCTGCCGCAGGCTCTTTGCCTGCAACAGGTTGCCAGCGCACCACAAAGTCACGATCCATTAATACCTTTCCACCTTCTGGCTGCACATTAATGGTCTGGCCATCGATACGGGTTTCCAGAGCATGGGTCGGGCTGAACACCCGGGCTAACGGCAGGCCTGCGTGAATGGTCAGGTGAATGCTGGCCCGGTGGCTGTTCTCTGGCAGATCGACTGCGTGTACCGTGTAAGGGCTGATGGCGCCTGCATCCGGCACCTGGGTGGTGGCGGTTGCCCAGCCGCCCTGCCACTGCTTCGGCTGTTCGGCCAGGGGTTTGCCGGGCATATAACGAGGGGTAAGCGTGGTTGGCAGGCGCAGGCTGAATTCGCCAGCCCGGTAATCAACCGGCTGCTGGTAATGAAGCTCCACGGCAATGGTTTCCCCCGGCGGAATGTTGGCCACCCGTGCGGTGAACAGGTTGGGCCGCTGCTGTTCAACATTGGCTGCCTGCCGGCCGGATACTTTAGCGGCCTGATAGGTTTTTCGAGCCTCGGCTTTGGGCTTCACCTTGCCAACAATGGTTCGCTCACCCACGGTCATGGTCAGCCCGTAGACACTGGCGTTATCTGGCAAAGGAAACACAAAAACGCCTTCGCGCCAGCGATCACTGGTATTCCGGAAGTGCCTTAGCAGGCGGGTGTCGGCAATCAGGCCACTTACCTGAATGTCAAAATCACTGTCCAGCACCAATGCCGGCTCCTGCCACTGGCCCGCATTGTCGGTAAAATGCAGCATGCCCGCCTGCTCCCCAACTTCCTGGCTGGCACGGGCGTAGAGTGGATGCACAAACAGCATTAACAAAACCGCCAGCCAAAGGCTGACACCTTCAGCACAGCGGCCCATTCGGTGCCGCTGCTTGTGGGTAAGCGAGGGAGTTAGCCGGAACAGCCGAGTGGAGAGCATCATGGTAGGAATCCTTTTGCTGCATGATTGAAGTGCAGCTATTTCAGCAAGGCCATCGGGTAGCCAGATGGCAGAAGCGGACATTCCAGCCCTGAAATATGATCAATTGTGGCAAGATGCTCCTGCTGTTCTTGCTCTCACGCCCCGCCATGTTTAAATAGAGGTTTATCAGCCACCTGAATTGTCACAACCATGAAGAAGCACATTGTTCTGATTGAAGACGAGCCGGCCATCCGCGAAAACTACCGGGTTGCTTTTGAGCGCCGGGGGTATCGGGTGTCTGCCTACAGTGACCGGCCAGCCGCCTGGCAGGTGTTGCGTCAGGCGCTGCCCGATCTTGCCATTATCGACGTAGGCCTTGGTGATGAGCCGGAAGGGGGCTTCACACTCTGTAACGACCTGCGACACCTGTCCCCCACCCTGCCGATTATTTTCCTGACCGCCCGTGACAGCGATATAGATTCGGTGCACGGCCTGCGCCTGGGGGCCGATGATTACGTCACCAAAGATATGAGCCTGGATCACCTTCTGGCGCGGGTAACGGCGCTTTTACGCAGGGCGGAAGCCTGGGCCGAAGCCTTGCAGAAGCCTGAGGAGCTTCTCCAGCGTGGCCGGCTGACACTGAATGTTGACCGAATGACGGTCGCCTGGGACGGCCAGCCTATCGATCTCACCGTCACCGAGTTCTGGATGCTTCACTCACTGGTTCAGCACCCGGGCCATGTCCGGAACCGCGACCAACTGATGGATGCGGCCAGCACGGTGCTTGACGAAAACACCGTGACCTCTCATATCAAGCGTATTCGCCGTAAATTTGCCCAGACCGACTCGGATTTTGACGGCATACAGACCGCTTATGGCATGGGGTATCGGTGGAATGCGCATGAGATCTGAATTTTGACCCTGAAACGCCAGCTGCTGCTCGCCAGCCTGCTGATGCTTCTTATTCCCTGGGCCGGGTTACAGTTTGTACTGGAACTGGACGGGGCGCTCAGGCAGCAGGCCCAGCAGCAGTTGCAGGATCAGGCCGGCCGGCTCGCCATATTTGCCGGAGACGAACTGATTGGCCAGGCCCCGGTAACGGCTACGACTCCGGCCATTTATGCCGAACCGATCGACCGGGCGCTGAATCTGGACGGCTACGCAAACGACTGGCCGGGCTATGAAGAAGGTGAGCCACTGACCAACTGGCAAACCCCGGCCCAGGCACCGCCTGCAGGCCGCCCCCACCTGAGGTGGCAGGCGGCAGCTAATCACCGCGATCTCTACTTGCTGATTCAGGTATCTGACCGTACGCCGGTGCTGTTTAACCCCGGCATGGAAAGTCAGCCGTACGATCACCTTGTATTATTCCTTCAACCGCCGGCCAGCGGCGTTGAAGCGGTGCCCCGGCGACAATCCTGGCTGATCCGGACATCAGCTCCGGGTGAGTTTTCCGGCCTGCGTACCGGGAGTTCGCAAAACCCGGATTCCCGGATTCCGGACTACCGGGTAACCGGTAGCTGGCAATCCGCCGGCACCGGCTGGCAACTGGAGCTGAAGATGCCACTTCCCCCAGCCGGCAGCCGGATCGGCTTTTCTGCTCACTGGCCGGACCAGGGTGGAGAGCCGGGTGAGAAACACGGCATCGCCACCTCACTTACCCCCCTGCCCCTTCTGATTCGCCCGGACCGTTCGCTGGAACGCCAACTGGAACCCCGCCTGAACAGTGGCCAGCAGGTGAGAATTCTTGAACCGGGCGGCTGGCTGATTGCCCGCCAGCGAGTCAGCTCAAAGGAATCCTCCCCTGAGTTCGATTCCCTGAGCCCCCTGCAGGTGATGGAGCAGATCAGCCTGAACGCACTCAGATCGCTGGTTCAGCTTTACCAGCCCAGGCCTGCGTTGGTGAGCACACGCGGTTACCGGGCAGACATGAATAAACTGCCGGAAGAAGGCCTGGTGAAACACGAAGACGGCAGCGTATGGCTGATGACAACGGAGCCGGTATTCGGCGGGCGCCGGCTTGTTCTGGAACAGTCACTGGACCAGTTGCTGACGTTATCGGGTACCACTCTGGGCTCGGTGATTGCCCGAAGCACACTGATTATTATTGGCCTGACCCTGGTTTTGCTGGGCTACGCCAGCTGGCTTTCCTGGCGAATTACCCGCCTGCAGAAAGCCGTGAGCGCCAGTATTGATGAAGACGGCCGGATAACCGGCACCCTGCCGGAATCCCGCGCGCGGGACGAACTCGGCCAGCTGCAGCGACACTTCAGCCAGATGGTGAACCGGCTGCATGGCTATAATAACTACCTGGAGAGTTTTTCACGGCGGCTTTCTCATGAGCTGAAAACCCCCGTCGCCGTGGTTCGCTCTTCCCTGGAGAACCTGAACCACAGTGAGTCGGACACAGAGCGCCAGCAATATATAGAGCGTGCGGCCACCGCCACCAGCCGCCTTAGCCAGATACTGAACGGCATGAGTGAGGCAGCCCGGCTGGAGCAGAGCTTTGATCATGCGGACAAAGAACGGTTTGATCTTGCCGAAGTTGCGGCTCAGGCCACCGGAACCTATCAGGCCCTTACCCACCGGAATCAGATCCGCTATACCGGGCCAGAGCATGGCTGCCCTATGACCGGCTCACCGGAGCTGATGGTGCAATTGCTCGACAAACTGGTGGACAACGCCCGGGATTTCACACCGCTGGGCGGGCTGATCGATGTGCGCCTTGAGCCGACGCCCGCCGGGCTTTCCTTGTCTGTCTTTAATCAGGGCTCGTCTCTGCCAGAAAATACAGCAGACATTTTTGGCCCCTTCGTCTCTCTGCGGGAAGGCAGCACGAAAGGCCATCTGGGCCAGGGTTTGCTTATTGTCAGGCTGATTGCCGAGTTTCACGGCGCCCGCGTCGATGCCGGCAACACCACCTGTGACAACATTCGTGGCGTGCGTTTCCGGGTGATCATTCCAACAGTTGGCGCGTAGCAGCCACTCATCGCAGAGTCAGTACACTAGCTTTCAAGCCAGCCTTCACCCGCCATTTGCCGGTAAAACTGCTGGGCGGTTCGGCCATTGCGAACGCCTTTACTGGTCGCAAACCGGACAGCCTCTTTGTGCAACCTGTCGCGATCTTCCACCGCTGGAAACAGAGCATCAACTGCCTGCAGGTAAACTTCCTGAGAAAACGGATAAAACGATAACTGCAGCCCGAAACGATCAGCCAGAGACACCTGCTCTTCGATGGCTTCCGCCGGGTGTATCTCGCCGTCCCTGGCTTCGCTTTTAAGATTATCCGACATTAGCTCCGGCATCAGGTGCCGGCGGTTGGATGTGGCATAAACCCGGACATTCTCCGGCGGCAATTCCAGGGATCCCTCCAGAACACTTTTCAGGGCCTTGTAGCCAGACTCGCCGGCATCAAACGACAGGTCATCACAATAAATCACAAAGCGAAAATCCAGATCGCAGATATCATCCACAATCTCGGGCAGGTTAACGAGATCGTCTTTATCCACCTCAATCATCCGCAAACCCTGGCTGTGGTACCGGTTCAGCAAGGCCTTGATCAACGACGACTTACCAGTGCCACGGGAACCCCACAGCAAGGCGTTATTTGATGGTTCTCCGGCCAGAAAGCGCTCGGTATTTCTGGCCAGGGCCTGTTGCTGGCGCTCAATACCTGTTAAATCATGCCACTGCACTGAATCCAGCCGGCGAATAGCCCGCAATCCCGAACGGTGCCGGCGCCAGACAGCCGCCGGTGTTGTTGTCCAGTCAAAATGTCCTGTCACTGATATAACTCCTGTTTACAGTTCCAACGCTTGTACTGCATGGGCAAATCCGTTGAGCAAAGCCCGTAGGCAGCGGCTACACTAAAACCCATGGCAACTGGGCGACTGGTAACCCGATGAGCAGGCTCTTTTCTTTCCGTTTTACCATTTTTTTCGCTTGGCTGACATTCCTCTGCCTCGCGATAACAGCGCTGCCATCCCAGGCAAGCCCGGAAAGCAGTAGTGAGAGCCCCGCGGCCAGGCCCGTTACCATTGGCGTAGTGGCTGGAGACAAACCCTACTCATTTTTCGAAGACGGGGCGCCGGCCGGGTTCTCAATCGATATTCTCAGGGAGGTGTCTGCCCACAGCGGCCTTAGCTTTCAGTTCCGGGTCGGAAGCTGGCCAGAAATATACTCCGCGTTCATGCGGGGAGAGCTGGATGCTATCGATGGCATTTCTTACCAGCAGGATCGCACCGATAGAGTTTTATTTACCAAGCCCTACCATGTTCGCCAAACCTACCTGATGCAGGACAGCGCCCACCCCATCGGGCACATCCGCGCGCTCAGTGATCTGAAGGGCCTTAAAATCGGCATCATTGATAATGTCTATTACCGGAGGCTCCTCGAGGACAACGGTGTTGCAATAACCACCTATGATTCGCCCGCAAGCCTGGTCCGGGCGCTCGCGTTTGGCTGGGTAGATGCGATTACAGGGCCGCAACTGAGCCTTGAATATCAGGCCAGCAAGGCCGGCTTCCGTGCTCTGGAGATAGCCGGCCCGGCCCCCTTGGGGAAATACGCCGTAGAAGATTACCGAATTGGTGTACAGAAGAACCAGCCAGCCCTTTACCAGAGAGTCGCGGCCGGCCTGGAGGCGATTCCTGAAGCAACGCGAAAGCAACTGCTTGAACGCTGGCAGGAGCTGGGAGGTGCCAGCATCGCCGAAGTACCCGGCTTTACCCTGAGTGCAGACCAGCGCCGTTTCCTGGAAAAGCTGGGCCCGGTTCGCGTTGGCCTTATTACCGATTATGCTCCCTTCAGTTTTCGTGATAACGGAGAGATTCAGGGCCTGACCGTTGACATACTGCACCGTCTTAAAGACCTGACGGGCCTTCAGGTTATACCCGTAGGCGGGCGCTGGTCTGAGCTTCTCTCCATGCTGCGCGATGGCGAAATTGACGTACTCAGCAACATGTCAATCAACAAAAAGCGACTAACCTATACCCAGTTCACCCAGCCTTATTACATTATTCCCGAAGTGGCCTTCAGCCAGGACAAAAACCTGCGAATTACCAGCCTGAGTGATCTTGAAGGGCACCGCGTCGGCCTGGGGGCTGACATTTACTACGAAGAGTCCGTAACCCATGCACTGGCACCAAATACCCGCACATTCACCGCACAGGAAGCCATGTTCCAGGCGCTTGCGAACGGCGAAGTTGATACCGTTATTGCCGCACTTCCCAATGGCAACTTCTGGATTCGGAAACTCGCCATTCCCGACGTTCATATTGCCGGCGAACTGTCGCTGGAGGGGCAGCATGGTGAGGATTTGCGCTTCGGCGTTCGCACATCACTGGCCCCCCTTGCCAGTATTCTGGACCAGGCACTTGCCGCGATCAGCCCCACAGAGATGAGAACCATTGAAGATCGCTGGCTCGGTATTGGAAATCAGCACCGAATTCATGAGGCCACCACCGAGCACAACAGCGACATCCACTTTTCACCAGCGGAACAGGCATGGCTGGACAAACAGCACAGCCAGATCAGCTATTGCATTGATAACAACTGGCTGCCCCTTGAAGGGCTGGATAAATCCGGCCACCACACAGGCCTGTCTGCCGAGTTGTTACAGCTCTTCCGGGAGCGCAGTACCATACGCTTCCGACGCGTTCCGACCAGCACCTGGCCGGAAAGCCTTGACGCTGCCAGAAACCGGGAGTGTGATCTGCTGTCAATGGCCATGAAAACACCCCAGCGCACCCGCTACCTGAATTTCACAGCACCCTATGCAGACATACCCGCCATCATCCTCGGCCGTATCGATACCCCATTTATCGTGTCTGTGGATGACCTTAAGGGTGAGCCTGTGGGGGTAGTTCGTGGGTATTCACTGGCCGAGCTGATGAACATCCGGCACCCCGATCTGACGCTGGTAGAAGTTGCCAGCGAAGCAGAGGGGATGCGTCGGTTACAGGATGGCCAGCTGGCGGGACTTATTACCACCATGGCGACCGCCAGCTACACGATGCAAAAATTCGGGTTGGCGGACCTCAAGGTCATTGGCCGCCTCCCGGATGACTGGTCTGCCTCCATTGCCACCCGGAACGATGAGCCCATACTGCTGGGAATTATGCAAAAACTGGTTGCCAGCATAACGCCAGAGGAACGTCGCGATCTTGAAAGCCACTGGCGCAACATCCGGATTGAACAGTCCGTTAACTACTCACTGTTCTGGCGGCTACTGGCCATCGCCCTTCTGATCGCTTTTCTGCTGGTTTACTGGAACCGGAAACTGGGCCACCTGAATCACGAACTTGAAATTGCCAACCAGACTCTGGCACGGCTGAGCGTGACAGATGATCTCACCCAATTGGGGAACCGCAGTTATTTCGACCGGGAGTACCGCAAAAGCTTTCAGTGGTGCCAGCGCCACGAAGCCGGCTTTGCCGTTGCCATGGTAGACGCCGACCTGTTTAAAAACATCAACGACACCTATGGCCACGAAGCGGGTGATACCTGCCTGAAAGCACTGGCGGAGGTTATGACGCATCATTTCCGCCGTGAAACCGACCGGTTATCCAGGTTCGGAGGCGAGGAGTTTGTAATTTTCACCAGTTACGATGACCGGCAGGAAGTGATCAGGCGGCTGGACGATTTTCGGGCAGCGGTTGAGGGACGGTGTACTGTGTGCTCTGAGCGAGATATCCATCTGACCGTCAGTATTGGCGTGGCCACCGGTATTCCTGGCGTTGAAGACACGCCCGACGAATATCTGCGGCTGGCTGATCAGGCACTCTATGCGGCCAAACAAAATGGCCGGAACTGCCTACAGCACAGAAAGGCCGGGCGCGGTTCAGCACCACGCCCGTGAGTTGCCTCAGAACTGATATTTCAGGCCAACCCGGCCGGTATCGAATTCAGGGCCATCATTAGTAACCTGGCCATTGAAATCACTTTCATCTATATCGACGTTGTAGTGATTGTATTCCGCAAAGGCGGTCAGATTCTGACTGACGCGGAAATCTACGCCGGCACCAACCAGGGGGCTGACCTCGTCATAGGTTTCCTTTTCATCATAGGCAGATACATCAAACGACGGGGCAAACGCACCGGCTTTACCGTAGATACCAAAACTGTTGGTTAACGGAATCCGGCCAATCAGGCTCAGGGCACCCGCTTTCAGTTTACCATCAACATCGTCTGTTCCGAAGTTCCCGAAATCAATGTATTCGGCTTCCAAAGCGAAAAACTGGTTGAACTGATACCCAACCGCTGCACCGAACAAGTCGTTGCTATCGTCAAATTCACCACCGTGGGCTTTGTAGCCACCATAACTACCACTGATGTAAGGGCCAGACTGATCCCGATCTACACTATCCTGAGCCCAGGCTGTCGGAACCGCGAACACGGAAGCGGTAAGTACTGTGGCGCAAGCAATACGGAGCTGGGAATTCATAGGGTATTCCTCCTCAAGAGATTGAGATTGTCCTTTCCGGTAATCACTTGTGCTGTCGTGATCACGTGAATCTACCCTAACGTGAGAAATCCCCGATGGGGGTTAAAACCAGACTAAGATATTGTCATATGCTGTTAATCTGACTTTTCCAGCATTTCCAAGATGCAGATATATCCTACACATCTCACCTGAAGGGGCGCACATCAAAAGCTGGTATCTCTTTGAATAAACCGATAAATTCCGCTCCGAAAATTTAACCAGGAGCACAGAATGGAATCTTCAGCCACATCACGGACAGACCAATGGCTAACGCCAATACTGGCCCATCTGAAAAAATACGTACTTGCCATTGCAGGCACTCTGATCGCCGTTTTTTTTGCAATGTCGTCCTTCTTCACCACAGAGCTTGGATACACTTATGTGGTGCAGGACACGCTGTTTGGCAGCATTCGGGTTTACACAGAACCCGGAGTGCACTTCAAAATCCCCCTGTTTTCCAATGTGTATACCTACAACCAGGCCATGACCCTGAGCTTCGGAAATCAGGAATCCGGTGAAAAGATTAAATCCACGCGCCAGCTCGGTGAAGTAGAAGTTCAGTTTGCGGACACCTATACCGCCCGCATTCCTGCCACTTTCCGCTTCAAGCTCTCCGCAGACCCTGAAAAAGTCGTTTTTATGCACCGGGAATTCCGCAGTTACGACAATCTCATTGATTCACTGCTCATCAAAAACGCAAAAAATGTCACCGTGGTTACCGCAACCCAATACACCGGCGAAGAATTTTTTCAGGGCGGGCTGAACAAATTCAAAGTGCAGCTTGAAGATCAGCTTCAGAACGGGCTCTATGAAACGGAACGTCGTCAGGTGGAGGTAGAACAAACAGACATTGCCGCGGTGTCTTCAGATAACGAAGACGGCGATCGTCTGGAACGCAAGGTGCAACTGGTCTGGAAAAATATCATTCTTCAGGACAGCTCCGGCAGAGCCAAACGCATTGCTAACCCTCTGGAATCCTATGGCATTCAGGTTCGGCAGGTGACCATTGGCAGACCACTGCCAGAAAAACGGCTGGATGAATTGCTGATCAAAAAGAAAGACCTGGTTGCCAAGCGCATTACCGCCATTCAGGCCCAGGAAACCGCCCGCGCAGAAGCTAAAACAGCGCAACTCGAAAAAGAAATTGAAAAGGCCCGGGCCATTCAGGATGCCCAGCGTAGCAAAGAACTGGCTATTATCTCCAAGCAGAAGGAAGTGGAAATGGAGCGCCAGCAAGCGGAGTTGGAACGGGTCAGAAAAGAAAAGGAAAAAGCAGTGGCTGTTCTGGAAAAACAGAAACAGCTGGAAATCTCGACCGCTGAGCGGGACATTCAGAAGGCCAACGCCGAAGCGGCCACCTACGCGGCCAAAGCCATTCGCGAACAGGGCCTGGCTGAAGCAGAGGTTGCCAAAGCCAACCTGATGGCCAAACAGGCGGCACGGGACATCTACATGGCAGAAATTCAGCGTGATATTGCCAGCGTAATGTACCCGGCACTGAAAAACGTCACTATCGACATGCCGGATTACTACGTGCAGGGACAAGCCGGAGGGGCACCAATGAGTAGCCTTGAGGTATTTACCAGCCTGGGCGCCATGGACCAGATTCGCCGCGCTTCTCTGGCACAGTCAAAACCCTGAGCCTGAGCTAACCAGACCCCGGAGCAGAAGCCGTGGGGCCCTGCTCCGGCTCCTGCCCGGCATCCCCGGCGCGGCCGGGTTCTGCGCCAGGCTCAGACCCTGAATCCACCTGTTTCATCAACACCATGCCACCCTGCAGAAGCAAAGATTTCAGCCGTGGATCACCTTGCTCGGCAATACCAGCAGCAAAGGCTACCAGAGCAGATTCCAATGGGTTCTCTTTAATCAGTTTGCGGAGGGCTTCAACCGGTGACACGCTGCCTGACGCTTTTTGTTGCCCTCCAGCAGAGGCCGGGCGGACCATGCGATAAAAAAAGGCGGCGAGCAATAGCAAGCACAGCCCACCTGCGGCACCCATAGCACCAGCCTGCCCGAGCCACGGCGACAACGCCAGAACCAGGGCATGAACAAGAAGGTAAAAGCCGGTGATCAACAGGGCAACGAGCAACACCAACGCCAACAAAAAACCCGTTACTGCGGCGACAGCCTTGCGAACGATGCCCTGAAGCTGTGTGGATTCAGGCATGGTTAGCGATCAAGTAATTTGCCAACCAGAATGCCCGCAAGGAACATAAGGATAACGCTGAGGAACGGACGCTCCTCAATCTTGTGTTCAACATCGTGTACGGCTTTATCGCCGGCATCTCTTGCACGGTTCAG
>CAYUTG010000025.1:14679-22996 GCA_964447555.1 uncultured Marinobacter sp.
CATCTCCCTTTTGCCGCACCTGATCAAACGCTTCCCGGCTTTCCCGGCGAATCTCGTCCCGAAGATGACTGATGTTGCTTTTCTGATTATCTGAAACGGCTCGTGTCAGTTTCGCCATATCGTCACGAAGCTGTTGCAGATCCTGCTTTACCTGGTTGTATTCGTCCTGAGAAGATTTAGCTTCCATAACGTTGCCTCCTTAGCCAGTTAATGGTGCTGTTTAGGCATTCTCAAAGACTGCTTACGTCCCGTATGCCGCTAATGCGCCCGGGCATGCCCGACACATAACGGCCTTATACAGCGTAGCACAGGATAATCAGGCCAGGGTGACGATGCCTTAATGCTTAGGTTCATCGTCCCTTACCCTTAGATAACTGGCGAACCGGGGCAGCCCGGTGGCTGTATAACCACGGAACCGAAAGGTTATGACTGAGCCCACCGGAGGCGGCGAGGCACGGTCTTCATCGCTGAGCCCCGACCCTATACGAAATTGCTGCCCGCCCTCAGATTCAACCAGCAGTGACCCGACCATCCCCTTGTATTTGCCTTTGCCCGGTAGATGCCCAACCACCCGGGCTTCGGCATCCTGATGCATTTTGACCTTAAGCAAATCATCTGACCGGCCGGTTTTATAAACACTTTGCCCACGGCGCAGCATTAACCCCTCGCCACCCTTTGCAACAACTGCATGTAGCCGGGCCGTCAGGGCTTCGTGCGTTGTTGCCGGGCGCTGCTGGACCAGCCTGGCAACTGGCGAATCAATACGTGCCATCAGTTGCTTCAGAGCAGTAAGCCGTTCATTGAAGGTTTTGCCTTCGCGGGGCAGATCAAACACCATAAACCGGATTCCCCGCCACTCGCTGTCTATCGGAACCGCCTTGCGCACGATGCCCGATAACTCCGCAAACCGGCCACGCCCCAGCCAGAGTTCGCCATCCAGAGGCTGCTCTGGCAGCCCTTCTTTAAACCATCGGGGCGCCTGGTATTCATGACCACCTCGTGATATAAACCGCTCGCCATCCCAAAAAGCCCTTACGCCATCATACTTTTCACTCACCCAATAGCCATCAAGCGCCATGCCCTTGTGGTAGACATTTGCCAGGGTAAGGTCGGGCGGGGTGGCGAAGGCCGGGCACCCGATAAAAAACGAATAGACAGCGGCAAGAAACAGGCGCGACGGGAGACTGCAGAGTTTCATAGTACATCCTTGTTATGAGCTGAGGCTTCCTGCCCCATGTGCTTTTACGACTGGCTGTGGAAGCTAGCTTTTACAGGTTTTTTGCACCTTTGCCCGAAAACGTTGCCGGATCTGCTCATTCTCTGACTCGCTGACGAACACCCGCTCACCCTGATCATTCAGGTTGTAGAAGGTAGAAATGCTGTCCATGTGCTTAAGGCGGGCCTGGAGCTTTCGGCACTGAGCTTCATGTTTTGCAGCCTGTTTTTCCGCTTTTGCAGCGGCCGCCTGCTCAGTATTCCTCGCTTGTTGTTTCTGCTCCAGAAAGCTTTGTATTTTTTGGCGGCGCTCAACGGCAGAGGTATCCGTGTGGGCAGGTGCCACCTTTACATTCACTTCCTGATGAACCACTTTTGCCGGTGGCTGATCACCGAAGTGAGTATTGCCTTGTTCATCAACCCAGCGGTAAACGCCAGCCTGGGTGATGGTGGGGGTCAGGAGTAGCAGAGTGAGCAGTAGCGTCCTTGCAGTCATGTAAGCCTTCCTTAGTAGTCGGTAGTGGGTAATTGGCAGGAGGTAATCACCTCAATTGCTTTATTGTTTCCAAAACAGGCCTTTGACCAATGCTGGTCTGGTCACCATCTAATCAAAAAGGAACCCTGGTGCGACCGCGCCTTTTATTACCCCGTTTTGGCAGTTCGCCACCCGAGCCGGCCTGCCACTCAGACAACGGTCCCATGCGGGTAAATTTCAAACCGCCGTTATAAGCCTGAGTGAGCTGTTCATTGAGCGCCTTCAGCGTCTCAGAAGGTTTTGCCCACTGAGACTCCGGGAGCGGTTTTGACCAGGCTTTAAGCTCTTCTGGCAGGCGACGCACGGCCAGGGATTTGATGCGACGCTCGGTGATGATATGGGCGAGATAACGATGAAAGAACCAGTCTCCGACTTTTTTCCACAGCCAGGACAAGAGCGGCATGTCCTTACGGGCCTGCCGGCATTTGGCTTTGTAACCTGCCAGAGTTTCATCCTGCTTGGGATCCGGACACGCATCAGGGCCTTCATCCATAAAACACCGGATGCACTCCCACTGCGCCAGACCAGCCGTTTCATGACCTACGTTGATGCGGGCAGATGCCAGTGCTGTTTCGGGATCATCCTCCCTGGGAATAGCCAGCGTCAGGAAGGTGTGGGTAGCCATCAGACTGGGGCCGACGTTTTGCTGGGTTTCTATAAAGGCGACCAGCTTTTCCCAGGGGTAGATTTCGTAAATGAGTCTGGGGTCGTGTTTTTTCTTCAGGCGGAAGGCTATGAAGAGATAAATACCTATTACCAGTGTTTCAACCACTAACGCCGCAACAAATATGGTTACCAGCAACCGGATATACTCTGGTGACTCCCCCTCCAGAGTAAACGGCGCGATGACTGCCGCGATAGTACCAATGTATGTGATATATGCTATTCCAGCGGCATTGTCGTTCCAAAATGGCATTTTGAACGCCTGACCTTCTGTCCAGCGAGGTATAGCTACTTCACGGCGCTGTCGATTAAATCTGACAGGGGGGCTTTCCTTGACAGCTTTGTTTCCAAGAAAGTGCAGATATGCCCCCCATGGTAGAGTAACCAATAAATTCATCCCCCCTACAACACCCAAAGGAATCCATGTAACTACTCCATCGTCAAGGTAGGCATCGATCGTCACTACCAAAGCAAACAAGATCATTAGTGCAAACAGGCTTAAAAACATTAGGGCAAACTCGGCTCCAAACAACCAGTTTCCACCCTGCATATCCAGCCAGCAATCTGTTTTCCGCCGAATCCAACCTGTCACATCTACCGCACTCTGATCGGTCGTTACCGGCTTAGGTCCTAGAGCCAATAACTGCCCTTCTCGGGATGTGCGACGACTACCCGGCTCCCAGTCAGCCTCTCCAGCAGCATGAGTAAAGGTACGTGTAGCCTGTTCTTCTACCATAATCAGGATCCTTTGGGCGCCTCAACCAGCGAATGAAAACCATAAGCGCTGACCACTGGAGCCAGCTTGGTACTCGCCTCAGCCAACGGTGCTACAAGCTGCCAGGTTTTCGTCTCATTCGCGGCCGTCATCGGCAAGTTGCCTTGCTCGTGTAACATGAGCTCGTAATGATATGCCTTGTCAGATAGTAGCAAAGTAAGTAGTAGCGTCCTTGCAGTCATGGAAGCTTTCCTTAGTAGTGGGTAATTGGCTGGAGGTAATCACCTCAATTGCTTCATTGTTTCCAAAGCAGGCTTTGGGCCGGTGGTGGTCTGGTCACCATCCAATCAAAAAGACACTCTGGTTCGACCGCGTCTTTTGTCACCTCGTTTCGGCGGTTTACCAACTGAGCCCGCCTGCCACTCAGACAACGGTCCCATGCGGGTAAATTTCAAACCGCCGTTATAAGCCTGAGTGAGCTGTTCATTGAGCGCCTTCAGCGTCTCAGAAGGTTTTGCCCACTGAGACTCCGGGAGCGGTTTTGACCAGGCTTTAAGCTCTTCTGGCAGGCGACGCACGGCCAGGGATTTGATGCGACGCTCGGTGATGATATGGGCGAGATAACGATGAAAGAACCAGTCTCCGACTTTTTTCCACAGCCAGGACAAGAGCGGCATGTCCTTACGGGCCTGCCGGCATTTGGCTTTGTAACCTGCCAGAGTTTCATCCTGCTTGGGATCCGGACACGCATCAGGGCCTTCATCCATAAAACACCGGATGCACTCCCACTGCGCCAGACCAGCCGTTTCATGACCTACGTTGATGCGGGCAGATGCCAGTGCTGTTTCGGGATCATCCTCCCTGGGAATAGCCAGCGTCAGGAAGGTGTGGGTAGCCATCAGACTGGGGCCGACGTTTTGCTGGGTTTCTATAAAGGCGACCAGCTTTTCCCAGGGGTAGATTTCGTAAATGAGTCTGGGGTCGTGTTTTTTCTTCAGGCGGAAGGCTATGAAGAGATAAATACCTATTACCAGTGTTTCAACCACTAACGCCGCAACAAATATGGTTACCAGCAACCGGATATACTCTGGTGACTCCCCCTCCAGAGTAAACGGCGCGATGACTGCCGCGATAGTACCAATGTATGTGATATATGCTATTCCAGCGGCATTGTCGTTCCAAAATGGCATTTTGAACGCCTGACCTTCTGTCCAGCGAGGTATAGCTACTTCACGGCGCTGTCGATTAAATCTGACAGGGGGGCTTTCCTTGACAGCCTTACTGCCCAGAAAGTGCATGTAGAGGCCCCATGGCACAGTGATCAGGAGGTTCCCGACGAACACAAACAAGGGTAGCCCCCAGTCCCATCGGAGCAGATTGATTCCCATTTCCAGCGTGAAAGCTACAGCTGCCAGAGTCGTCAACAAGGTCAAACTCAAAAACATCAAAGAGAACTCAGCTCCGAACAGCCAGTTACCCCCCTGTAGGTCCAGCCAGCTCTCAGTTTTGCGCCGAACCCAGCCAGTTACATCCACCGCCCGCTCACCGGTAGCTACCGGTACCGGACTCAGGGTCAGTAACTGACCATCCTGGGAAGTGCGACGACTACCCGGCTCCCAGTCAGATTCTCCAGTAGCGTTGGGAAGACTATTTTCACCTAGGTCTGGTGCGATACCGTTTCTATTCATGATAATGCAAAGTCCGTTTTCACCCATGATTTTCCATCCCCGCCAGCGAGTGAGAACGGAATGGTAATCCTCCCGAAAAACAGCGGTGATCAAAAGTAGAATTTTCCGTAAGCTACACGCAAGGAGATTCTGCATGAAGAAACCACATTTTTCTGACAGGACCAGAGCAAGGCCCACTTCATCACAAAGATCCAAAGCGGAAGACATTAGGTTATGTCTGAATCATCATGGCGTTTACGTGATGCCCGCCTATGGTTAGTAGTTGTTAGCCTTCCCGAAAACCGCTTCGATTTCCTTAGGCCATTTGTACTTGAAAGGGGTAAATTTCCACCAAATCATGGTTGGCATAAAAACGACTAGAAGGGAGTATTCGACGATACGCTTTCCAACTGAGCTTGAAGCCAGATCCTTACGAAGTGAGTCAAAATTCATCCCGGCAAGATGATTCACATCCTCTTCAGTAATTCCTTCGTTGTAGTATCTGACAATAAAATTCCATTTCCGATACATATCCTCCTCCTTAAATCCGGAAGAGATCTTTTTGCGCTGCAGAGGCATCTTGGGGGGCTTTCCACAGAAGTAATGCTCTTCTCGCATAAACACGTGGGAGTAATACTGTCGCTCCCACACAATGCCAGAGCCCAAATATTGCCAGTTATAGGAAAAGGCTACCTCTAGCTTATCCCAAGGAATGCGGTAAAAAGTGCCTCGATGCCCTACGTAGACGAAACCCTCCTTCCGATCGATTCGAACAGGTAGGGTGGTTGGGAAAAAGATCTCAAATAGGTAGACGGCTACCCAAAAAGGCCCAAAAGCAATCAGCATAGCCAACAATGCCTTCGAAAAGAAAAGGCTAAGAATCCAGCCCAATGCCAAGACAATCATCATGAACATAGTCATGATGGCCGGCAGGCCTGAGCGCAGAGACATAAAGGCTGTTCGGATGTCTATAAACCTCTCGCTAATGCAGGCGACTCTGTAGCCCATTTCTTCCGAGGAGTCAGACACCCCCACCACCTTTCGGGCCGGCGGGCTGGCAAGTCGCGCACCATGGGTGCGGTACAACTTCTTTTCAAGCTGTTGCTCCAGGTTCGTTTCCGGAAAATCACACTTCAAAGGCGAGTCTTTCATCGACACCCAGTTCCTCTACATCGTTTCCATCTAAAATGATGCGGAGCCCACTCTCACCCGTAACTTTTCGGACATTTTTTATGCGTGACAGGTAGACCAATGAAATAGAAAACATTGACTGGAAATTGTTGAGCCAAGATCAATAATTATTGGACTTACCAAAAACTGCCTCAATCTCCTGCGGCCATTTATATTTGAAGGGAGTATATTTCCAAAAAAACATAGATGGCATAAAAATAATAAAAACCAAGAAGCTAAAAAAACGCCTTCCTATCGATTTCGAATTTATATACTTACGATATGTATCATGATTAGCCATAACAAGATTATCGGCGTCTTTCTTACCGATTCCTTTATTATAATATCTAACAAAAAAATTCCATTTCCGATACATATCATCTTCCTTAAACCCCGAAGAAATTTTCTTTCGCTGCAAAGACATCTTTGGGGGCTTTCCACAGAAGTAATGCTGTTCTCGCATAAATAGGTGGGAGTAATACTGTCGCTCCCACACAATACCGGAACCCAGATACTGCCAGTTGTAGGAAAAGGTCACTTCCAGCTCGTCCCAGGGAATCCGGTAAAAGGTACCCCTATGCCCTACGTACACAAACCCCTCCACTCGGTCGATCCGGATTGGAAGCGTAAGCGGGAAGAATATCTCAAACAGATAGATAGCGACCCAGACAGGCCCAAAAGCGATCAGCACCCCCAGCAACGCCTTTGAATAGAACAAACTAACCAACCAACCTAGCGCCACTGCAGATATCATGACCAGATTTACAATGACCAGTTGACCTCTGCGAAAAATCAAGAAGGCCGTCCGGATATCCATAAATCGTTCGCTAATATAGGAAACACCAACCTCCATTCCCTCGGAGGAATCGGATACCCCCGCCACCTTCCGGGCTGGCGGACTGGCAAGTCGCGCACCGTGGGTTCGGTAAAGTTTCTTTTCCAGTCGTTGCTCTAAGTCCGCTTCCGGAAAATCACACTTCAAAGGTGAGTCTTTCATCGACACCCAGTTCCTCTACGTCGTTTCCATCTAACATGATGCGGAGCCCATTCTCACCCGTAACTTTTCGCCCGTCTTTCTCGTAGTGGATCAGCATTTCAAGCTGATCGCACTTATTATGGTTGTAGTGAGTAAACCGGTACATTGCCCCCACAGAAGCTGCATCTACTGGTCGCCTCATACTGTAAAACAACAACATGTAATAAAACGCGTCCAGCTCCGCTTCAAAGTATTTCCGAGAGCATATTGCCTTGTTCATCGACCCAGCGGTATACGCCGGCCCGGGTGATGATAGGGTTCAGGAGTAGCAGAGTGAGTAACATCCGTGTGGGCACTGGGGGATTTCCTTATCTGTGGGTAATCGGGGCACTTCTTAATTTGTTCAAAATCTGACAATTTTCTGGATTAAGCCATCGTCGCTTCAAGTTCTCCTTAAAGGCTCTACAGAAGGTTCTGTTTGATGCCACAGCTTAACAATTGCTACGAAAACCCATGCTTTGGCTTTTAGGCATAGTTAAGCCAACAAAACACCTTCCGGATTATCGGGCACAGGTCTTCCCCGGCCCTCTATATGGGCGTCCAGAATACAGCTGCCACTGAAGCTTGTTTCCTGCAGTCGGCGTTGGTAACTGCTGTGCAGATTCTTTCGCCAGGACTCCGGTGTTCTTTTCCGCCATTTGAAAGGGTCTCGCCCGGTACGTTCATCGTACGCAGCGGTTACCGGGTCTCTGTGTCGGAAGGGTTCGAAGATGGGCACATCTGGTAACGGTCCAGCAACGTCCATGTACTGCTGAATCATGTTCCAGTAGGCATACACTTCCCGGGGGTTCATGGCATCGGTCAGCAAGCCTTTCATCCACAGCTTGTGGTCGCTGTACCGGTGCTGTAACAGCAAGTTGTAATAACGCCCACCCCGGCCCGAGGGGGTATGCACCAGGTAGGCGTCGAATTCAATGAAACGGGCCTCAAAAACTGACCTGCGGTGCTTGATGCGAACCATGCCTTCCCGGCGATAGAGGCCGGTGGGATTGGCGCGCTGGCGTTTTTGGGTCAGGTATGCAAGCAGTAGGCGGCCATATTTACCTCCGAAGTACCCGACACCTAAAATAAGATACAAATATTTATGGGCATCATAAAGCAGAATTAGAGTTTCGTAATCTGGCCCATCAATTAACCAAAAAAACAACCCAAGTATTGTTACTCCGATCATTATAAAAAACATAACTGCCGCACACATATAAATAATATAAAGAAGGCCTTGCAACCCGCTCAGGAGTCCTTTACTGACATTAAAAACCTCTTCTCCCCACGGGAATCCATCGTCGGCATCCTTGTCTTCCTTGAACAGGCTCGCA
>CAYUTG010000026.1:0-18281 GCA_964447555.1 uncultured Marinobacter sp.
CACGGATTCGGTAAATACCCACACATTAACAAAAAGGAGATCATAAATGGGTGAGGCCAAACGTCGCAGGAACACCGGGGAACCGGCGCCGGCTAAAGGCAAAAGCAACAAGCCATTGTATGTGGGGGTTGCGGTTCTTATTGCGGCCGCGGTGCTGTTCGGGGTGTCGTTTCTGACAGCAAAGCCGGAACCAGCCTCTGGTGAGTTGCCGGTTGCGGCTGCCGACGCAGAGCCGTTTCCTGCTGAGCTTGATCAATACGGCATATCGATAGGCGATGCTGGCGCACCTGTGGTGGTTCGCGAGTTCGCGGATTATCAGTGCCCCGCCTGCGCCCGGTTTTCGGGGGCAAGCCAGCGGCTGATAGAAGAGTATGTGAAAACGGGCAAGGTGCGGTTCGTGTACTTTGAGTTGCCGCTGCGGCAGCACAAAAATGCCATGCCAGCCGCGCTGGCATCCCGGTGTGCGGGAGACCAGGGCGCCTACTGGCCAATGCATGAAAAGCTGTACAGCGCACAGTCCCAGTGGAGCGATACGGACAGCCCCGTAGCAATTTTCACCCGCTATGCCACTGAACTCGGGCTGGAAGAGCGGCGCTTCCGCAGCTGTATGACCACGGAACTCCATAAAGAAGCCATAGAGCAGAGCCGGCAGGTGGCTATGCAGTTACGGGTAACCAGCACACCGACGGTTCTGGTAGACAACATCCGGTTAACGCGACCGGCCTGGGGGCAGTTATCTGCCGTCGTTGAACGGGAGCTTGCGGATAAAGCGGATTGATACAACCAGAGGTTGCCGGCAGAACTTTGCTTGATCCTGAGCCAGAGTTGGTTAAAATTTGCGCCCTCTCAGGATCAAACCCGTTTTACACACCATAAACCCATGCTCCGGATTTACGGTCCGGCCCGCAGGAGATACATCATGAGTAATAACATCGTCGTTTGTGCACTTTACAAGTTCGCGGTTCTTAACGATTACAAATCACTTCGGGAGCCTTTGCTGAACCTGATGCTCGCGCAAGACGTTCACGGAACACTGCTGCTGGCCGCTGAAGGCATTAACGGCACCATCGCTGGCAGCCGCGCCGGTATTGATGCAGTGCAGGCCTGGCTTGGCCGGGATAAGCGGTTTGACGGTATTGATTACAAAGAATCCTACGTTGATATTCAGCCGTTCAAGCGCACCAAGGTAAAACTCAAGAAAGAGATAGTGACCATGGGGGTTGAGGGGATAGACCCGAAACGCATTGTCGGCACCTATGTGGACCCCAAAGAGTGGAATGAACTGATCTCAAGCCCGGATGTGTTGTTGGTGGATACCCGCAATCAGTACGAGGTGGAAATCGGCACGTTCAAAAATGCGGTTAACCCGGAAACCGACACGTTCCGGGAGTTTCCGGAGTATGTTCAGCAGAATCTGGACCCGAAAAAGCACAAGAAGGTCGCCATGTTCTGTACCGGTGGTATCCGGTGTGAGAAGTCTACGGCGTACCTGAAAGAACAGGGCTTTGATGAGGTGTATCACCTGAAGGGTGGCATTCTGAAGTACCTGGAAGATGTGCCGAAGGAGCAAAGCCTGTGGCAGGGCGAGTGCTTTGTGTTTGATGACCGGGTAACGGTAAATCATGATCTGGAGCGTGGCGGGTTTGATCAGTGCCATGCGTGCCGCCGGCCCATCACCGAAGAAGACAAGCGGCGCCCGGAGTATGAGCAGGGCGTTAGCTGTCATCAATGTATCGACACACTGACCGAGGCGCAAAAAGCCCGTTTTGCTGAACGTGAACACCAGATACGGCTGGCAGAGCAGCGTGGCGAAGCCCATGTAGGCGGTGAGGCGGCCCGTATTATTGCGGAACGCAAAGCCCGGAAAAAGGCTGAACGTGAACGCCAGGCAAAAAAAAGCATGGTGGGTGAGAAAGCCCGCAAGACGGCGGGAGTATGAACGGATAACCTAGGGAGGTTTCATGATATTTGAGCGAACAGGGTTCATGCACGCGGTGGTGGTTGCTGCTATTACAGTATCGCCACTGGCTCAGGGTCAGGAAAACGATAACGATAACTGGGAAGGTGAGGCGGAGCTGGGCATTCTTATCACCTCCGGCAACACGGAAGAAACTATCGTAAATTCGCGGCTTGGTCTGAAGCATGAAGAAGGTCGCTGGCGCAACCTTGGTGAGTTCAGCTCAAAATATTCAGAATCAAAAGAGGCAACAACCGCCGAGCAGTACGAAGCCATGGCAGAAACCAATTACCGGTTTCATGAGCAGAATTTCTGGTTTGTTCGTGGCGAATACGAGGATGACCGGTTTTCCGGCTATGATTTTGAGTCCTCGGCTACCACTGGTTATGGAAACCGGGTATGGAAGCGGGGTAAGCGTTCATTTCTGGATCTCTCGGTGGGTGCCGGTTATCGCTATAACAAACTGGAAATGACCAATGCCGAAGGTGAAGACGCAGAAAAAGAAGCCATCGCCCGTCTGGCTGCAAAGTTTGATTATGCGCTGTCAGACAATGCGCTCTTCCGGCAGAAGCTGAGCACGGAAATAGGCATGGATGAGAGCAACCGGATAACCGAATCCGAAACGTCGCTCAGGGCAAACGTTGTGGGCAATCTGTCGATGAAAGCCGCGTTCCGTGTCAAGCACGTGTCGAAGGTGCCGGCCAACACAGAAAAAACCGATACAGAAACGTCCCTGTCACTACTCTACGGTTTCTGATCAGACGTTATTCCTCAGCCCCAGCTCATCAGGGTAGGGGGTGAGGTATTTCTGAATGCTCAGGTAATCGACGGGCTCCCGGCGCTGCGCCATGCGCAGTAACGTCATGGGAACAATCAGAGGGACTTCACCCCGGTGGTAAGCCTCTGTTTGTTCCAAAAGCACCTTTCTGTCTTCTTCACCCATAGAATCTCTCAGATAGCCCAGCAGGTGCTGTATGGTATTTACATGCGCCCCCCGGCTGACTTTCTGACGCATGGCCTCCATGAACAGGTGAATGTAGCGATCGGCAATGGTGGCGAGTGGCGCCGATTTCAGATCTCCCAGCATCGGGCCCAGCTGGCGGTATATTTTCTCTGAGTGGGCGAGAAGCTGGAATTTATGGCGGGTGTGAAAGTGAATCAGTGCCTGCGCGCTGAGCTGTTCGCCAGCGACATTCTTCATCCAGTCGTCGTAGGCAAACACCCGCTCAATAAAATTTTCTCTCAGAGTATCGTCGTTCAGGCGGCCTTCTTCTTCCACCGGCATCAGCGGCCAGGCTTCCAGTAAGGCGTCGGCAAACATGCCCCGGCCATCTCTGCGGATAACCTGCCCGTCTTCGTTGTGGATTTTGATCCGCTCCATGCCACAACTGGGCGATTTAGCCATCAGAATATAACCACGAAGTTCGCCGAGTGAGGGCATTATTCCGGCAATAAATTCCTGCATGGCGCTGGTGTGATCAGCTGTGCCTTTGGTCTCGATCAGGCGCATGCCTTCCGGGTGCTCCCGCAAATGAATCGCAGGCCGTGGCACGCCAAGGCCGGCTTCCAGTTCCGGGCAAATGGCGCGGAAGTCAAAATGCCTCGACAACACCTGAGTGCAGTAGCGGGAATGCTTGTGGCCACCATCATGGCGAACTTCTTTGCCCAGCAAGCAGGTACTGATGCCAACAGGAATTAAACTCATGCAGAGTCTCCGGTAATCAGAATGTTGTTGTTTTACGCTGTCTTAGCCTGGCCCGGTCAGCACGATCTGGGAATCCGGTTATGTTTGTGAGTGTCCGGGCTGTTTTTTGTCGGCCAGTGCGAGAGTGCTGGCGTATATCGCACGGACATCCTGTGCAAACTGCTCAACCGAAAAGTCTCTGGCGAAGCTGAGCGCCTGCCCGGCCAGCTTTTGACGCAACTCATCATCTTCAAGCAGAGTTCTGACCTGCTCTACCCAAAGATCCTGTTTCTCCGGTGTTTTGAAACCATTCACGCCCTGCCTGACAACGTCTTCAATACCACTTGAACGCACAGCTACCACCGGCAAGCCTGCGGCCATAGCTTCCAGTATCACCATGCCCTGTGTTTCAGATTTGGACGCAAACAAAAAGGCGTCGCCAAGGTGGTACCAGGTGGCCATATCTTCCGGAGGTACGGCACCTGCCAGAATAAAGTGTTTCTGCAGGTCCAGGCCATCAATTTTTCGCTGTAACCGGTCTCGCTGATGGCCGTCGCCAATCATCAGAAAACGAAAGGGCACGTCGGAGGTCTGGCGCAGGGTATCGATTGCCTCAATCATGAAATCAATATTTTTTTCGTTGGAAAGCCGGGAGACGCTGATAAAAATCTTTTCATCCCCCAGCGACAGGTTCTCGCGCAATTGTTGGACACTGGCCTGTGATACCTTCTGAAACCGCTGGTACTCGATACCGGTTGGCTGCACAAAGATCGGCGTTTTTACGCCGATCATGCGCAAATACTCTTCGGTGGAGTAGGTGGGTACGATAATGCCGTCACACTTGTTGGCGAACCGCCGAACCAGCTCATGGGATATCAGGTTGCGAAACAGCATGCCTGGCAGGGGCACGAAATGCGCGTAATGTTCAAGCCGTGTGTGGTAGGTGTAGATGGCCGGTATGTGCAAGGCTCTGGCCATAAACAACCCAAGCGACCCCATCCAGATAGGGTGGTGTACATGAATAATATCCGGGTGAAAGGCTTTTACCCGCTGGCGAATCCGGCGCAGGAAAATGTTGGCCAGCCGGAATTCCTGTTTCTGGCCCATCGCCAGCAATGAAGGCACACGCTGCACCTGAGACTCTTCTGCCGGCTGGTCTTTATAGCGGGGTGCAACGATCAGCAGTTGATCACCCAGTGCTTCCAGCCCGTGTCTCAGGCGTTCAATCGAAATAGGAACGCCACCAATAAACGGCAGGTAATTGTTCGTGAACATGGCCACCCTGAGTGATTTTTCCAGCCATGGCGATGGGTCCAGATCGTAATCCGGGTAGTAGTTTTTGCCGATGAAAATCGTGGTGTACAGTTTGATGGTTATCGCAACCAGCACTGCCAGAATAAGAATAAAGTTCAGATAGCCGGAATACAGCAGTGAGTAGATGAAAAACCACAGGCTTTCCAGCCGTTTCAGAAAGGGGTGCTGGCCAACTTCCACGGGCACCAGAGTGTGGCTGACCTTGCCATCGGCACTCACGTTAACCTTTACATAATGGTAGAAGCTGGTGTTGTTGTTGAGAACCAGACCACCGGCACCACCGGTGGTAATGAACTCGGTATCACCCCGTTTAGTATCAGAGTAAAGCGACAGATTAGCCGAAAAAATCAGGTTGATATGATGTTTCTCAATCTGGTGTAACAGCGCCTTTTTGAATTTATCAGGCTGCAGGTAATCGTCTGGCTCATCAAACGGCGCGTTTTGTGCCGGCTTCAATGGCGGGTGTCCGATAAACAGAATTCTGGCTTTGGAGTCGTCTCCGGCCAGTAAATCATTCAGCCAGCGAATCTGCCATTGCCAGGGGGTTTTGCCGGTGCTGTCCAGAAAGATCAGCCGGCTGGTGCCAACCCGGATACTGAAGAAGTGCGGGCCAAAGTGATCGTAGAAACGGAAACTGCCAAAGTCTTCGTACTCATGGGCTCCGAAGGTCAGCAGATAGGGAATGTGAAGGTGGCTCAGGCTGCCGTACAGCGCCCGGTATTTGTCTTCGCCCCCACCGCTGACGGCGTTACCGGCGGAAACCATAAAGTCGATGTCTGAGGCGTTCAGCTCCGGAATAATCCGGTCTTCAAAAATGCCAATCGAGTTGTTGATATTGCCAACAACGGCAAATGTGAACGGTTTATCTGAACCGATCTCCTGGTGAATCTGCTCAACCTCGGTGGTGTGAACGCCCTTGAAGTCTTTCATGAAGAGGTTGAGGTAAGTTTTGTAACCCACCAGAAGAACAATAACCAGCAGGCAGGTGTAAAACAGGAGTTTTAGTGGATTTCGAAAGGTCATCCTGATGCTTTCCTGTCTCTGAGCAATTCTCGTTGCAGCACAATGAGCCCGATCACCATGCCCAGGTATATTGTCAGAAAACGCCAGCTTACCGTTACCAGCAACAAGTGATTGCCTGTCAGAATATTTTGGAAGAAGCTTCCGAATACACCTTCTGAAATACCCGACGCACCCGGTGTCGGGGAGAAATACATAATAAAGGTTGTTACAACCAGCAACCCGATGGATGTCAGGTAGTCCACATCATAGCCCAGGCTGTGCATAAGGAGGGCGGGAAAGCTGAACAGGCTTAAAAGGAAGCCCAGAGTGCATAAAACAGAGAGCCCTATAAACAGCGGCCGGCCGTGCAGATAGTCGGTGAAGGCGCTGGAAAATCGCAGCATTTCACGCCGGGCTTTGAACTGCCAGCGCCGGTTGCGGGTGTCGCTGATGATGTGGACGTGCTGCAATGCATTGAACAGCCCGTTTAATGGTGCAATCAACCAGCGGGCCCGGAACAGAAGCACCCCAAAGAATGCCAGGTACAGGCTTATGAATACCGCCAGGGCCATACCGATGCTGCTGGCAATGGTGTGGCTGGTGAGCGCATCCAGCGTGAGCAGAAAAACGGGTGTCAGTGTAAAGATAACCACGACTGCAAGCAGGGTTCGGATGGTGGTTGCGGCGGTTGCTTTGCCAACCGGTATGCCCTGGCGGTTGAGATACCAGATTTGCGCGAACCCACCGCCGGTCGCCATGGGTGTCACGTTTGAAAAAAACAGGTTAATGAAGACTAGCCGGAATAATATCCTGAATGGCAGGTTATGCCCCAGAGCCCGTAAGGTGAAGTGCAACCTTAAGCCATCCATCACAAAATAGACGAGTAGCAGCAGGCCAATGCTGGCCAGAGTGGCTGGCTCCAGAAGCCGGGCATCAAAGGTAATTGTGCGGCCGGCAAACTGGTCGAATACGGCAAACAGGCCAGCTGCCGTCATGGCAATAAAAATCAGGCTGAACACAGTCAGCCTTCGCCACGATGCCTGTTTTGAATGGGAGTGAGCTTCGGAGTTTGTCATGAACCGCCCGTCAGGTTAAGACGGGCAGTTTACAGGAGGAAGGCAGAGGCTTGTCTAGTGGTGCCTTAGTGGCCATATACCATCATAGTGGTGTCTGTAATCGCAAAGTCTGTGAACTGAACACTGCCGATGCTGGCGGGGCCAACCCGGAATACCGGCATGTCTATGTCGGCCCGGAACTCCACATCGTGCACAGACAGACCTTCTTTGCCTGATACCGCGCTTGTGCCTTTTGCCAGTTTCGCGGTGGCGCTGGCCATTCCAAAGTGCCCCAGAGTGTCGTTACCCCGGCGGTTATGAATTTGCAGGCCCTCAATACCGACAGCGGCAAAGTTGAAAATCAGAATCAGGTCTGCGGCATCCCAGTTCAGGTGGCCGTTGGTGATTTCAAAGTGGGTGTCCAGTTCCAGTTCTGATCCGGACACTGTATTGCCGTTGGCAAGGGTTCGGGTAGAGGTGCCTCCGTTGCGGATAACAAGATCTGTCGGCCCGACATACCCTTGCAGCAAAACGTTGGAAAACAAGGTTGCACTGCCTTCGGTGCCGGATGTCGTCAGGCTGTCGACAGCCAGCTCGAAATCGACCGCGTTCAGATAATCATCAAGAACGGTGGGGTCACCGTAATCTGTGGCGCCAAGATGGATAACAAGATCGCCATCATTGAATTTTTTGCCAAAGCTGCCGCCCAGATTGTAGGTTGCCAGTGCATCTGCGATATCCGGGTTGCTGTTCGGGTCCAGTTGCCCGGCGTTGGCGCGTCTGGCAATTTCTGAAAAGCCGTGCTCAAGCACTTCGTCCTGCCCGGCGATATCAATCGTCAGCTTCATATTGTCCAGAACCGTGTCGTTTTGGCCAGAAAGCCTGAGCCCGTTCACATTCAGCGAGCCTTCATCTGTCCAGCTCAGCCGGTCCAGGTTCAGCTTGGTTTCCATCTCTATAGTGACGCCCGCCTGCCCGGTGATGCCGGAAAGCGCGCCGTCGTCCATGGGCCTGAATTCAGCCGCTGCGTGCAAGGGTATGGAAAGGGCCAGGAATACCAGCGTCAGGTTTCCGACAGAAAGCCGGCGAGTTGGCTCGTTACAGGTGCATAGCTGAGTCATGAGGGCCCCAAAGTCCATATCGTTGTGATTGTTGTTGTATGGAAAGCGTCTTTCGTGCTTTCCGGGCCGCAGGGGACAGCACAACCAATGCAGCAGAGAATCTTTTTGTTACACGCTGTAACGATAAGCGTGAATTGACGACAGGTCTGTGAGATGAGTCACAATCGAAGGTTGCCGCTGCTTTGAAGGTGTTATCGCTTTGCCAGGGCTTGCTGTATCAGCCGTTTCTGGTGCCCGGCAAAGTCGCGAATCAACTTTTGTGCGTTGTCCGCATCTCTGGCGAGTACGGCTTCAGGTAGCTCGGAAAAGAACTGAGTGGTTTGCGTAAGCCCCTGCCGATACTGATCGGCACTCAGGTAGTAGGCCCGGCTGACGGCGGGCTTGAAGTTAGACAGGGCCTCCGTGAGGAAAGGATTGTCCACCACTCTGCAGCAGGCTTCCATAACATCGAAGCTGGCTTCAACAACCGCGGTAATATCAGCCGACGATGCCTCTACCTGCTCTACGACCCGGCGCACGGATGCGAGTATCTGAGGTTTGTCCTGCTCCTGCCAGCGTTCGCAAAGGCGGGTGGCGAGCATCATTAATAAATGCATGTAAACGTCATAAAGTTCAGAGGCGTGTCTGGCGTCCAGGCGGGTTGCTGCCGCGCCCTTGCGTGGAATGATTTCCACCAGGTGCCAGCGCTCCAGTGTGTACAGGGCTTCTTTAACCGATGCCCTGCTAACCTTCAGTTCGGTGGCAATCGTCAACTCATGAATGCGTTGGCCGGGCTGGATCTGCCCGGTCATAATCCGCTCGCCCAGATAGTTGGCGATTTGTTCCGCCAGGGTGTTAGGCACTTGGAAATCCATAACGCCTCTCTGATATATAACGTAAACGGCCGGTTGGCCCCGCACAGGCCGGCCGGCGCTGAAATCTGAGCGCATGAGTCTATCACAGCAGTGCGCGCCACCCTTGAATTTTACTTAAAGCGCACACAGGTATAAGTTTTAAATTCTGCGAGAAAAAGGGATATCCCATGCCCAGGCATTTCGAGCAGGCTGCTGGCCTGTATAGCGAATCCGTTCCGGAAACCGAAGGTTATGTTTTTAACCAGACGATGCTGCGCATCAAAGACCCCGAGCGCTCCATGGATTTTTATACCCGGATAATGGGGATGCGCCTGGTGCGCAAGCTCGATTTTCCGGAGATGAAATTCACGCTGTACTTTCTGGGGTATCTGGACGACCGTCAGGCAAACCAGATCCCTGTTGATGATGACCATCGCACAACGTACATCTTCGGGCGTGAAGCCATGCTGGAACTGACCCACAACTGGGGCACCGAAGACGATAAAGACTTTCAGTACCATAACGGTAACGATAAACCTCAGGGATTCGGGCATATCGGCATTGCCGTGCCGGATGTTTACGCCGCAACAGAGCGTTTTGAGCACCTGGGTGTGAGCTTCGTTAAAAAGCCCGATGATGGCAAAATGAAAGGGCTGGCGTTTATTCAGGACCCGGACGGGTACTGGATTGAAATTCTGCAGCCAGACATGATGCAGAAGCAGCGCAAAGACAGGGGATAACCCGGGTACTCCGCTGTTATGGCGGGCTGGCACCAGCCTCAGCGCTGGTGCCGGCTTTCCGGCCCCCACCATAGACTGATGCCGTAATCACGGCCGCTGTCAGTATCAGGGCTCCGGTGATTCCCACTGGCCCAAGAATTTCCCCCAGAAGCACCCATGCCAGCAAAGCCACAAACAAGGGTTCCAGTGTCACGATAATGCTGGACAGGGTTGCCGGCGTTGTTTTCATGGCGGTAAAGAAACACAGGTAGCCAATACAGGTGGGTACTACGCCAATATAAACCACCATCAGCCACTGCGTTGCATCAAGGGTTTCCAGCCCGTTGAATCCACCGGATACCGCAACGACAGGCAGAAGTATCAGCGCAGCGGTAAAGAAGCAGATAAACGCGGTTGTGAATACCGGTGTGCCTGATGAACTGTGGCGGCTTGTGAGGGTAAACCCGGTGTAAACCGCGGCGGCAAGTAGCGCCATCAGTATACCGGCCAGGCGCAGAGTGCCGCTGGTGTCCATATCGCTGAGAACGAGCATGCCGGTGCCAATCACAGCAGCAATAAGCGATAAAATGGTGAGCACCCCGGGCTTTTCTCCAAGCAAAGGGGCTGCAAGAATTGCCACCAATACCGGAGGCAGGCACAGTGATATCAGAGTTGCTATGCCCGCACCGGTCAGATCCACGGCTAACAGATAGCTGCCCTGGTAGAACGCCTGAAACAGCCCCAGACCAATCAGCGGTATGAAGGTTTTTATGTCGGGCGTCAGCTGGCCACAGTCTGATGAGGACTGGCCTGCATTTGCCCGCCGCAGTTGCTGTTGTTCCCGCCGCATCAGAAACCAGAAGAACGGCAGAGCTACCGCCAGGCGCAGAAAGCCAAGCGTGAGAGGCTGCATCTCTGACCCCAGAAACAGGAATTTTGCGACAATCCCCGTGGTTGCCCATAACAGGGAAGCCAGGGCAATCAGCAGAGCACCGCGGAGCATTCAGTAACCCGTTGCGTGTTGTGTAAGTTAGTGTGCGAACAGGTCAAAGGCTAACAGTGCGCAGGCGCATGCGCCAGTTATCCATTAGCAGAAGGTCCGGTCAGGCTGGTGCCGTTTCCCGGGGCGGTAAACCGATGTGTGGGCAGCGGCAGGGCTCCGCCGCCCGGTACATTTACTTTATGGTCAGGCGCGAGGCGTTTTTCTCAACGGTGCGCTCGCCAATGCCTTTAACATTGGCCAGCTCCTGAGGTGCCTGAAAGGGGCCGTGAGCTTCGCGGTAGGCAACAATCGCCTCCGCCTTGCTCTGGCCAATGCCGTTTAATTCAGAAAGTGTGGCTACATCGGCGGTATTGATGTTAATGGCTGCCTGGTCTGCGTGGGCCATGCCTGTGAGCAGGCTGAACAGCAGAATGAAGGTTGCAATAAGGGGAGTGCGTTTCATGTATGAGATCTCCTGAGGCTGAATAACGTCGTTATGGTTATGTGTCAGAAGATGAAAACCAGCGAACATCGAGATGGAAGTGTGTGAGGTGAGGGTGTGTGAATACGGAGAGAAAGCCATGCTGGTGTGAAAGCCGCGGTTGATGCACGGAAGGATCACTTTCCCTGTGATCCCGAATTCCGTGACTGACCCCTGCCCGATCCTTCAGGCTGCGCATCATCCTGAGCGCTTCATCCGTGCCGCCGTCCCTGTAAACCCTGATCCTTCTGGTAATTCCTGTTCCCTGGAATTTTCGTCCCTGTGTCAACAATCCTTGCTGACCTGTCATCCCTGACACGAACTATTCTATCTGGATCAGGATTCGGCAAAATGGGAAAAACGCCCTGTGGTATGTGAGACATTTCTTACAGAACTGTAAGCCTGTGGTCGCCAACAAAAATGAACGTAAATTCAGTTATTTAAGGCGAACCATCTGCGCTTCCGAATGCTGCACAGGCACCCTCAACACATAAACGCACGTGCTCTCCCGGTGCCGGTGAAGACAGGGATGACCCCCGCAAATGAAGCGTTTGCTCCTGCAGGCTGACCTTTAACAGTACATGGTTGCCCCGGAACGAGCGTTCGATTACCTGGGCCTGCGCACCATGTTCGCCACTGCCGTAGGTAATCTGCTCCGGGCGCAGCATGATGGATGCTTTCCCGGTTTCCTGCGTGTAGGCCGAATGCAGTGGCAGGGTGCCCAGTGGCGTTAATACCGAGCCCTGCTGGAAAACACCGTTAATGAAAATGGGCTGTCCGGTCAGCCGGGCAACGTGTTCACTTGCCGGTTGCCAGTATATGTTGTCGGGCGTGTCTACCTGCATAATCTGCCCTTCGTGCATGACGGCAACCGCATCGGCAACGGCGAACGCTTCGACCGGGTCGTGGGTAACCAGAATGGCCGTTGCTCCCTCGCGGCGGAGCATGGCAGCTACGTCGTCGCAGATTTGCCGGCGCAGATCCAGATCGAGCGCATTAAATGGCTCATCCAGCAGTATGACCCCGGGTTCAGGGGCCAGTGCCCGTGCCAGTGCGGCCCGCTGCTGTTGCCCTCCAGAAAGCTCATGGGGGTACCGGTCCCCAAGCTCGGAAAGGCCGGCAAGGGCCAGCATGTCTGCTACCCGGTGGCCCTGGCGGGCACTGCGTGGCAGCCCATACGCAACGTTGTCGGTAACCGACAGGTGTGGGAACAGTGTGCCCTCCTGCGGTACGTAACCAATACGTCGCCGTTCCGGTGGAACATGCAGGCGTGGTGAGGCAACAACCTGAGAACCGAACGTGATGTTGCCGTCATCCAGGCGGTCGAACCCACCAATCAGTCTCAGTAACGTTGTTTTTCCGCAGCCGGAGGGCCCCAGGAGGGCAACAATGGACCCTGCCGGAATATCAAGATTGATTCCCTGCAGGACCGGCTGGCCGTTAAAACTCTTGGTAACATTCTGAACATTAAGGCTGGTCATGTGATTTCGTATGCCTCCAGAGTGCGGCGGGTAAACACGTACACAGGTATGGCAGATACCAGTACCAGAAGTGCGGCAAAAGGTGCGGCTGCGGCGTATTCGGCATCGTTGGTATGAGACCAGACCTCGGTTGCGAGTGTGACCACATCGGTCGGTGCCAGCATCAGTGTGGCAGTGAGCTCACGCATCAGTTCCAGTGCCAGTAGTGCCAGGGCGGCACCAATACCGGGGGCAATGTTGGGTAGGGTGACTGAAACAAAGGCTTTGAAGGGGCCACGCCCTAAACTGCGTGAAATCTCTTCCAGGCGGGGTGGTACCAGCGCGACTGAGGCGCGCAGCGCAGTTTGTGCCAGCGGCAGTGCCAGCACGGCGTAAGCCAGAATAAGTACCAGAACGGTCTGGTAAATAGCGGGCACGTAATGAATGGAAAAGAACACCAGTGCCAGCGCGATGACCAGGCCAGGCAGGCCATGAATGACATAGGGTAGCCTGTCTGCAAACCGGGCCAGCCGGCCATTAAACCGTGTTGCCAGCAGCACCAGGGGCAATGCCAGAAGGGTCGTCACCACTGCGCCGGCGATGGACAGGGTGCCAGAGCCCCAGATAGCCGGCCAGACTTCAGACAATCCGTGCCCGGCCGAGTTGCCCACGAATAACCAGTAAACAAGCGCCGCTAATGGAACGCCCAGCGCGAGCACCGACAAAACAACCTGGCCAAGCACCACCGCAGGTGTGGCACGCCCCAGCGCTGCCAGAGAGGGTTGTCGCGCCGCGCCCTTACCCACTCTGGAGTGGCGGGTGCCGGCCCGCATGCGCATTTCGGTATAGGCGGCAAATAAGGCAAGCACCAGCAACACGCCGGCCTGCAATGCCGCCGATACGTTATCAAAGCGCAGTTCGTATGAGGCGAAAATAGCGGTTGTAAACGTTTGCACGCGCAAGAGTGACAAGGCACCGAATTCCGCCAGCATGTGCGATAACACGAGAAGAGCACCGCCACCAAGAGCAGGCCGTGCCTGCGGAAGGATGGTAAAGAAGAACGTGTGCCAGGGGCCGCGCCCTAAAGAGCGGGAAACGTCTTCAAAACCGGTGTCCATACCCCGCAAGGCAGCGGCTACCGGAAGGTACACCAGAGGGTAAGATGCCAGTATCAGCACCAGAATGGCGCCCGCAATATTCTGGAATTCATTGCCGATAGAGGCCCAGGCAAAACTGGATACAAACGCTGGCACTGCGAGTGGCAGGCTGGCCACCACTCGCCAGATTTTCCGCCCCGGCAAGTCGGTACGTTCCACGCACCAGGCCACCGCAGTACCAATAATGCTGGCCCCCAGAGTAACACTGACAGCCAGTACCAGCGTGTTCGTCAGTAACGAGTAGGTGTAAGCCCGAAATAGCTCATCGCGAATGCCATCCCAGCCGGCTTCTGTTGCCCGGGTTACTACGTAAACCAGGGGGAGTGCTATCAGAACGATGGGAACAAGGGCGGTAGCAATCAGCCACCAGGGCGGCAGTGATCTGTACTGCCGCCTTGCTCCGGCGGGTGTTAAAAGGCTCAAGCCAGGCCAGCCTCGCGTTCAAGTTTCAGGGCATCTGAGGCATCGCCAAGATCGGCCGCAGTCACATCCGGCGCGTTCAGCTGATCAAAAGGTTTGAGTGGGTAGGGTGACTCGATGCCCGGACGGACAGGGTACTCTGCAACTGAGTCCACAACGGCCTGCTGCCCTGCGGCGCTGACCATAAACGCCAGAAACTCCTGAGCCGCTGCCGTGTTTTTTGCGGATTTCAGTACGCCGGCGGCCGACAGGGTAACCAGAGCCCCCGGGTCTTCATGGCCCTGATGGAAAATGGCAGAGTTGAGGTTATCAGCGCCAAATTCCGCAGCCAGTGAATACCAGTAGTAATCGTTGATAAGCGCCGTGGCAACGTCGCCGGCCTCAACCGCTCGCAGCGCAGACATATTGCCATTATACGGCTGGCCGTAGGCTTTCAGGCCTTTCAGCCATTCAAGTGCGGCAGCCCGCCCCTTCAACAGTTCAATGGCCACAATCTGCTCCTGAAAGGCACCGCTGGTAGGTACGTAGGCCACCTTGCCTTCCCAGGCCCCGGTTGCAAAATCGAGCACCGACGCGGGCAACTGATCGGGGCTGATCATCGCTTTGTTGTAAGCAACAATCCGGCTGCGGGCACTGATGCCGGTCCAGGTGTTGTCTTTGGCTCTGTACCTGGCCGGAATCTCACTAAGGGCTGATGATTTCAGTGGCGCGAGCAGAGAGTGGTTTGCCAGGGCAAGTACCGGCGGGCTTTCCTCTGAGTAAAAGACATCGGCGGGCGAGCGCTCACCCTCCTCCATAATCTGATTGGCCAGTTGCGAGCTGTGGCCGTTGCGAACATTAACCTGAATGCCTGTCGCCCTGGTGAAAGCCCGCACAACGGCGGCTGTCGTTTTCTTGTGCTGCCCGTTGTAGAGCGTCAGTGTTTGCTGCTGTGCGGCCAGCAGGCGGCCAGGAGCGCTTGCTCCAAGCACTGCCGCGCCGGCCAGCGCCGCGCCACTGAGTAAAAACTGGCGGCGTCCGAAAGAGTTATTAGGCATCTGATACTCCGAAAGTTGATCCGATTCGGATGGATCAAGGCTGGTAACAGGAGGCCCCGGGGAGTGTGTGCAGCGAGGTATTGCCAGGCCCGATCTATCCTGGAAGCCCGTGAGGACTTAGATACTAATTGGGTGCAACAGATTATCATTTGCATTCTTTTTCGGCAATGGCCGGAGTTCCCAGAACACAGTTACCGTTTTGTTAAAAAGCGGTCATCAGCTATGTTTATGTAAATACCTCGGATTCGGCCTGATATGAAAAAGTTGTCCCTCAAGTTCAAACTCTACGTGCTGGTGCTTGGCCTGGTGCTCCTGATGGGGCTGGCGATGATCATTACCGCACAGTCCTCTCTGTCGTCCATGGAGGACAACATCACTGAAGACACCTCGAAGCTGGTGCAAGGCATTGTTGTTCAGCGCCTGAAAGCAACGGCCGGCCAGTATGGAGAACAGGTGGAGGGCATGTTAAATGAGGCATTCAAGGTGCCTCAGACATTTTTGAGTGTCATTGAACAGAATGTGGCGGCCTCCGATTCTGAGCGGATGAGCCGGGGCGCCATGTCTCAGGCGGTGGGTGCGTTGCTCAAAGGGCAGCCGGAGATCAGCTCGATTTATGCCCAGTTTGAGCCCGACGGTTACGATGGCCAGGACCGCTACTTTACCGGTGGTGTTGAGGAGCACAGCAGCGATACGGGCACATTGGATATTGCCTATTACCGCGCCCCGGATGGTGAGGTGTTGTTTTCCAGAACCACCGATCCGGATGAAAAGTATGATGACACCCTCAACGAGTTCGGCACCCGTGAGGCGGAGTGGTATCTGTGCCCACGAGACACTTTGAAACCCTGTACGCTGGAGCCCTATGAATATGAGGTTGAGGACGGCTATAACGAACTGATGACCAGCCTTGTGATGCCCGTTATGAATGATGGCAAATTTGTGGGTGTGCTGGGCATTGACGTGAACCTTTCCACCATTCAGCAAACGATGCTCAATGTCAGTAAACAGCTTTACGATGGGGCGGGCCGTGTCACGCTGGTCAGCGAGAAAGGGTTGATTGCGGGCAGTAGTCACTACCAGGATTCGCTGGCACGCCCGCTGTCGGAAGCGCTGCCAGGCCGGGCAGACGCCTATATGAAACTGCATAAAACCGGCGAAGTGTTTGATCGTGATGGTGAGATTGCGGTGTCTTTTCCGATCAATATCAAGGAGTCGGGCACCACCTGGTCACTGATCATTGAACTGCCGCGCAAAGTCGCCCTGGCGTCTCTTCAAAAGGTAACCAGCCTGCTTTCGAACGAGGTCAAAGCTACGGCGCAACGGCAACTGATTGTTGGCATTGTGGTATCCATACTGGCCATTGGTTTACTGGTGTTGCTGGTCCGGTCGATTACCCGGCCTCTGGATCTTATCAGGGACCGAATGGCAAATCTGGCGAGTGCTGAGGGCGATCTGACTCACGAACTGTCTATAGATACTCATGCCGAACTGATTACCCTGGCCGATAGCTTTAATGCCTTTCTTGCCAAACTGCGTGGCATGGTGAACGACCTCAAAGAGATTAATCTGGCCGTGGGCATTCAGGTTGTGGATGTTCAGGCAATCGCGGCTGAAACCGATGAGAATACCGGCCGTCAGTACAATGAAATTGACAGTGTTGTGACTGCCATGAATGAAATGTCTGCAGCTGCCAGCGAAGTGGCTACCTTTGCCAGTGACGCCGCCGGTAATGCCAAAGAGGCAAGTGAGGGCGTAACCAATACTCAGGCCACACTGAGCACCGCGGTTGATGGCGTTCAGGCTCTGGCCGGCGATATGGAGGGGGCCAGTGATGCTATCGGCCAGGTGGCGAGGCGGAGTGATGACATTAACCGCATTCTGGACGTAATCCGGGGCATTGCTGAGCAAACCAACTTGCTGGCGCTGAATGCTGCCATTGAGGCAGCCCGCGCAGGCGAGCAGGGGCGCGGCTTTGCTGTAGTTGCTGATGAAGTGCGTACGCTGGCATCCAAAACCCGTGAATCTACCGACGAAATCAGCCAGATGATTGAAGGCCTTCAGAGCGAAGTGCAACAGACGGTATCGGTTATTCAGAATGGGGTAGGCCGGGCAACGTCTGCCGTTGGCCAGACCAAAGAAGCGGATCACGCACTGGCCGATGTTGTCAGCCGTATAGCGACCATTGTCGAGCACGTTACTCAGGTGGCTACGGCTGCCGAAGAGCAAAGCTCTGTCAGTGAGGAGATAAACCGGAACCTGACGAACATAGGCGATGCTGCCAGCGATTTGCGTGAACTGGCGCAACGGGTCCGGGACAGCGGCGCAAGCCTGGGCGAACAGATGAAATCTCAGGAAGAGCAATTGGGCCGGTTACGCACCTGATGTGCGCCCGGCGCTCAAGGCCTCAGTAAGTCAGTGAATGAGCCAGACGGAGCACTAGGTGGTTATGCACTATCCGGGATGCGCACCTGAAGATTTTCGGTGAGGCAGGATTTGACACCCCATCAGGTGCCGATGCAGGTACCGTCAACTGCTCTCCCTATTATCAGAATGACTACAACTGCACCCATACGCGCTACACCCAGGATGGCACTACTGGGACTCGCTCCGTGGTTGAAACCGTATATCTGGATGGCCCCTTGTCCACACCTGACACTCAGGATACCGATCACGGTCATTACTGGGTGAGCGGTAAGGATGGCAATAACGGTAAATGGGCAGTCCGGGTTGGCCCGAGCTACCCGGACATTATCTGGAGCTTTTTCGCCGCTCATAGCCGTGATGGCACCGAGCCGGAGGGCTACCCGGTGATTACGTTGATTGGTGACAACCCCATGTCTGTTGCGATTGGTACAGCGTTCACCGATCCGGGAGCCACGGCAGAAGATGCAGAAGATGGTTCAGTGACCGTTAGTGCAGATTGCAGCAATGTCGATACCTCCTCTGTTGGCACCTATGCCTGCACCTACAGTGCTACCGACAGTGATAGCAACGAAACAACGGTAACGCGTTCTGTGGAGGTGTATGACCCGAATGCCCCTATAGAGACCTGCCAGCAG
>CAYUTG010000026.1:18381-22727 GCA_964447555.1 uncultured Marinobacter sp.
GCAGCGGCGTTCCTGGTGATGGTGGCGGCAACGACGAACCTGCCGCCTGTCAGGACTGGAACGCGTCTAACCTGAGCCATAACATGGCTGGTCGTGCCTATTACTCAGCCGGTTATTACACCACCGGAGGTGATGATTATCTTGGCCCTGTGTCGGGAACCTATGCCTGGGTAAAAGAAACATCGGCAGGTGTGTTTGAAGTCGGCCAGTGTCAATAGATGGAGCAGAAGGGCTGCGCTGTGCAGCCCTTCTGATATTACGCGTCTTCAGCTCTTGGGTTGCGCGGGTAATAGCGTTCGGGCAGCCGCTCAATATGGGAAAAAATGCGGGTGTCCTTGTAAGGCATCTTCATGAAGCCAGACACTCCCAGCCCTGAAATCTGACCCACAGCGGCCAGAATGTCATCAAGCCGCGCCCTGAATTCTTCCTCTTTTGCCGGGTCCAGCAGGCGGTACTGGCTGTGAATTTTGAGGTGATAAGGCAGTGCCTCAAAAATAATCATGCCGGTGTGGCGAATGCTGTTAAGCGCCTCGAGAGACCGGATAATGGCATCTGGCAATACAAGAAATTCCTCAGGGTCGGGGCCATCCTCGAAATAGGAGTGAACTCTGGACCGGTCTTCCACCTCCGGCGCTGCACTCACCTGATAGGGCAAGCGTGTTCCCGGTGGCGCAATAAACGGCAGGTCTGTACGAGTGCGTTCAATGTGCAGGGTGTCTCTGGCATTGAACAGGCAGCTTTTGAAAATACCCTGGCGGTAGATGGCCTGCGCCAGATTCACCATATTATTGACTGCCGTGGTGAAGGCTGTTTTCAGTTCCGGGTCGTGCAGGTTCAGCGAGGTATCAATGTAGATGCCATCGGTTTCCCAGCGCACGGCAAGCCCACCCTCCACGGGGTAACGGCCCAGGCGGCTGACCGCGGCGAGAAAGGCTTTTTCGGTTTCCCCCATGCCCTGCATGAAGTTCTTGTAGTAGCGGTCCAGTTGCACATCGTTAACATCATTCAGTGTTTCCTGTGCATTTTCCTGCCGCAAAAATGATTTGCGTGAGCTGTACACCACCGTGTCGATTTCACGGCCGGATTGCCGTGTCCAGATCGGAACCAGTGGCACCGGGGGAGGTTCCGGCAGGTCGATCATAACGGTGCGGGCCATTCTGGGCATTTCTTTCAGAAAGTAATCGCCAGCCCGGCGGCGCTCCTGTATGTCTGCAGACAGCATGCCATCCAGCACGCGGGCAAACTCCATGGGCAGGCCAAGCGATGAGGCAGGAATGGCTTTGTGGCCAAAACGGCAGGACTGCCCGGAGGCAAGTGCGTAGAGCGTTGCCGCCGCGCCCTGTTCATCAAAACGTGGAGAAGAAAGCCCGCCGTAGAGCTGTTCGTCGCCAATAAAATACACGTCGCCCAGGCGGGCGTTGGTTTGCTGAAGGTTATCCGACATCAGTTCCATCACATTGGTGTTCAGGAACTGCTGGTTTGCGTCCAGCTGAGCAAAGACAGAAGAACCCCAGTCAATCAGGGCAATGGTTTCTGTTTCGGCATCAAAAACCAGATTCGACGGCTTGATATCGCCGTGCACAATAGGGCGCTTGTCCGGATCAGACTCGCTGCGCAGGCTGCGCAGCAAATCGGCCAGTTGGTCGGCAATCCGGATAATCAGGCGCGGGCTCAGCCTGCCCTCTCGCAGAGAAACCTCTTCAAGGTTCAGGCCCGGCGCCCGCTCCATCACCAGAATTGGCTGGTTCCTCGCGTGCTGGAAGGCCACCAGCCCAGGTACTCTGGGGTGCTCCACCTGTTCCAGAATGTAGGCTTCGTCCTCCAGCCGGTCCTGAAGGTGCCGTGGCAGGGTAATGCGCGTGAACTTGAATACGTGTTCAAGGTCACTGGCGCCTGACAGGGGCCTGCGGCCGGCGAACACAAAGCCGTAGGCACCCTTGCCGATCATCTGAATATCGCGGTAGCCCAACTGCTTGAGCTGGGCGGTACACAAGGCAACCCAATCTTTCAGCTTTCTTGCATCATCATGACTGAGCAGATAAACCGACTGCTCTTCAGGGATGTAGAACTGCTGTAGTTTTGATTCCTGGGAATACCGGGCCGATTGCGACCGCGATGTCGATTTCACCATTCAGTCAGCCCAGATGAAGCAACATGGTTTGTGGCGTCTCCAGATAGCTCTTCCAAAGGTTATTGAACCGGGTAATGGTGCCACCATCAATTATCCGGTGGTCTCCGGCCCAGCTTATGGTCATGATGGCGCGTTCCACCACCTGGCCCTGGCTGTCGAAACGTGGCAGTTTCTGGGTGCGGCCAAGGGCAACAATGGCCACCTCTGGTGCGTTGATAATGGGCGCTGCATAAGTGCCACCCAGCGCACCAATGTTGGAGATGGTTATGGTGCCGCCTTTGAGATCCTCCTGGTTGACCCGGCCTTCCCGGGCCGACTCCGTCAGGCGGGCCACTTCGTCTGCTACTTCGAGCAGGGTAAGCGCCTCAACCCCTTTCACATTGGGCACCACCAGCCCGGTTTTGCCATCGACCGCCATGCCAATGTTGCAGTGAGGCAGGTAGTGGATCTCGGTAACGTCATCATTAATCTGGCTGTTGAGTATCGGGAATTCCTGAACAGCCAGTGCCATGGCCTTCATAATGAACGGCATCAGGGTCAGCCGGGTGCCTCTGGCTTCTGCCACGGGTTTGAGCTGCTGGCGCAGGGCCAGAAGGTCGGTCACACCAATTTCTTCACTGAAAATGAAGTGTGGAATAGTAGATGCCGAGACCACCATGCGCTTGGCCATCACCGCCTGCATGCCCTTGATCGGCTCGATTCTGACTTCCTGATCCCGCGCGCTGGTGCGGGCAGATCTGCCAGTGCTGGCGGTGGGCTCTTTTTGCTGGCTTGTTTTGGTTGGATTATCCAGATATCCCAATACGTCAGCTTTCAGCACACGGCCGTCTTTGCCGGACCCCGGAATATCAGCCAACGCCAGTTCGTGCTCCCGAACGAGCCGGCGCACGGCAGGGCTGGCAGGAATGCGTTGCTGCTTCTGCCGCTCCGGGGCCGGTGCGGATTCAGTGCGCTGTGGCTGGTTAGTTTGGGCAGGCTTGGCTGCAGCCTTGGTTTCTGTTGCGCCGTCTTCACGATCATGGGGCATGAAGGCGAACAGAGGGGAGTGCACTTTGGCCAGCGTCTCTTTCTGGTAATAGAGTTTGGTAACCCGGCCAGCCTTGGGTGCAGTAATCTCCACCATGGCTTTGTCAGTCATCACATCGACGACTGGCTGATCTTCCTCAATCTCATCACCTTCGGCAATGCGCCATTCCACCACCTCGCACTCTACAATGCCTTCGCCGATATCCGGAAGTATGAAGTCTTCAGTTTCTCCATCACCAGTGGCCTGCGACTCGCCTTTGTGTTCGGCCGTTGAATCAGCGCCTGTCGGCTGCTCCTCAGCGGCAGGCGGCTGGCTTTCACTGGCCGTGTTTTCACCACTTTCATCCACAAGCTCAAACAATGGCTGATGGACTTTGGCGATGTCACCTTCCTTATAGTACAGCTGCGTGACGCGGCCTTTATAGGGCGCGGGAATTTCCACCAGCGCCTTGTCGGTCATGACTTCTGCAACCGGCTGATCTTCTTCAATCACATCGCCTTCACTGACCAGCCACTTAACCAGTTCGCACTCCACGATACCTTCGCCGATATCGGGCAGTATAAAATCACTCATGCTTGCTCTCCTGTCCTGATATCAACCTAGAATTCGACACTGTCCCGAATGGCCTCAAAGACCTTCAGGTGATTGGGAAGGTGCTCCTTTTCAAGTACCAGCGGGAAAGGCGTGTCCATTCCCGTTACCCGTGCAATCGGAGATTCCAGGTAAAGGAAGCAGCGTTCCTGAATAGCTGCGGCAATCTCACCCGCGAATCCACCCGTCAGTGGTGCTTCGTGAGTGACGACCAGCCGGCCGGTTTTGAACACGGAGGCAGCAACGGTGTCGATATCCCATGGCAGGATTGTCCGAAGGTCAATCACCTCGCAGGAGAAGCCTTCTTTTTCTGCCATCTCAACGGCTTTATCAATAACTTCCATCTGAGCACCCCAGCCCAGTACGGTGACGTCGGTGCCCTCTTTGAGAACCTCGGCCTCCCCCAGTGGCAGTTGATATTCGCCTTCCGGTACCTCACCAACAGACGCGCGGTACAGGCGCTTGGGCTCGAAAAACAGCGTTGGGTTGGGGTCGTTGATAGCGCTTAACAGTAAGCCTTTGGCCTGATGAGGGTTGCGCGGCACCACAATTTTCAGGCCTGGCGTGTGGGCAAAATAGGCTTCCGGAGACTGGGAA
>CAYUTG010000027.1:0-22717 GCA_964447555.1 uncultured Marinobacter sp.
GCTGGTGGGCATACTACGAACTTGGCTGGGGTGGCTGGTGGTTCTGGGACCCGGTCGAAAATGCCTCACTGCTGCCGTGGCTGGCGGGTACTGCACTCATGCACTCGCTGGCAGTAACCGAAAAGCGCGGTGTATTCAAAAGCTGGACTGTGCTGCTGGCTATTATCACCTTCTCGCTGAGCCTGCTGGGCACCTTCCTGGTGCGCTCAGGTGTGCTGACGTCGGTTCATGCGTTTGCTTCCGATCCGGAGCGGGGTGTGTTCCTGCTTGGGTTGCTGGCCTTCACTATTCTGGCCAGCCTTACGCTCTATGCGTTCCGCGCACCCGTTGTGCACGCCAGAGCCCATTACGGCTCGCTTTCCCGGGAAACGTTTTTGTTGTTAAACAACGTATTGTTGGTATCTGCCACGCTGCTGGTCAGTATCGGCACGCTTTACCCGCTGGTACTCGATTATCTGGACATGGGTAAGCTGTCTATTGGTGAGCCGTTTTTCAACATGACCTTCAGCCCACTGGCAGTGGCTGCTGCTTTGTTGCTCGGTGCCGGGGTATTTTCACGATGGAAGAAAACCGATGGCGGCTGGCTGGGCCGTAAACTGCTCTGGCCTCTCGCGGTCAGTGTGCTTGTTAGCACCGTGGTGATTCTTGGCTATGGCGACTTCAAACCCTGGGCGTTTGCCGGAATTTTCGGCGCGGTGTGGGTGACCGTGGCCACAGGCTGGGACCTCTGGGATAAGTCTTCCTCCCGTAAGGGGCGGATTCACGGGCTTCGCCGCCAGTCCAGAAGCTATTACGGCATGATACTGGGCCACCTTGGACTGGCCATTACCATGGCTGGTGCAACGGTGGTTTCGAACTACGGAATTGAGCGGGATGTGCGCATGGAGCCGGGTGATGTCGCCATGGTGGGTGATTACCAGTTTGTGTTTAACAATATAGGCCAGCGCCAGGGTAAGAACTACACCGCCCAGTATGGCAGTTTTGATGTCGTTCTCGATGGTGAGCGGGTGGCTGAGTTACATCCGGAAAAACGTCAGTACTCCGTAGGTATGAGCGTTATGACCGAAGCCGACATTGACGGCGGCCTGTTCCGGGATATCTTTATTGCTGTTGGTGAGCGCCTGTCCGACAACGCCTGGGCTATCCGCCTGCAGTATAAGCCGCTGGTGCGCTGGCTCTGGCTGGGTGCATTGTTTATGGCGGCCGGTGGCGCACTGGCGATCTCAGACCGGCGTTACCGGATTCGCGAGCGCAGCAATAGCCGTAGCCGTAGCGCGGCATCGGCCCGCCCGGCTTCAGGTGCTGAAAAACCTGCCGGAGCAACGTCATGAAGCGGATGTTTCTGTTTCTTCCCCTGCTGGCCGCGTTGGTACTGGGTATCATTTTGTTCGCAGGCATTGGTAAAGACACAGAGTCGCTGGACTCGGCGCTGGTGGGCAAGCCGGTTCCGGCTTTCAAGCTGACAGACCTGCAGGACCCCACAAAAAGCCTCGGCCCGGATCTTTTCCAGGGCAAGATTCGACTGCTGAACGTCTGGGCCACCTGGTGCCCTTCGTGCCGGGATGAACATCAGGACCTGATGTGGCTGGCGCATAACAAAGGCGTGCCCATCATCGGACTGAACTATAAAGATGACCGGGCAGAAGCGCTAACCTGGCTCAAGCGCCTGGGCAATCCGTATCAGACGGTTATTCATGACCCGAAAGGAACCCTGGGTTTTGATATGGGCGTTTACGGGGCGCCTGAAACCTTTGTGATTGATGCCAAAGGCACGGTGAGATTCCGCCATGTTGGTGTGGTTAACGAGCGCGTATGGGAAGAAGAGTTGCTGCCGGTTATTAACGATGTGAAGGAGAATGGTTAATGTTCCGGGTACTGTTTCTACTGGTCATTTTCTCAATTCCGGGCGTTGTGACAGCAGACGTTGCAAACGTTTATAACTTTGACACGACACAGCAGGAGCAGCGGTTTCAGAAGCTTGCTGAAGAATTGCGTTGCCCGAAATGCCAGAACCAGAACATTGCCGATTCCGGCGCGCCCATCGCGAAGGATATGAGAAACGAGGTGTACCGGATGATGCGTGCCGGTGCCAGCGATGAGGACATAATGAATGCACTGGTGTCCCGTTTCGGTGAGTTTGTCCGGTATAAGCCTGAAGTGGAAAAGCGCACCCTTTTGCTATGGGCTACGCCGTTTATTGCGGTGTTTGGTGGGCTGATGATTGTTGTCGGGGTGGTTATCCGCTCCCGCCGCAACGCGGATCGCGAGCCCGCCCTCACCGCCGCGCAAAAAGCCAGGGCTGAAAAAATACTTGCAGAGAGTAAGCAAGGAAACAACACCTGATTCGCACTTGCTCTCTGATGCACCCATTCCCAAACCTGTGACGATATTTTCATGACAGACGCTTTCTGGATTGCTGCAACAATACTGATTATTTTTGCTTTGGCCTTTGTGCTGTACCCCATATTCTTTCGGTCACCAGCAAGCCGTGAGCGGGTGGACCTTCGCCACCAGAACCTGATTGCGTACCGAAGCCGCATGAAGGAACTGGACAGAGAGCACGAGGCCGGCTCGCTGGACGATGCAACCTATCAGGTGATGAAAGACGAGCTTGCCGCAGCCATGCTGGATGATGTTTCGGGTGACACCTTACCTGCTCGGTCGGTCAGCGGCCGGCGATCAGCCATCGTAGTGGCTGTGCTGTCGGTGCTGCTGCTGCCGCTGGCTACCTACATGCTTTATCAGCAATGGGGCGCTATGGACCGGGTAGAGCAGTTTATTACCATGCAGCAGATTGGTGACACTGACGCAGCCCGGGCAGTTCAAATGACGAAACTGACCGACAAGCTTAGGGAAAAGCTGAAGGCCAGCCCTGATAACCCTGATGGCTGGGCCATGCTTGGTCAGTCTTATATGCGCCTGGAAAAATATCAGGATGCAGCCTGGGCCTTCCGGAACCTGGCAGACAGTGTTTCAGACGACGCCGGAGCCAGTGCTGTGGCCCTCGGTCTGGCGGCACAGGCGCTGTTCTTTGAGAGCCAGGGTGCGATGACTGAAAACGTCACTGCGGCGATTAATGCGGCACGTGCGTTGAACCCGGATGAAGTTAACTCGCTCGGGTTATTGGGCATCCATGCGTTCAGCCAGAAAGACTACCGGAAAGCCATTCATTACTGGACACGTATTGAGGAGATAGCCCCCGATCATCCTCAGATCTCTGCTATTCGGGGTGGGGTGAAAGAAGCTTATCGCCGGTTGGGTGAGGAGCCACCAGCCACGGCTGTGGCCGATACAGGCCCGGGTGTGCGGGTTCGTGTCACTCTGGCCGAGGCGTTCCGGGATCAGGTACCGGCAGACACAACCCTGTTTGTATTTGCGAAACAGGAAAATGCTGCCTCAGGCCCGCCACTGGCCATCGCCCGGCTGACCGCAGGCGATCTGCCGGCTGACATCCGCCTTGATGACAGCAAGTCCATGTCGCCACAGGCTAAGATATCCATGGCAGAGAAAGTTCGGGTAACCGCCAGGCTGAGCCGTTCCGGTAGTGCGATTGCGCAGGCCGGAGACTGGCAGGGCAGCCTCGACACTCCGTTAGTGGTAACCAGTGAACCTGGTGAACCTGCCAGTCTGGTGATCGACAAACAGCTGACCAATTGATCAGCGAGCTTGCCCCGATCTAGTTTGAAAGCCCATCGGGGTACAATGGAGCAAGCCCGTTACTGCGCTGTACTGCCGGTGTCTTCTTCCGGATTCTCTCCAGTGCACTGATAAGTGCATCTGCATTCCACGGATTCTCTGTTGCTGATGGGGCGTTTGCTGCAAACAGATGTGCCTGCAGGTTAGCGAGCTCGGTCTGTAACTCCGTGTCCCCACTGAAGCTGGCGGCTTCAGAAGCTGTATGGAAATGGTGTCCCGGGAAGCGGATGTTCATCCACTGGGTCAGCAACACGGGTGTTGAAGGGGCTCCCTGTTCCGCTGCCTGCCTGAGCCTGTCAAACGCCGGCTTCTCCTGCTCAGATTGGTCGTGTGGAACCAGGGGGGATTGTCGGCTGCTTTTTCTTCGGGACTGCCACCAGGCCGCCATGGTCAGCAGCCAGAGCACAATCAGTGTGAGGCTGATCCATTGCCACATAGAATCCGGACTGCGTGCCTGAGCATTGCCGACAGCCTGATTGCTTGATTCTGTAGCCTGCTCTGATGTGTTCTTCGGCGTATCTGATGCTGCTGTATGGTCTGGTCCTCCTGTTACATTCCCGGGCGTACCGGTAGCCGCCGGGGCGCTTGCGCTGGCGGAAACAGTCAGTGTTTGTGCCGGTATAACGGCAACCTGCTCCTGATCGGTGGTTGTATTCCACCAGGGAATCCGGATTTCCGGCAGTTCCATTGTTCCCGGCTTAACCGGTACAAGAGCGGTGGTCTGGTTGAGCGTGGACGTCAGGCCTGTCGGGGTTGCCTCGGTAGAGCGTGCGGGCTTGTCAGGATAGCTGCGAAGGCCGTCCGGAGTTGCTTCTGGCAGTGGCGGCAGTGCTTCTGATGGTAGCCCGTCTGCTTTCAGGGTCAGGCTTCTCGTGAGATTGTCGCCCGTTGCCACCTGCATTGTTGCCGGGAGCCCGGCTTCTGTCAGTGTCAGTTTGCTCGCAGGGAGCCAGGTATCACCGGTAAAGCTGGCGGGAATATCTTTCACGGGTATATCAAAAAGCTGCTGGCTGTCTCTCAGAAACATCAGTTGGCCATCGGCATTTCGTGCCTGGCCTTCGAAACGAATGGGTGGAAGTGAAAAGGTGCCCGGTTGTTGGGGAAACAGGGCGTATTTTCGCTCAACAACACGGTAGCGTACGCCATCCCGGTAGCGGGAAAACTCCCGCTGTTTGCCTAGTGGCTCAACAATGGCATCCGGTGCCTCGGGTTCGGACAGTTCGCCACGAATCAGATTGCCATTGAAGAACAGCCGAATGGTCAGTACCAGTTGTTCCTGAACATAAAGCTCATCCTTATCGGCCGAAAGCTCTATAAAACCATGCCGACTGGCCTGGCCAGATGCCCCCTGGTCAGGCGGCGTACCGCTTATTACGTCAATCGTGACAGGCTTTGAAGTCGAGTCTTTAAAGGTCAGTGGAGGTATGGTTAATTTACCGGTTTTCTTAGGGGCAAGCTGGTATGTCCAGGTGATTTCGCCGGTCATCTCACCATTTACCGTCTGAACACTGTAGTGTTGATTTCGCGCCAGTATGTCGAAGTCCGGCTCCACTTTTTCAATATCGGGGGAGGGCAGGTCCGAAAGATTGAAATCGAACAGGTTGCTCAGGTTGATATCAATTTTGGTTGACCCGGTCACCGTAAGCGTCAGTACCTCACCCTCATAGAGCTGGGTGCGGTCCGGCTCCACCTGAAGCTCCCCTGCCTGCAGGGTAGTGGCCAGGCTCGCCAGTACCAGGAACAGAAATGCCGGAGAAAGAAGCCGTTTTACCATGGTGTGTCACCTTCATCGGGTGGTGTCTGACGTTGTTGATACTGCTGTAAAAACTTTCGCTTGAGCAGGCCGCCTGGGTCATCCGGTATTCTGCGCAACCATTGTTCCTGGCCCTGGGTTAAGGGCTTTTCAGAAATCTCAGCAGGGGCCTCGGCCTTTGAGGTCTGGTCGCCGCTTTCCGGTTTCTGCCCGGCTTTGGCATTTTGCTGCTCTTTTTGCTCTTTCTGATCGGGTTGCCCATCCGCCTTCTGTTCGGACTGACCACTCTGATCGTTGTCATCCTGTTTCTGGTTATTGCCAGACGACTGCTGAGGTTGCTGTCCGGAATCCTGATTTTTTTCCGATTGATCCTTCTGTTGTTGCGACTGGCTCTGCTGATCTGATTGCTGGTTCTTCTGCTTGTTCTGCTGTTTGTTGTCGGAGTTTTTCTGGTCTGACGATTTATTTTGTTGTTTCTGTTGCTTGAGCAGTTGCTCCACCAGGTGACGATTGTATTGTGCGTCTTCCATATCCGGAGCTTTGGCCAGAGCCTCGTCGTACGCGGTGATGGCCTCTTCCAGCTTACCAGCCCGGGCGAGTGCGTTTGCCCGGTTGTAATCGGCCTGTGCGCCGTCAGAGCGGGCAAACTCTTTTATTGCCTCACCGTATTTACCGGATTTGTAGAGTGCAGAACCCCGCCATTCTGGTTGCTCCAGGGTCTCGGCTGCCTGCTCCGGGTTTTTCCGGATAAGCTCTGGCGCGCGCTGGTCTTCCCGTTGCCAGAGTGACGCCCAGTCCATAGCTTGCGCGGGCTGCGGGAGGGCCGGTAAAAATACCAGAGCCAGAACGGCAAATGCCCCCCGGCGCCAGCCAAGTAGTAACAGGGGAGCGGCCAGCCAGAGCAGCCAGTATCCATCATCCTGCCAGCGGTTGACTGTGAGCCCCTTCTCAGTACTTTCCCAGTCGTTAGTGTCTTCAGGGGTGAGGTCCAGTGAACGGATGTCGGTGCTGTCCAGCGTTAACGTATGGCTTCTTCCGCCATTTCCACTGGCAAGGCTGGCCAGGCCGTCAGGGTCGGATTTCGTAATGACAATCTTCCCGTTATCCTGAATAAACCCATGTTTAGCCAGTGGGATGGGACCACCCTGTCGGGTTCCGACGGCCAGTGTGTCCAGCGCGATGCCGGTGCCTGCCAGGGTGTCGTGAATAGCGGTTCGGTAGCGTTTGGGCACGTCGTCGGTAATCAGCAGTATCTGGCCCTTGCCGGGTGCCCCCTGTTCAAGCAGGGCTTTTGCGCTGGCGATGGCGAGATCGGCGCGGTTACCAGCAGCCGGCATAATGACCGGTTCCAGTACCTGCAGCATACCCTCGATGGTTTTGCTGTCATCGGTCAGGGGCGTTACGACGTGTGCGTCTGCAGCGTACACAATCAGCCCGTTCAGGCTGCCTTCGCGGGCCTGCAGAATATCCCGTATTTTGCGCTTTGCCAGGGTCAGCCGGTCTGGTTCTACATCCGTGGACAGCATGGACAATGACAGGTCCAGAACAATAACCAGACTGTCGCCGGGCTGTTTTAACGGAGTTGGGGCTTTGCGCCAGGCAGGGCCGGCCAGTGCAATCGCCAGTACAAGCGTGGCAATGGAGACAGGCACCAGAGGAGAACGTCGTTTTTGTCCCGAGTTGCCATTGTGGCGGATAACCGGCGCCAGCAGTCTGTCAGGAATCAGGCGTGCCCAGCCGCTATCGCCAAGGCGCAGGTGCTGGAACGCCAGATAAATAAGGGGCAGAAACAGAAGCGCCAGAAGCCAGTAGGGCCGCAGAAAGTGAAAATCAGCCATGGACATTGCTCCCGGTTGTCTGGTGCCTGGCTTTTAGCCAGGTCGCCAGTTGTCTGGCCAGCAGAAGAAGCAGCCAGAGTACCAGCGCTGCGCCACCCGGCCAGACATAGAGTTCAGTAACCGGGCGGTAATACTTGCCTTCAAGCTCAATGGGTTCAAGCTGGTTTATGCTTTGATATATCAGTTCCAGTTCCGGCAGGCTGCGGGCACGGAAATAACGGCCGCCGGTTTGTTTGGCCATCCTTGTCAACAGATCTTCATCGAGATCGCGGGAAGGGTTTACCCGGCGAGAACCCAGAAAGCCCCGTTGCACCATAGATTCTGCGCCGATTCCGATGGTGTACAGCCGCACGCCGGCCGCTTTGGCAATCTCCGTGGCTTTATCCGGGGTGATTTCACCGGCTGTGTTGGCACCATCGGTCAGAAGTATGACCACGCGCTGGTCTTTGGGCCGGTCTCGCAGGCGTTTAATGGCCAGACCAACGGCATCGCCAATGGCGGTGGCCCGGCCAGCCATACCCAGGCCAGATTCCTGCATGAGTGTGCGTACGGTTTCCAGATCAAAGGTCAGAGGGGCCTGTACGTAGGGTTGGGTGCCGAACAGTATCAGCCCCAGGCGATCACCTTTGCGTTGATCAATGAAATCATTAAGCACCAGCTTAACGGCCTGCAACCGGTTTATGCTGTTGCCGTGAAGAATCATGTCCTGTTCATTCATGCTTGGTGAGATATCAACCACCAGCATAAGATCCCGGCCAGAGACAGGCAGCTGTACCTGCTCGCCAACGTACTGCGGGCGGGCAAGGGCCGCCACCAGTAGTATCCAGATGGTTAGCAACAGCAGTTTCTGCCAAAGCGGCGTTGCGTTGCCCCGGCGGCTGACACCGGGTAATCCTGATAGCCAGTGCCCCACCGGAAGAACCGGCGCATCAACCGATTCGCCCGGCGGGCGTCGCCATTGCAGGAGTAAAGGTACCGCGATCAGTACAAGCAACCAGGGGTAAGCAAAATTCAGCATTTCTGACCTCCCAGCCACCGGGCACTGAATTCCAGAGCCTGCCGGGGATCTGCAGCCGTTGCTGAAGGCAACCACGCGCTGTGCACAATGGCCTCAACAATCGGGCGGGATGCAACCCGGTCATTGGGCGCTTTGCTCAGCAGAAATGTAACCCATGCTTCACCGGACAGCACTTCCGGATGCTGCTCCGGATACCGCTCCCGGGCGGCTCGTTTAAGCAGGCTGTTCAGTTCACAAAACCAGGCGGTGCTTTGCTCTGCCGTGCGTTCCAGCCCTGCCAGTTCTGCTTTGGCTTGCCGTAGCCACCGGTTTTTTTTGTGCCTGCGGCGGATCAGCCAAATGGCCCCCGCTGCAATCAGGAGCAGCAACAACGCAAGAAGCCACCAGCCAGGTGCGGGTGGCCAGAAGCCACCGGTTTCTGGCAGGTGAATATCTCTGAGTGCGTTAAGAGGATCTTTGGGGTTCATCCTATGCGTCCTCCGGGCCCAAGCAGGGCTCGTAGTGCCGTTGCCGGGTCGTCGCTGGTGGACAGGGTGGCGGCGCCAACCCCGGAAGTACGAAAGCAACGTTCAAGCAGAGCCTGGTGTTCTTCCACCTTGTGGCGCCAGGCTTCTTTGAACCTGGTGTTGGCGGCATCGAACCAGACCGGGCCCTCTGGCCCGGCAACCGCAAAACGACCGCTCTCTGGCAATTGCATCTCCAGGGGGTCGACAATCCGGATGGCACTCACTGAGTTGTGCCTGGCGAGCGCGCCCAGCAGGGAACCTGTGTCTTCGGAGATCTCCAGAAAGTCGCTGATTACAAAAATCCGGTTGCCGGTATGGGCTACCCGCCGGGCTTCGGCAAGTGCTCTGTCCAGCCGGTCCCTGGTGCCGGCCAGATCAGTTTCTGACGGCGGCTGATCCGGTTTGCGCTGCTGTTCTGCCAGAGTATCCAGCAGGCGGAGCACCGATTTTTTGCGTCGGGCGGGGCGCTGAACCGTGAGTGCCTCACCGTTAAATACAATGCCACCAACCTGATCGCCGGCCCAGAGGGCAAGCCAGGCAAGCAGGGAGGCGACCTGGGCACAGCGAACCTGCTTGTAGGCGCCGGTACTGGCAAAAAACAGGCTGGGGCCTATGTCGCATATCAGCAACACCGGCCGTTCGCGTTCCTCTTCATACAGTTTGGTGTGCGGTGCCTGGCGTCTGGCGGTTACCCGCCAGTCAATGCTGCGGATATCGTCGCCTGGCTGATACAGCCGAACTTCGGCAAATGCCATGCCGCGGCCCCGGTGCTGAGAGCGCTGCAGCCCGGCCTGCCGGGTCCGGACCGGCCGTGCCGCTGGCAGTTTCAGCGTTCGGGCATCCGCCTGCAGGCGAATCAGATCGGGAAGGTCAATGTTAGTTATAGCGTCGGTGTTGGCCATATTGGCGTTCGTAATCTGCTATGTCGGTGAAGGGGCTCAGGCGGTAACGGGCACCCGATCGATCAGGCGCTGCAGAACCGTGTCTGCCGTCATGCCTTCCGCTTCGGCTTCAAAGGTCAGCAGAATGCGATGGCGAAGCACATCAAACGCCATGGCGCGTACATCGTCCGGCGTTACATAATCCCGGTTGTCCAGCCATGCCAGAGCCCGGGCACAGCGGTCCAGCGCAATGGTACCCCGTGGGCTTGCGCCAAAGGCTGTCCAGCGTGCCAGTTCCGGGTCCAGACTTGCTGCATTGCGGGTTGCCAGAACCAGCGCCAGCAAATACTGCTCCACCGGCTCTGCCATGAATATATCGGCGACTTCACTTCTGGCTGCAAACACCTGCTCCGCCGTCAGACGAACGCTGGCCGTTGGTTGCCCGAGCCGGTAATCGTTGCGGGCGAGCTGAAGAATGGCCCTTTCCGCTTCCGGTGAGGGGTAGTCAATCACCACATGCATCAGAAACCGGTCAAGCTGTGCTTCCGGCAGCGGGTAGGTTCCCTCCTGTTCAATCGGGTTTTGCGTGGCCATAACCATGAACAGTTTATCCAGCGGGAAGGTACGCATGCCCACACTGACCTGCCGCTCGCCCATGGCTTCCAGCAGTGCCGATTGTACCTTGGCAGGAGCCCGGTTAATTTCATCGGCGAGCACCAGATTGTGGAAAATCGGGCCCCGCTGGAATTCGAACAGGCCGGTTTCTGCCCGGTAAATCTCGCTGCCGGTAACATCCGATGGCAGCAAGTCCGGGGTGAACTGTATCCGGTGAAAATCACCATCCAGATGATCAGATAAAGCCTTGATGGCAGTGGTTTTCGCCAGGCCTGGAGCCCCTTCCACCAGCAGGTGCCCGTCTGCCAGCAGTGCGATAAGTAACCGGTCTACCAGTTTCTCCTGGCCGATAATCCGCTTTGCCAACTGCGATCTGAGTTCACTGAATGTTTGTTGTAGCGACATTGGAATGTGACTGCTCCCATGCTTGTGGGTTCACTGAATGTAGGTTGTACGATATTGAAATGTGACTGCACCCTTGCTTCCGGGTTCACCGGGTGTGTTTGCTGTTCCGGTAAGTAGTTGCCGAAGTTTTCTCGTCTGGCCGGCAAAAATCAAGGGTTTGACTATGCTTATGTGACCATACAACGATTACGTTTATTTCACATTAACCGGGGTAGACTATGAATGCGCTGACCATTGCCAGCAAAGAACAGTTTTTCAAGCTGCTGGCGGATGCCTTTGCAAAGAAAATTGCGAAAACCGAAGCGAAGAAAATCAGCGAGTTTGCCAGACAACATTACGCTCACATTCCACTGGAGGAACTGATCAGCCGGGAGTTTTCAGACACCTACGGTGCTGTGCTTGCGGCCTGGCAGTTTTTGCAGAAACGCACCGCCAGCGAGATCCCGGTCTCTGTGTTCAATCCGGATCTGGAAGGCGACGGCTGGCAGTCCACCCACACCGTTATTTTTATTCTGCATCCGAACATCCCTTTTCTGATTGACTCCCTTCGCATTGCCATCAATCAGCGTGAAATCGGGACTCACTCCATCCAGCACTCCATTCTTGGTGTGGAGCGCGACAAGAATGGCAAGCTCAAGAAGCTTTACCCAACCACACAAAGTAGCTCCAACACCGATCAGGAAGCCTTTATTGTTCTGGAAATCGATCGCCACAGCGATTCGCAGGAACTAAAAAGTATTGAAGAGACTATTCTGGCCGTTTTGCACGAGGTTCGTATTGCGGTGGCTGACTTCCCAGTGGTGACGGGCAAGGTTACCGAGGCACTTGAAGAGCTGGAAACCACAACCGCGGGGATCAGCAACGAGCAGAAAAAAGAGGCCCAGGCGTTCCTGAAGTGGCTTGTAGAAGATCATTTTACCTTTCTTGGCTACGACGAATACTCCTTTACCAGTAGCAAAAACAGCAAGAACGGCATGGTGGTACGCCGGGTAGAGAAGTCCGAGCTTGGCATACTGAGAGTCAATAACGAGCGGCCAGACAAGGTTCGCCTGAATGAGTTGCCCGCCCGTACACGCCATGAAATGACCCGTACCGACGGTGTCTTTATCTTTGCGAAATCTGCTCAGCGCTCCCGGGTTCACCGCCCGGCGTACCCGGACTACATCGCTGTCAAAAAGTTTAACAGCAAGGGCGAAGTGGTGGGTGAACGCCGCTTTCTTGGCCTCTATACGTCGCGGGTTTACAACGAGCGCCCGGATGAAATACCCCTGTTGCGCAGCAAATTCCAGGAAGTTATGGATGGCTCAGGATTTCTCCGGGATGATTATGCGGGTAAGGAACTGGAACAAATTCTGACGCTTTACCCAAGGGATGAGCTGTTTCAGATTGAGCCCGACGAATTGCTCCGGGTGGCCAAGAAAATTCTGTATATTCAGGAGCGCCGCCGAATTGAGCTGTTTCTTCGTGAAGATGTGTATGGCCAGTTCGTCACCTGCCTGGCGTTTTTCCCACGGGATATTTACAACACAGAGCTGCGCCTGAAAGTAGAGGATGTGCTGTGGGCTAATCTGAAAGCTGAAGATATTGAGTTTGTCACGCACTTTTCGGAATCCGTTCTGGCCCGGGTTCAGTTCACTATCCGCGTGCCTCAGGTGGATAACCGCCAGTTACCGACAGCTGAAATTGGTGAGCGGGTGATTGAACTGGCCCAGTCATGGCGCGATGGCCTGGGCGATTCACTCAGTGATGTCTACGGCGAAGAGCAGGGCAATGACCTGTTTCGTTCCTGGGCAGGCGGTTTCCCGTCCAGCTATACCGATATGTTTTCGCCCCGCAGGGCTGCTATCGATCTTGAGCATATTGCCGGGGCTGTGGATCGCAACGATCTGACCATGAGTTTTTATCGTGCCCTTGAGGAAGATGAAAACACCCTTCACTTCAAGCTGTTCTTCCCGAGCCAGCCGGTGCCTTTGTCTGATGTGATGCCGGTGTTTGATAACCTGGGTTTCCGTGTGCTTGGTGAGCACCCGTTTGAGGTGACCAGTCGTCAGGGTAAGCGGGTCTGGATTCACGATTTCAAGCTGGAGGCCAGTGCTGGCCAGGTTGTTGATATTCATCGTATTCGTCCGATTTTTGAGGAGCTGTTCCTGCGGGTCTGGCACGGCGATGCTGAAAGTGATGCCTTTAATCGCCTGTTGTCGTCGTCTTACATGGGCTGGCGCGAGATTGCACTGTTGCGCACCTACGCCCGGTACATGCGTCAGATTCGGTTCTCCAACAGTCAGGCGTTTATATCGAATACCCTGGTGAACCACGTAGAGCTGACCCGGACTCTGCTTGATTATTTTGAGGTACGGTTTAATCCGGACCGGTATCAGAGTGATGGTAAAAGCGAGGCCGCCCAGCAAAAGCTGGAGCTGGAATTCAGTGCCGGCCTGGACGATGTTGAGAATCTGAGCGAAGACCGGGTGTTACGGCTGTATCTGGAACTGATCAAGGCAACCCTGCGCACCAACTATTTTCAGGTGGATGAACAGGGTCTCAGCAAATCCTACATCAGTGTCAAATTCGACCCACATCAGATATCAGACATGCCACTGCCATTGCCGATGTATGAGATTTTTGTGTATTCACCCCGGGTAGAGGGTGTGCACCTGCGTGGTGGCAAGGTGGCTCGCGGCGGGCTGCGTTGGTCTGACAGGTTTGAGGACTATCGTACGGAAGTGCTTGGGCTGGTGAAGGCGCAACAAGTCAAAAACGCGGTCATTGTGCCTGTCGGGGCCAAAGGCGGCTTTGTTGCCAAGCAGTTGCCCGATGCGTCAGACCGGGATGCTTTCCGTGCCGAAGGCGTTGAGGCCTATAAAACCTTCATCCGTGGCTTGCTGGATATAACCGATAACCTGGTTGAAGCCGGAATCAAGCCGCCGGAGCGCGTTGTTCGCCATGACGACGACGATCATTACCTGGTGGTGGCTGCCGATAAAGGCACCGCTACCTTCTCGGATATAGCAAACGGGCTGTCCGGAGAATACGGGTTCTGGATGGGCGATGCCTTTGCCTCGGGTGGCAGTAATGGCTATGACCACAAGAAAATGGGGATTACCGCCAATGGTGCCTGGGTGTCTGTGGAGCGCCATTTCCGGGAGATGGGAATCAACCCCGCACTGGACGAATTTACTGCCATTGGTATTGGGGATATGGCCGGTGATGTGTTCGGTAACGGCATGCTCTGTTCCGAAAAAACACGCCTGGTGGCGGCGTTCAATCACATTCATATCTTTATTGACCCTGAGCCTGATGCAGAGAAAAGCTTCAGGGAGCGCAAGCGCCTGTTTGAGATGCCCCGGTCGGCGTGGACAGACTACGATACAAAGCTGATCTCAAAAGGGGGCGGGGTCTTCAGCCGTTCCTCAAAATCGATCCCCCTCAGCCCGGAAATAAAGAAACTGCTGGATATTAAAGCGGACAAGGTTCCGCCAAATATGCTCATTTCTCATATTCTGAAAGCGCGGGTCGACTTGCTATGGGTAGGGGGCATCGGCACCTACGTAAAATCAGCCCATGAATCGCACGGAGATGTGGGCGATAAAGCAAACGACGGTTTGCGGATTAACGGGGGTGAGCTTCGTTGCAAGGTAGTTGGTGAAGGCGGCAACCTGGGTATGACCCAGCTTGGCCGCATTGAGTATGCGCTGAATGGTGGCCGGCTGAACACGGACTTTATCGATAACTCCGGCGGCGTTGATTGCTCAGACCACGAAGTGAACATGAAGATTCTGCTCAACCAGGCGGTCGCCGTTGGCGATCTTACCCAAAAGCAGCGGAACGTTATGCTGGGTGAGATGACCGACGATGTCTCTGCGCTGGTACTGAAAAACAACTACCGCCAGACCCAGGCCATCAGTATTGCCAGCGCCGATGCGCCTACTCGCCTGGAAGAGTACCGGCGGCTGATGAACACGCTGGAATCGGAAGGCAAACTGAACCGTTCTCTGGAATTTCTGCCAGATGACGAAACCCTGACAGAACGGAAGCGCGAAAAGCTGGGCCTGACCCGGCCAGAACTGGCCATTCTGATTGCCTACGTAAAAGGCGACCTGAAACAAACCCTGATAAACAGTACTTTGCCCGATGAGCCATTGCTGGCCGGGGAAATGTACAAAATCTTTCCGAGAGAGCTGACCCGGAAATTTACCAAAGAACTGGGTGAGCACCAGTTGCGCCGTGAAATTATTGCTACCCAGATTGCCAACGATATGGTTAACCATATGGGTATCACCTTTGTGGAGCGACTGAACCAGTCGACCGGGGCCGATGCTGCGTCTATCTCCCTGGCGTGGATTATTGCCCGTGATGTGTTCCGCATTGATAACTGGTGGGACAAAATTGAAGGTGAGGATTTTCATGTATCTGCCCAGCTTCAGATAAAGCTGATGCAGGATCTGATGCGCCTGATGCGCCGCTCTGTTCGCTGGCTGCTGCGTAACCGCCGTGCCGAGCTTACCATTGACAGCCACATGGAGCGGTTCGCCGACAGTGTCTGGGCCATAACCGGTAACTTGCCGGACTATCTGGGCGAGCAGGCGCGTAGAACATGGGAGCAGCGTTATGGTGCGCTGGTGGACGCCGGTTTGCCAAAAGAGCTGGCCTCGGTGGTGTCGGGTACTGATTACCTGTATTCATCTCTGGGCATTATTGAGGCTCAGGAGGCCGCTGGCATGCCACTGAAGACCGTAGCCAATCTTTATTACGAACTGGGCGACAGGCTGGACCTTAACTGGTTTGCCAATGCGATTGCCGAACTGGCCCCCACCACCCACTGGCAGGCTCTGGCCAGAGAGAGTTTCCGTGAGGATCTTGAATGGCAGCAGCGGGCCCTGACCACCGGTGTGCTGCGGTTGGCGGAAAGTGCCGACAATGTACCTGCCAGTGTCGAAAGCTGGTTTGAAAACCATCAACCTATGATCGAACGGTGGAAAACCATGCTAACAGAGCTTAAAGGCGGGCATGAATCGGAGTACGCTATGTTCTCGGTTGCGTTGAGGGAGCTGCTTGATCTGGCGCAAAGCACCATGCATTCCCCGCAGCCTGAAGCGGCGTCTCAGACGAACTGAGTATTGATTTATGACAATGTTTGCCGTTCAATTTATAGCTCGATAACACACACAGGAGTACTTTGATGGGGCAATTAGATCGCATTCTGGAAAAAAACCGGGCCTGGGCAAATGGCATTAAGGCGGCCGATCCGCATTTTTTTGACCGGCTTTCAAGTCAGCAGGCACCCGAGTATCTCTGGATTGGGTGTGCAGACAGCCGGGTTCCGGCCAACCAGATTGTCGATATGTTGCCTGGCGAGTTGTTTGTGCATCGCAACGTATCAAACGTTGTCATTCACACAGACTTTAACTGCCTGTCGGTGCTCCAGTTTGCGGTCGAGGTCCTGAAAATCAAGCATGTTCTGGTCGTCGGGCACTATGGCTGTGGCGGTATCCGCGCGGCGCTGCTGAATGAAGGCTATGGGGTGATTGGTAACTGGCTGCGCCACATTCAGGATATACGTGACAACTACCAGGCTGTGCTGGATGACATTCCTGACGAGCAGGATCGCATCGACCGCTTGTGTGAGCTGAATGTTATTGAGCAGGTGGCCCATGTGTGCCAGAACAGCATTGTTCAGGAAGCCTGGAAGCGCGGCCAGCCACTGACCGTGCATGGTTTTGTTTACGATCTGGGCGACGGCATACTGCGGGATATGGGGCTGTCCATTTCCAGTGAAGAAGAACACGCACAAAATAAACAGGCCAGTGTGGACGACCTGATTTCCCGTCCGGTTCGCTCGGGCCACCAAAGGTCTTTGTAGCGAATAATGTGAAATAGCGTCAAAAAACCGTGATTGGCGTCACCTTGTGACCCGTGGCGTCGTCACAGTTGGTCACCTTCTTATCTGGTACAGTGGTAACCGTAGTAAGTTAAGGAGGATGACCATGAAGGAATTGATGCAAAAAGCACTGAGTGCGTTTGCCTCTCGCAAATCAACCACCGCACAATCTCATGTTCGGGCGGATATCAGAAAAACGCAGGGCGATCATCAGAGTGAATCCTGGGAAATGACCCCGGAAGATGCTTTACGTGTAGGAACAGTTGCTCGCTATAAATAGCCTTGTACCCGCTTTTCGGTTCTATTTTCCTTTGATCAGCCCTCAGGGTCCGCTGAAGCCAGCGAGATTCGTGGGCTGATTCCTGCCAGAGCTGATTCCAGTCAGAGCGAATTCCGGTTAAAGTACCCCGGATTTACAACCGCTCAGGAATCACTCAATTCATGTCTGTCATGCCCAACTCCCATGAAGCGCTGCTTAGAAACCGCCACCTGCTTGGTGGGCGTCTGGCCATTATTGGTGCCAGCTCTCCGGCTTTGCTGGCGGGCCTGCCGGTGGGCGGGCTGCTGGTCAGCGAACATGCAGGTCATGCTGATACGCTCGCCGGGCACGCGGGCTGGCGGGTGTGTTATGGCTATAACCCGGATGAAGCCAGCGCTGGCAGCTTTGATACGGTGGTTGTGTTTTTACCCAAAGCGCGGGCCGAGCTTGACCTGAGGCTTGCCTTTGCCCGGTGGTTGTCGGCCTCAGGTGCCAGGCTGATTCTGGTCGGAGAAAAGAAAGAAGGTATCGCCGGGGCCGTCAAGCAGCTGAAGGTAGGTGCGCCAGGAGCAGTAAAAGTGGACAGTGCACGTCACTGCCAGGTCTGGTGTGCCGAAGATATTACACCGCTGGAGGCGTTTCAGCTGGAAAAATGGATGGCCTGGCACAGAATTGCCAGTGCCGGTTTGTCAGTGGAGGTGGCAGGGCTGCCAGGTATTTTCAGCCAGGGTCAGCTTGATGAGGGTACCCGTGTGTTGCTGGAAACGCTGGCCAGCACGCCTGTAAAGGCAGGCCGTGTACTGGATTTTGCCTGTGGTGCCGGTGTTATCGGGGCCTGGATGCAAACCTGGCAGGGTAGTCAGGGCTTTGCCCCGGCCGTTGTTGACGGAATAGATGTTCAGTTTCAGGCGGTAACCTGTGCGCGCGCTACCTATGATCGGGCAAGTGCCACGGGTGTTATTACCGCTTCCGACGGCCTGGCTGGAGCAAACGGTGTGTGGCCAGCCATTGTCACCAACCCACCTTTCCACACCGGTGTTAAAGTTGACACGTCCATTGTTGAGAATTTTCTCCGGGATATATCCCGCCATCTTGAGCGCCGCGGCGAGCTTCGGCTGGTTGCCAATAGTTTCTTACCCTATGAATCGCTGATCAAACGCTTTATCGGGCCTGTTGAGCGCCTGTCTGAAGGTCCTCGTTTTACCGTATACCGGGCGTTCCGGCGCTGAGTAATAGCCGGTGCCGCTGAAGAATCCGGCGCAAAAAAAAAGCCCCAGGGGTATGGGGCAAAGGGTATGTTTGGTGAACAGCGCCTAATTTAGGGTTAATTTCTAGAATAATCAGCCTAAAACACACAATTTTGAAAAAGTAATAGCCCCATGCGCGAAAAGACGCCCGTAAAACTGGAGACGCCCGGCGGCCAGTGGCTGCTGTCCCGGCCTGGTGGTGATGTGTCGCTGAAAGCCTGGGATGCCGCCGATGAACTGTTGCTGGAACATGCATTCCGGTTGTTGGCAGCAACAGATCACCCGGAACACTCAGAGGCACAGCCGCCCCGGGTGCTCGTTGTAGATGATCAGTTCGGGGCGCTAACGCTCGGCCTCAGCCGTTTCTACCCGGATGTTGTTGCCGACAGCGCTGTGTTGCCCTGTGCACTGGCCCACAATGCAGGCCTTAATGCCTCCCGTTTGCCGGGTGCCGGGAGCCGGCAGGTATATAGCTGGGAAAGCCCGCCTGATGAGCGTTACGACCTGATTGTCATGCGCATCCCAAGACACAGCGATTACCTGGCCTGGCTGCTGCGCTGGGTCAACAGTGTGCTTGCAGATAACGGTGTGCTGGTGGCCGGAGGCATGATCAAACATCTTCCGGACAAAAGTGTGAAGGTGTTTGCCGAAGCGGTCATAACCGACGACGTTCCACCCGCCCGAAAAAAGGCGAGGGTGGTGGTTTGTCGTCCGGGAAACGTCGGATTGCAGTGCTGGCCCGGCACCTGGAAAGGTTATGAGGTTGGAGGTGGCCTGACTATTGAAGCTCTGCCGGCCGTGTTTGCCAGAGAAAAACTGGATATAGGTGCGCGGTTGCTATTACCCCATGTGCAGGCGGTTGCGGGGGCATTGCCTGAGAGTGCCCGCGTTCTGGACCTGGCATGCGGCAATGGCGTGCTGGGAATACAGGCGCTGCAGGTCCGCGCTGATCTGGCGGTTACCTTCAGTGATGTGTCCAGCCAGGCGATCGCAAGTGCCCGGCGCAATGTTATCCGATTGTCTCCGGAGGCTCAGGTAACGTTTAGCCACCGGGATGGCATTGAAGCCGCGACCGGACAGTTTCAGCAGATTCTGTTAAACCCGCCGTTTCATGAGGGCGGTACAGTCGGTGATCATATCGCGCTGAAGCTGTTTGCTCAGGCTGCCGGGCACCTGACACCCAATGGCAAATTGCTTATGGTTGGTAACCGGCACCTTGGGTATCACCGAAGCTTGCGCCGGTTCTTTCCCTATGTACGCCAGTTGGACGCTGATAAACGGTTCGTGGTTTTTGAGGCTGGCCTGAAGGAGCCGGGCTGATACCTGGAGGCAGGAAAATCAGCGTGGTGGCGCGGGCTGCGTGTAGCCCAGCCGGTCAAGGGTATCAACGATGGTCTGGGTCTGGCTGTCGATTTCGATGTTGACGATATCGCCGGTGCTGGCTTTGCCGAAGGTCGTTGCCCTGAGTGTTTCCGGAATCAGGTGAACGTTAAACCGGCTGTTCTGAACCTCGCCAATGGTCAGGCTGGCTCCGTTAATGGCAATGTACCCCTTTGGGAAAACATAGCGAGCCCATGCTTCCGGCACTTCAAACCAGAGCGTCACGTTGTTTTCCGGGCGCAGAATGTCGATCAGCGTGGCCGTGGTGTGTATGTGGCCGGACAGCAGGTGCCCACCTACCTCATCACCAATGCGTGCTGCCCGCTCAAAATTGATTTCGTCACCAGGCTTGAGCTGGCCCAGCGTTGTCAGCCCCAGTGTTTCCTGCATGGCATCGAAATACAGGGTTTCGTTTTCCTGGCGGGTGACGGTCAGGCAGGTGCCGTTTATGGCCACAGAGGCGCCAATAGCAACACCTTCCGTTTTTCCGTGAGGAAAGCGGATGGCGAACGTGCTCAGGCCCGGTGCCGAGACAACGTCTTCAACGGTAGCAATTCCCTGAACAATACCTGTAAACATGACCGGACCCCGTTAATAAGAATTGATTCTTGCCATCTCGCAAGTGCGCAAAGGATAACGAGTGGGCCGGCCGTTGCCAAGCGAGGCCGGCGTGTTAGCCCATTGTCTGAGCGAGAAAGCTCAAGAATACCGGCAGACTGTCGATAGCCTGATAAACGTGTCCCCCAAATGACTGGCAGGACTCTGGTACAAGAGCAATCGATAATGGCTGATCGTCAGACCGCTACACAATCTACGGGTGCAGGGCCCGCCCGCGAAGCCGTACTCCGGCAGGGCCGGGCGGCTGATCCTGTGCCTGCAGAAACGGGCTCAGCCGGGCCGGATGATGGTGAGCCAACGGTTGCTGAAGTCAGCCAGAAGCACCCTGGTAACACAGCGCCACAAACAGATGCGAATCCCCCTGATGACATTGAGCCAGCACCAGACGCTGAAGGCGAGACGAGTGAGCAGGTGCTGGCGGCCTCGAGACAACGCAAACTCAGGTTAATGCTACGTCAGTGTGACCGGGTGCTGCTGATGGATTTTGACCTTCTGGCAATGAATGGCTGGCCAGACAACTACACCCTGGCAACGGCACGCCGTAGCCGCGATTTGTGGCTGTTCAGTGCCTTGCTGGCAGCGGTTGTTTTTCTGAGCGGTATGAGTGGGTTCGTGCCGGCCTGGATTGCCGGAACGGGGTTTGGTGCCTTTGTTATTGTTCTGTTACTGGGTATTCCAGCGGTCCGGCAGATGTATACGTCCAGACCCTCCTACCTTGATCTTATTGTTCGGCGGCAGCGCATGTTGAAAGATGCGAGAAAGCACGCGGCTCACCTTGAAGGCAAGGAGGGTCTGATCTGGCAATGTGCCCGCATGGCCGAGTTTAACCCTGCGTTGAAAAACACCCGGTTCAGTAATCTGCTCAGGTTGTCTGAAAATCACTCTGTGCCAAAATATCTGGTACGGCGGGAGCACGTTCGGCTTTATCTTATTTATCTGTTGGAAGCCGAAAAAGCTTATAACCGGGTACAGCAGGCATTTTTTGACGGCAACCAGAGTGCGATTGATCATGGCTGGCGGGAAGTTGTGGCGGAACCAGAGCCGAGAGCTTGACATCATTGTGTGTCAAACGTATGTTTCAAACAGACGTTTGCTAGAGGCTCTGATAATAAAATGGCTCAGTCTGATACCGTAGACCGCATTCTCGATGCAGCTGAAGAACTGTTCGCTGAACGGGGGTTCTCTGAAACCTCACTGCGCATGATTACCAGCAAAGCGAAAGTTAATCTGGCGGCAGTCAACTATCACTTTGGTTCTAAGAACGCGCTGATACACGCGGTTTTTGCCCGCTTTCTCACGCCATTTTCGGCCACACTTGAAAAGGCATTCGATGAACTTGAAAAGCACTGCGATGGTGAGCCTGCAACCCTGAACCAGACGCTCTCGGCACTGACGGAAAGCGCGGTTCGTATGCCTCAGCGTAACGAGCAGGGCATTTCGATTTTTATGCGCCTGCTTGGCCTTGCCTATACCCAGTCCCAGGGGCATTTGCGCAAGTTTCTGGAGCAGCAGTATGGTCAGCCATTTAATCGTTTTATGCGGTTATTGAAGGAAGCAACGCCTCAGTTATCTGCCGTTGACCGTTACTGGCGCATTCAGTTCATGCTGGGAGCGACGGCGTTCACCATGTCCAGCAGCGATGCGCTACGGGACATTCTCGAGAACAAGCTGGGTGTTGAAACCACGGTTCAGGAAATCGCGGCTCGTCTCGTGCCCTTCCTGGCCGCAGGCATGCAGGCCGAAGATGCCATGCTGATGTCGTCTATTGGTGGCCATATCTCGGTTGCCTGAACTCCTTACTCTCGGTTAGGCTCCCCTCTGGCGTCACACTCAGGGAGTTTAACCGGCATGAGCCAGAAAGGCCGTTCAGATGCGTATATAGAGGTTCTGCTGGACCAGCAGACTCTCACGCTTGCCAGTCGTTCCGGCAAAACTCTGGCCCGGTATCCGGTTTCGACGGCCCTTGCCGGGCCGGGGGAGCGGGAAAACAGTGGCTGCACCCCGCGTGGCGAACACTATATCCGTGCCATGATTGGTGACGGACTACCTCTTAACTCTGTATTCCGGGCACGTCGGCCAACCGGCGAGGTATGTGATATCGCACTGGCCGAACGCTACCCTGAACGGGACTGGATTCTTACCCGTATTCTCTGGCTCTGTGGTCGCGAACCCGGCAAAAACCGGGGAGTTGGGGTCGATACTTTTCATCGCTTCATATACATTCATGGCACGCCAGATACTGAGCCCATGGGCATTCCCATGTCGCATGGCTGTATCCGTATGCGCAATGCAGACGTTCTGGAACTGTTTGAACAGGTTCAGCCAGGCACCGACGTTTTTATTGGATAAATCTGAGTAATCTGAGGGATTCATGATCGGAGACGCACTTGCCATACTGAATGGCTGGATCAAAAATTTTGGCCTTCTGTCCGAAGGCTGGCGCGTTGGTATTGTGGTGTTTGCGCTGGTATTTGGCACAGCGGTCATTGCCTACATCGCCAGCCATATCATCGGGGCACTGGAGCGTAAATTCAGCCAGACAGGCAACCTCTGGGACGATGCGATTCTACACTCGCTCAGAAAACCGGTGGTCGCGTTTGTATGGCTTCAGGGTGTGTATTGG
>CAYUTG010000028.1:0-2163 GCA_964447555.1 uncultured Marinobacter sp.
CAGTGCCACGTTATTGGTGTGACTGTGGGTGTTGGCCACAGGGTCCCGTTGCTTCCCTGTCAGCGGGTCGGTTTCAAGACCGTCAATGCCGAAAATCTCATACCCGTCCGGTGCCGTGAAGTTCGCATCGGCGTCCAGGTAGACACTCAGCAGGTTCACCTCCAGCTGACGGCCGTCCAGTTTGGTGAGACCCGCCGGGTTATAGTGAATCGCCATAATGCCCGGCGGGTCTGCTGTTACCGCATTGCCCAGCGCCAGGGCTTTCGGGTGAATAGTAAGGTTCTGCGCAAGCTGGGCTTCTGCACCACAGGAGATGGTCGCGGCGATCAATGCCCCGAGAATCTTGCGTTTGTGGCTATGTTGTCCCATGTACATCTTCCCTTCCCGTAAATTGTCGGCGGTCGCAATCACTCTTTGAGGCCGGAGAAATTAATGGGCAGGGATACACCCAGGGAGAAATCCGGTGCGTCTTCAGTCAGGCCAATGCCCAGACTGGTATTAACGATGGTGGTATCACTGACACGGGTACCCAGAGACATACTCAGAAAGCCGGTCATCTGATCCTGCGCCATGGCCTGATCGCCATTCCGGAAGGTAAGAACGGTTTCATCGCTGTAACTGATCTGGGCGGAAATGCTCAGAGAAATATCGTACGACAGTGAGTAGGCAAAGCCTGCAGAGCCCGACAATCCAAACCCAGGATCTACTTTTTCAAGCAAACGGGCACCACGAACCTGTTGAAGGTTGTCGGCGGGCAGGTTGTAGGTTGCACTTGCCGAACCAAAAATAACAACCGGGTCGAGTACCTTGGAAAGGCTGACACCACCGCCTAACGAATAATAACCACTACCGGTAGACAGTTGCTCTTTAATATCAATTTCATAAGGGCTGACACCGGTTTTGGTCGTCAGCGTACCAAACAGCGTTGTCGACATTTTGCCCGGCACATAGGCAAACGGCTGCCACCGCCCGGTAAACGATATATCGCCAAAGCCGTAGGTATTCAGCTCATCTTCGGTATCGTATTTCACCACCAACGGAATACGCGTACCAACCGTCAGGTTATCCAGCAAACCGTAATCGTACGAGAAGGCATTGGTGAAGTTATGAGTGGCCGAAGGCACCACATCCAGGTTCCTGACTGAGCCACCGGTAATGGCCAGATCCAGCCGCTGGTCTGCGGTGTAGGAATAGTCAAAAGAGTAACTCAGGGCATGAGTCCCCTTCTTCTGCAGGGAGTAGTTCTTCTCCGCAGCCTGAAATACCTCCTCCAACTGGCGGGATGAATCTTTATCACCCTCCTGCTTTGACAGCGCTTCCCGCGCCTGGTCTACACTTCCTTCCTGCGCCAGGACCATGCCCGGAAGCAGACCCGCCGCGGAAACAAGGATAAAACCTCGCACAAACCAACGATTCATCCTGACTCCCTTATTTTATTTGTAGTGTTCCTGTTCCGGGGCGAACCCGGAGAATTAATTACGACGGTAATACAGTTGTTTTCGGGTGTTCTCTACACTACCGTCCGGATTATTCTTCTGGCGTTCCAGCAAGTTCTGAACGCGTCTTTCTGTTGCCTCATGAAACTCAGGCATTTTCTTCAGCGCTAACAGAGTCATGGTCTGATCATCTATAAAACGAAGGTCTTCCTCCTTCAGTTCCAGATTATCGAGCGGTTTATCACTGCCCGGAAATACAATGAAAAGCACGTTGTCATCCCACTTCTCTTCAAACTCTGCCAGCGGGAAAGAAATATTCCCCACCGAGGGGTCCGCCAGAAAAACACGGCCGTCCCGGATGGTACGAAGTACCACAAAGTGTTTAAAACCGGCGTGATGAATGGGAACAATAGCGGGGTGATCAAGGTCTTTCAGGTCATCAATGGTGGCCCGGAAGCCGCCGGAAGGATACCCCAGTGCGGTGACCAGGCGCTTCATATCCAGCATGGAGAACGCCCGGCGCGCGACAATTCGTTCACTTTCTCCGTAATGGAGCAACCCTTCCATAACCTGTCGCTCAGACAGGGAACGGCCGAGATAAAAGTTCAGAATGGTGGTCAGTGCCGCACTACCACAACTGTAATCGTACGCCTGGCGAACAATGTTGCTGTACTTCTGTTCAACAAGAGGAGAAAGAAGAGAAAGGAACTTTAAGTGATTTTTTAAT
>CAYUTG010000028.1:2173-6291 GCA_964447555.1 uncultured Marinobacter sp.
AACGCGGATATCGGACCGAAAAAGCACCGGGCTGGGATCGACATTCTGCTCGATAACAACGGTGCCCTTATCAAAGGGCTCAACCACGGTTGCTTCCTGAACCATGGTGAATGTGAGAATAGATCCGGCGAGAACCAGCAGCATGTCAGACGAAGTCCCTGTTTTTATTGGCCATGACATTTATCGGGTTACATGTTGTTACGGTAAGATACCGAAATACCTGGGCGCTTAAAGATAACTGTGCCTCAAATCTGTCGCTGCAGATGGGGCCTTGCGGAAAGGTTTTGAGAACTGGTTCAAGACATCAGGGCCTGGGTGACGTTTAACGCTCGGATAACGACTGCTCGTGATCAAGCAAGGCCTGTTTGCGCTTGATACCCCAGCGATACCCGGACAGGCCGCCATCGCCTTTAAGTACCCGGTGGCAGGGAACCAGCACAGCCAGCGGATTGGCGGCACAGGCACCAGCAACGGCACGAGACCCAGACGGGACACCAACTTTGCGGGCCAGTTCTCCGTAACTGGTGCAACTGCCCGAAGGAATGCTCAGCAACGCCTGCCAGACCCGCCGCTGAAAATTCGTTCCGCGCATATCCAGATGGAGGGGAAACGCTTTTCGGCTATCAACCAGATGGTTCATAACACTGATGAACCACTCATCTCTGGAGTTGGCCGTGTGCAATAAAACAGAACCGGGAAATCGTCGGGCAAGATCAGCGACCAACTCTTCGGTGGAGTCTCCCAGCAACACCGCACAAATGCCTTCGGTTGTTCGCGCAACCAGCACGGTGCCCAGATAACAGGTATCAGCCTGCCAGGTAATGGTTTCATTCTGCACACTGTGATTCTGAGCCATGATGCCGCCCCCTTCACCATATTCCCGGCTTAACCCGGAGGGACCGGGCAGAGTGATATAAAACACGATGAGGGGAGTATGACGCAAGTCTGTCTGCGTGTGAATGCATAGCCAGGTTATGCCATGCCAGAAGAGTAAAGGAGGAATAAGCCTGTCGCACTCGGGTTGTTCTCATGCGACAGGCTGTGCCTGGTAAGACTCAGAAAATACTTAGCGAGCCTGGTCCCAGGTTTTTAGCAACTCCTTATAGGCGATAGTTTCGCCTTGTGGCTTTTCATTCGCCAGTTTGGGTTTTGGAGCACCTGGCTGCGACAGCCAGTACTGCGGATCACGTGGCTCATTCAGTTTTGGGCCGCACTTTGGTTGTACATTGGCGCGCTCAAGACGCTCCATGACACGGTCCTGAGCTTCGGCCAGGCCATCCAGTGCTTTCTGAGGGGTAGCCTCCCCGCTGGCAGCCTGCGCAATGTACTGCCACCACAACTGAGCCAGTTTCGGATAGTCAGGCACGTTGGTGCCGGTTGGTGTCCACTGAGCCCGTGCCGGGCTGCGATAAAACTCAACCAGGCCGCCAAGCTTCGGTGCCAGCTCTGTCATTTCCTCAGAGTTGATATCAGAGTCACGAATCGGCGTTAGACCTGCGATAGTTTTCTCAAGAGACACGGTTCTAGACACAGTAAACTGAGCATACAGCCAGGCCGCAAGCCGGCGTTTCTTCGGCGTGGACTTCATGAAAGTCCAGGAACCTACGTCCTGATACCCCAGCTTCATGCCCTCTTCCCAGTACGGCCCGTGCGGCGAAGGTGCCATACGCCACTTTGGCGTTCCGTCTTCATTCACAACCGGCAGACCGTCTTTAACCATGCTGGCGGTGAAGCCCGTGTACCAGAAGATCTGCTGAGCGATATGCCCCTGCGCGGGTACCGGACCAGACTCCGAGAACGTCATGCCCTGCGCTTCTGGTGGCGCATATTTCCGCATCCATTCAACATATTTTTCGGTGGCGTATACCGCGGCTGGCGCGTTGGTGGCCCCACCCCGACTCATGCTGGAGCCGACTGGGTGACACTCCTCAACACGAATGCCCCATTCGTCAACTGGCAGGCCGTTCGGCAGGCCTTTATCTCCCGCACCGGCCATTGAGAACCAGGCATCTGTGAACCGCCAGCCAAGAGACGGGTCTTTTTTGCCATAATCCATGTGGCCATAAACCCGCTCGCCATCGATTTCTTTCACATCGTTCGAGAAGAATTCGGCAATGTCTTCATAAGCGGACCAGTTTACCGGCACACCCAGGTCATACCCGTATTTAGCTTTGAATTGTTTTTTCAGATCATCACGCTCGAACCAGTCCGCACGGAACCAGTAAAGGTTCGCGAATTGCTGATCGGGTAGCTGATAAAGCACTCCATCCGGCCCGGTGGTGAAGTCCAGGCCGATAAAATCATCAAGATCGAGTGTCGGAAGCGTAAGGTCTTTGCCATCACCATTCATAATTTCATCAATAGGAACCACTTTTCCGTAACGGAAGTGAGTACCAATCAGGTCAGAGTCGTTAACCCAGCCATCATAAATGTTGCGGCCAGACTGCATTTGCGTTTGCAGCTTCTCAATGACATCACCTTCCTGAATTAATGTGTGGGTCAGGTTAATACCGGTAATTTCAGAAAAAGCCTTGGCCAGAACGCTGGATTCATACTCGTGCGTGGCAATCGTTTCGGAAACAACGTTAATGTCCATGCCACGGAACTGCTTAGCGGCCTCAATAAACCACTTCATCTCTTTCATTTGTTCTTCTTTGGTCAGAGTAGACCGTTTGAAGGCGTTGTTTACCCACTTTTCCGCAGCGTCTGAGTATTGGTCAGCACTGGCAGGCAGGCTTAAACCGAGCCCCATAGCGCCTATTGCGGCACTGAGGAGCAAGGTTCGGGGATAGTTTTTGTTCTTGAACATACCCAACCTCATTCGTTTGACTATTGTTAGAACGGAGCGAGTGCGGCCCCATTTTCGTTACATAGCGCCCGCAGGCCACTATCTGGTTAACCGAAATCTAAAACCTGCTCGATTTCGATCATAATCACGAAATTAGTTCGCTTGCGAAAATTTTACAACTCTTTACCGAAACATTTCTAACTCTGGCCTGGCTCTGCAAAATCTGGCGGTGACTGCCCGCTACCCCCAGCGCAATAACACCAGCAACCAGATAACTGAAATAACCAGCGCCACCCATAAACTGATCGTACTAACCGCCAGAAATGCCAGGTGAATGTAGGCCGCAAACAGCAGCCCGATAAACAATCGGTCGCCACGTGTAGTCGAAATGGGAAGGAAGCCTTTTCTCTCTGTGCAGGGAAAGACAATTTCACCAACGGTCATAATGGTGAGAATCACCGCTATGACAGCGAAGAAAATCGCCACTGACGGTGTCCAGTTCATCCAGGCAAGCATTGCTGATCTCCTTTATACACGGCCAAGAGCAAAACCGGTCGCCACATGGTTCCGAACGAACCAGATCACCAGAATACCCGGAATAATCGTGAGCACACCGGCAGCGGCAAGTACCCCCCAGTCGATGCCATCGGCACCAACGGTTCTGGTCATAATTGCACCAATCGGTTGTGCATCCACAGAGGTCAGTGTGCGGGCCAGAAGCAGTTCGACCCATGAAAACATGAAGGCGAAAAATGCTGTTACCCCGATGCCAGAACGAATCATCGGCAAAAATATTTTTATAAAGAACCTGGGGAACGAATAGCCATCTACATAGGCCATTTCATCGTATTCCCGTGGCACCCCCGACATAAAACCTTCCAGAATCCAGACGGCCAGCGGCACATTAAACAGGCAGTGGGCCAAAGCAACAGCAATATGGGTATCGAAAAGGCCGATAGAGGAATACAACTGAAAGAATGGCAGCAGGAATACCGCTGGCGGCGCCATCCGGTTGCTGAGCAGCCAGAAGAACAGGTGCTTGTCGCCAACAAATTTGTAGCGGCTGAACGCATAGGCCGCAGGCAGTGCCACAAGCAGTGTAATAATGACGTTCATGGTGACGTAAATCATGGAGTTGATATAGCCGTTGTACCAACTCGGATCGGTGAGAATGACCGCGTAGTTTGCGAACGTGAAGTGCTCTGGCCACAGTGTCAGCCCGCCAAGAATTTCCTCGTTGGTCTTGAATGACATGTTCAGCAACCAGTAGATCGGCGTCAGAAGCAGGGCAATGTAAATGGTTATCCCAATGCCTTTTGAGCGTGTTTTT
>CAYUTG010000028.1:6301-22686 GCA_964447555.1 uncultured Marinobacter sp.
TCATCACGTGCTCCCTATTTTTCTTTATCGGCGTTGGTGATCGCTGTGAAAAACAGCCAGGAGATCAACAATACAATCAGGAAATAGATCAGCGAGAAGGCAGCCGCCCGGCCCAGATCAAACTGACCAATGGCCATAGTTGTCAGGGTCTGACTCAGGAACGTAGTTGAACTACCGGGCCCGCCACCGGTTAACACAAAAGGCTCTGTGTAAATCATGAAGCTGTCCATAAACCGCAGCAGTACAGCAATAACCAGAACATTCTTGAGGCGTGGAAGCTGAATGTAGCGGAACACCGCCCACTTTGAGGCGCGATCTATTTCTGCTGCCTGATAAAAGGCTTCGGGAATAGCCCGCAAACCGGAATAGCAAAGTAGCGCTACCAGTGGGGTCCAGTGCCAGACATCCATCAGCAGTACCGTAAACCAGGCATCGCCGGTACTGCCCGTATAATTGTAATCAAGCCCCAGCGCATTCAGCGCCCAGCCAAAAAGCCCGATGTCGCTGCGGCCAAAAATCTGCCAGATGGTCCCGACAACGTTCCAGGGAATCAGCAACGGGATGGCCAGCAAGATGAGAACCAGTGATGCCTTGATACCGGATTTTGGCATCATCAGCGCAATACCAATACCAAGGGGAATCTGGATAAGCAGCACGGCTCCTGAAAATATGAACTGACGGATCAGCGAATCCTGTAGCCGTTCGTCCGTCAGAACCTCTTTGAACCATTCCGTGCCAACATAGTAAGCCTGCCCCGGCCCGAAAATATCCTGCACAGAGTAGTTAACTACGGTCATCAGCGGTATCAGGGCAGAAAAAGCCACCAGAATAAAGACCGGCAGTACCAGCCACCAGGCTTTGTTGTTCGGTATTTTCGCCATCACTGTTGCTCCGCAATCAGGTATTCATCCACATAAAGCATCAGCCACTGCTTCGGGAATGAAAGGTGAACGTTGGTACCTGTATCTTCAGAAAAGTCTTCACTCTGGCGCACCTTCAGTTTTTCTTGGCCAAGCTGAACGGTAGCGATTTTGTAGGTGCCAAGATCTTCGAGATCCATCAGGCGGGCTTCATGGGTGTCGTCTGTGGCCTGGCTCGTAATCTCGACAAACTCCGGGCGGATGCCCAGTTTGACGTTGTTACCCGCTCGCTTCTCAAGTGCAGCGATCTGCCATCCTTCAAGCGGCACCGTAATATCGCCAAAGCACACACCGCGCTCGCAGCGCTGCACCTCAATAAGATTCATTCCCGGGCTGCCAATAAAAAAGCCAACAAAGGTATGGTTCGGGCGCTCAAACAATTCAGTCGGCGTACCAAACTGAACGATTTTGCCTTCGTACATCACGGCAATTTTGTCGGCAAATGTTGAAGCCTCCAGTTGGTCGTGCGTGACATAAATCATCGTAATATCAAACTGCTCATGAATCTGTTTCAGTTTGCGGCGTAACTTCCATTTAAGCTGTGGATCAATAACCGTCAGAGGTTCATCAAACAGAATGGCCGATACATCCTCACGAACCAGCCCACGACCCATCGATACTTTCTGCTTTTCGTCAGCGGTCAGGTTTTTTGCCTTCTTGCTCAGCTTGCCCTCAATTTCCAATACACTGGCAATTTCAAGAACCCGGGTCTTGATTTGCGATGCAGGAACCTTGTTGTTTCGTAGCGGAAACGCCAGGTTGTCGTAAACCGTCATAGAGTCGTAGACAACAGGGAACTGGAACACCTGTGCAATATTGCGATCTCTGGGCGAAAATTCGTTCACCCGCTTACCGTCGAACAACACCTCTCCTTCCGAGGGTTGCAGTAGCCCGGAGATAATATTCAGCATGGTACTTTTGCCACACCCGGATGGGCCAAGCAGGGCATAGGCCCCACCTTTTGCCCAGACATGGTCCAGCTGGTGAATAGCATAATCTGCCGGGCTGTCGGGCGTGGCGCTGTAGCTGTGCGCAAGGGATTTCAACTGAATTTCAGCCATCAGGCAGCTCCCCGGGGCATAACGGACGGTGTATGTACCAACTGCTCATTGTGATCAAACACAAATAAGCGGTTAACAGGCAGGTAAACCTTAACGGCCGCTCCGGTACGGTACGAATGCACGCCCATTAACTGAAGCACCATTTCGAAGTAGCGGTTCTTTACATGCATAAAGGTTTCCGAGCCACTGATCTCAGTAAGCTCCACTTCCATGGCTATCTCCAGATCTTCGTTACTCGCAGGCACCAACCCTATATGGCTTGGGCGAATGCCAAACCAGTAATCACCCGGTGTTAATACTGAAAGGTCCTGAGACAGTGCATGGTGGGAGTATTCATCAAATGTCACCTCCGTTTCTGTGACTCGTCCCCGAATCATATTCATGGGAGGCTCGCTGAACAGCTGGGCTGCCAGCGTATTGACCGGTGCCCGGTAGACATCCACTACCGGACCGGTTTGAACAATCCGGCCTTCGTGTAACAGCGTGGTTGTGCCACCAAGGGCCAGTGCCTCACTCGCCTCGGTGGTGGCGTACACCGCAATGCATTGACGCTCACGGAACAAGTGCCGGAGTTCGGCACGGAGCTCTTCTCGCAGCTTGTAATCCAGATTAACCAGCGGCTCATCAAACAGAACCAGAGTGGCATCTTTAACCAACGCCCGCGCCATGGCAGTTCTTTGTTGCTGCCCGCCTGAGAGCTCCAGAGGGTAACGCTTCAGTAGTGAATCAATCTGCAGCATGGCTGCCGTTTCTTTAACGCGGCGGTCAATTTCATGATCTGGCATTTTGGCCAGACGCAGAGGCGAGGCTATATTTTCGTAAACTGTCAGGTTTGGATAATTTATAAACTGCTGATAAATCATTGATACATTGCGGCGTTGCACACTCTGCCCGGTTACGTCGCCACCTTTGTACAGTAATCGGCCACTCGTAGGCTTATCCAGCCCTGCCATCAGCCGCATGAGAGACGTTTTCCCCGCCAGCGTGCGCCCAAGCAGAACATTGAACGAGCCGGCTTCAAAGGTCAGATTGGCGTCACGTATGTAGTCAACACCGTCTACTTCACGGGAGATATTCTCCAGTGTCAGGGACATAGACTTTCCTTTTTGTTCTTATATTCAGTCGCTCAAGGGGCTTGTCCAACCACCCAGGACATTCGTTTTCGAATCATTCTCGAGTCATTCAGAGGCAAAACCTGTACCGCTTCAGGAAATCTGATACACGAAATAAATAACACATTAATTTTAAACACATTTAAAGACAGCAAGCATTTCCTATCCGAACATATAAAATGTTCGGATAGCAATAAACTGTTTAAGATGAACATTGACGTGAACACATTTTGCACAGATGATTGAACAATCAAACGCCTTAAACTGAACACCTGACTGCCCGTGCTGCGGCTGACAATAAAAACGAACGTACAGGGAAAGACTCATGAGAAAAAGCGACTATTCGCATTACCGGGGCATTATCGCCGAGTCCTGGAGCCGCTGCATTGAGTGGGGGCTTGAGCCCGACCATCAGCCTGTTCAGGCGCCCTGCTCCACCGGCGACAAATACGCCTACAGCGAGTTGCACACCACCGCTGAAGCAGAGGTCATCCCTTACTACAAAAATGTTCTTTCCAATAGCCGGTGCCTTATATTGCTGGCAAACCCAAATGCCTGCGTACTGCAGGCCTGGGGTGACGAACGAATAACAGAGCAGAGGCTTAAGCCCTGGTTTCGCCCCGGTGCAAACTGGCACGAGCAGGTACAGGGAACCAATGCCATCGGTACTGCTATTCTTACCCGAACCCCGATTCAGGTGCAGCGCAACGAGCACTTTTTGAAGATAAACAGAAGCCTGACGGGCTCGGCAGCGCCCGTTTTTGATGCACAGAAAGAACTGGCCGGCGTGCTAAGCGTATTCAGCGATGCCTACCTGCCACAGGCCCATACCCTGGGCATGGTTCGGCTGCTGTCGCAGTCTGTCGAAAACCGCCTGATAACCCGTCAGTTTGAGGCCAGCCACTTCCAGATTACGCTCAATACCACGGCAGACAATTTTGATAGCCCCTGGTCTGGCATTCTTGTCTGTGACGACTCCGGACTCGTCACTGCCAGCAATCAACGTGCGGACCAACTAGTCGGCACCAACACAACGGGCACAAGGCTTGACGAGCTATTCACCAGTCATCACAACTACATTCTGGCACAGCCTGAGCACGTCCCCATGCAGCTAATTACTCGTAGCAAGGTAAGGCTAAGCGCAAGACTGAAACGTCCAGTTCAGCTCATTCCTCAACGCACGACACCAGAAGCAGCCCGCTCTGAATCAGCACCGCGGGACGCAGGCACAAAGCCCTGGCAGCTCGAATACGGGGATCTCACGGTCCAGCGTTGCGCGGACCAGGCTCTGAAGGTGTTGCACCGGGGCATCCCTGTACTGATTACGGGAGAAACCGGTGTTGGTAAGGAGGTGTTAATGAAAGCACTTCATGAGAGCAGTAGCAGGAAGAACAACCCACTGGTCTCCGTGAACTGTGCTGCCATACCACCTGAACTCGTGGAATCGGAATTATTTGGTTACGAACCCGGAGCTTTCACCGGAGCAAGAGCACAGGGCTCACCGGGTTTTATCCGTACGGCGCACAAGGGCATTCTGTTTCTTGATGAAATCGGGGAGATGCCGCTTCCCGCTCAATCACGATTGCTCAGGGTGCTTCAGGAGCGGGAGGTAACACCGGTAGGGTCTACTGAGCGAATTCCCGTTGATATCTTGCTGGTAACTGCCACCAACCGATCTCTGACATCACGTATTGAGTCCGGCCGGTTCCGTGCAGACCTGTATTACCGCATCAACGGATTATCTGTCGAACTTCCCCCGCTGAGAGCCCGTACCGACAGACACACACTGATACAGACTATTTACCGATCACACAGAGATAAGGAGCAATCAACGGAGCTTTCCCCGCGGGTTATGGCGGCACTTGAAAGCCACCCATGGCCAGGCAACATTCGCCAACTCACGAATGTGATACGGGTTGCCATAGCTATAGCCAACGGCGAAGATGTTCAGATCTGGCATCTGCCGGAAGATTTTCTGGCTGAATTCGGGGTCCAGCCACCAGAGCAGGAGCATCCTGGCGATACCGCGGCAGTCGAACTCCCTGCCGGATACAGCACAACCATAGATGAGAAACCACCAAACGGGGCCCCGGAACCATTCGCGGCAACGTTGCGCACCTATCATCAGTGCTCAGGGAACGTGTCGAAAACCGCGAAGGAGTTAGGCATTAGCAGAAATACGCTCTACAAACGCCTTAGGGAACTGGGTGTCCGATAACCCTGACAGGTGGAGCCACCCGAGTTACAGCTTCCGCACCGCCTGAAGCCAGCCATCGTACAGGTTATCGCGGCCTTCCTTGCTCATCACTGGTTCAAAACTGCGATCACAGCGCCACAGCCCGGCCAGTTCATCCAGTGAGCTGTAAATGCCCGCCTGCAACCCCGCAAGATACGCAACGCCCAGCGCCGTTGTTTCCACCATGGTTGGCCGGTCAACCCGGGCACCGAGGATGTCAGCAAGAAATTGCAGAACCCAGTTATTGGCGACCATTCCGCCGTCGACACGGAGCATTATTGGCCTGACCCCGTCTTTCTCCATCGCCTTCTGCAAATCTTTTGTCTGATAACACACAGACTGCAGGCCCGCTGTTACGATTTCCTTTATTCCGGTGTCCCGGGTCAGCCCGAAGATGGCCCCGCGAGCGTTAGGGTCCCAGTAAGGGGCACCAAGCCCCGTAAAGGCCGGCACAAGATAAACTCCGTGATCAACCGGCGTTCCCTCTGCCAGAGGTTCGGTTTCACAGGCCTCACGAATCAGTTGTAACCCGTCCCGCAGCCACTGGATAGCCGCACCGGCAATAAATATACTGCCCTCCAGGGCATAAGTGGGCTTGCCATTGATCCGGTAGGCTACCGTCGTCAGCAGCCGGTGTTTTGATTCCAGCGCTTTATCTCCGGTATTGAGCATAAGGAAACAGCCGGTGCCATAGGTACTCTTTGCGGTTCCGGCGTCAAAGCAGGTTTGCCCGAACAGCGCCGCCTGCTGGTCACCGGCAACGCCGGTAACGGACAGACCGTTCAGCGCTTCGCATGCGGTTATCTGCCCGAAATCGTCCGCCGAATCCATCACTTCCGGAAGCAGTGAGGCCGGAATACCAAACAGGTCCAGAAGCTCGGAATCCCAGCTCTGCGTATGTATATTAAAAAGCATTGTCCGGCTTGCGTTGGTCGCATCTGTGCGATGCACCTTTCCGCCGGTCAGGCGCCAGAGCAGGAAGCTGTCGATGGTACCGAAGGCCAGCTCGCCCCGTTCTGCCCGCTCACTCACGCCGGCTACATTATCCAGTATCCAGCGGATTTTGGTGGCTGAAAAATAGGGGTCAATCAAGAGGCCCGTCTTGCTATTAACCCAGGGCTCCAGGCCCTCGCTTTTAAGCGATTCGCAGTAAGAGGCCGTGCGCCTGTCCTGCCAGACAATGGCGTTATAAACGGGCTTCCCGGTTGTTCTGTCCCAGAGTACGGTTGTTTCACGCTGGTTGGTAATGCCTGCGGCCAGCACTTTGTCGGACTCGCCACACTCTTCCGCCATCAGTGTGTTAACCGTTTTCTGTACGGAGCTCCAGATAGCCTCAGGGTCATGCTCTACCCAGCCGCTGGCGGGAAAATGCTGTGGAAATTCTTCCTGACGGGTGGCGCAAATGTTCCCCTGCAGATCAAACAGTATTGCCCGGGAACTCGTGGTTCCCTGATCGATTGAGAGAATGTACTCACTCATTGTTTCATCATCCCTTTTTACCACCCTTTTCTACCCCGTTTTCTTATTTGTTCGCATTTTTACCTTTTTGAGCAGGAATGCCAAGGTATTTTGACCGGCCTGACGAACGGTTCCATCTGCAAAATGCTGCAGATACACGCCAAACGTTCTAAACTCGGACGGTGTTTTCGAACACCTGATGAGCGCTGATTAACGCCTTCAGGTTTCGTATCAGAAAAACTCAATGCAGGAGTGGTTGAATGGTACAGCGTCGCCGGCAGGACTTGATACTGGAACTCATCCAGCAAAACGGATTTGTTACAACAGAACAGTTGGTCGATCAGTTCAAGGTAACACCACAAACCATCCGCCGGGACCTGAATCAACTGGCCAGTCAGAACAAGCTTCGCCGGCACCACGGGGGCGCTGGCATTGAGTCAAGCACAGTGAACACCGCCTACCAGGCCCGGAAAATCATGGACCTGGAAGCAAAAGAGCGCATCGCCAACGCACTGGTGGCAATGATTCCGGACAACTCTTCGATGTTCATCAACATCGGAACCACAACGGAAACCATAGCCCACGCCCTGCTTCAGAAAAATAACCTGCAAATCGTTACCAACAACCTGCATGTGGCCTCCATCCTTTCAGTGAAGGAAGATTTCCACGTGATTATTGCCGGGGGCGAAGTAAGAACCCGGGACGGTGGTATTGTTGGTGAAGCGACAAGAGATTTTATCAATCAGTTCAAGATGGACTTCGGCATTATCGGCATCAGCGGTATTCACAATGATGGCTCCCTTCTCGATTTTGATTACCGGGAGGTTCGGGTTGCCCAGGCCATCATTGCCAACTCGGATCAGGTGCTGCTTGGTGCAGACCACTCCAAATTCGGCCGCAAAGCCATGGTGCGCCTGGGCAGCATTACTCAGGCCGACGTTATCTTTACAGACCGGCAACCACCGACCGACATTCAACGCCTGCTCAACGAGCACAATGTAGAACTTCACATCGTCTGACCGTTTTTCTATTTTCTTTTGCCAACAATCTTTATCGCCCCCAATCTTTCGTTTATTTTCTTTATTTTCCTTTACGAATACTTCTGATTTTCGCATAATAATAGTATGCGCTGCATTACCGCTGAAAAGTGCTCTTGGAGATCGCGCGCCTTTTCAATATGTCGGGAGTTAAGTAGCAATGGCTATCGAGCACGAAAAGTATGATGTTGTTGTCGTTGGCGGTGGCGTCAACGGCACGGGTATCGCTATGGACGCGGCAGGCAGGGGCCTTCGGGTATTGTTGTGCGAGATGAATGACCTGGCATCTGCAACGTCATCAAGCAGCAGCAAGCTGATCCACGGCGGCCTCAGGTACCTGGAGCACTACGAATTCCGCCTGGTACGCAAAGCACTGGCTGAACGTGAATCCCTGCTCCGCAACTCCCCACACATCATGTGGCCCATGCGTTTCCGTCTGCCTCACCGCCCTCACCTTCGGCCGGCATGGATGATCCGGACCGGGCTGTTTCTTTACGATCACCTGGCAAAACGCGAATTGTTGCCCGGCTCCCGGTCTGTTCGCTTCGATAACACCAGCCCGCTGAAGCCGGAAATCACCCGGGGCTTCGAATATTCAGATGGCTGGGTAGACGATGCCCGCCTGGTGGTCATGACCGCAATGAAGGCGCAGCAATGCGGGGCCGACATACTGACCCGAACAAAATGCGTTAACGCTGAGCGCGGCTCTGATTCATGGCGAGTGACGCTCCGGAATATGCGGAACAATACCGAACGGACCATTACGGCAAAGGCGATGGTGAACGCATCAGGGCCCTGGGTCAGTAAACTGTTTGGTGAAACCCTGGCCATGCCGGCACCGAAAATGATTCGTATGGTGAAAGGCAGCCATATAGTCGTTCCCCGCCTGAATTCGGGAGATGAAGCTTATATTTTGCAAAATGAAGATGGACGGATCGTTTTTGTTATTCCCTATGAAGACGAATTCTCATTAATTGGCACAACCGACGTGGATTACCACGGCGACCCCGACAAGGCCAGAATATCGTCCGAAGAAACCAGCTACCTGCTCGATCTTGTTAACTCTTACTTCAAGCGCCAACTGACAACCAGCGACCTGGTCTGGTCGTATTCTGGCGTGCGGCCACTCATGGATGATGAGCACGAAGATGCCCAGAAAGCCTCCCGTGATTATTCATTTGAAATCAATGATGAGAAAGGTAAAGCGCTTCTGGTATCCGTATTCGGTGGCAAAATCACCACGTATCGCAAACTGGCCGAAGCTGCCACGGACAAACTGTGCCATGCCTTCCCCAGGGCCGGCGGTCACTGGACCAAAACAGCGGTATTGCCAGGTGGTGACTTTGACAGCCACGAACAACTCTCCGATGAACTGAAACGTGAGTATCCCTGGCTGCCTGAAAAAGTAATCTACCGCTATGTGCGGACGTACGGCACCTCAGCCCGCAACATTCTGAACAGTTGCCGCTCGGTTGGCGATATGGGAATTCACTTTGCGGGAACCTTGTACCAGGTAGAAGTAGAGTATCTGATTCAGAACGAGTGGGCTGTCACGTCAGACGATATACTCTGGCGCAGAACCAAACAGGGCCTTTATGCTTCGCCGGAAAACACCAACACCCTGAACCAGTTTATCGCTACCAGAACATCTCCGCAGTGCGAACAGGTCGCCGTCAGCCACGGGGCCTGATGCGTACTCAGGCAGATGGGCCAGCCACATTGGCAGCGCGCTCTGCCAGGCACTCGTAGCCGCCCATCTCAAACTCTCTGCAAATCAATGGCCGTTTCTCATAGATTGAGCACAGCATGGTGTTCCGGTCCAGCGCTGCACACCAGCCATCCTCTGAGCGTGCCATAGTCTGGCCACCCCACGGATCCGTTTTGATAAATCGTTCAGGGACACCTGTATCGGTAATTAACATCACCTCAAGGCGACAGCAACAAGCCTGGCAGTTTGAGCAACTGACGCCGGAGTCAGAAACGTTTTTGGCTTTTATTAACATTTTCTCGCTCAGCCCCTCATATCATAAACGGCTCACGGCCGGGCGAAATCTCCGTAATACACGCTGCCACTGCTCTTTGGGAACAATCACCAACAGGTTCCCGGCTAACACCAGCGACACGCCAACAATCGCTTCAGCCGTCCACCGGTAGTTCTCAAACACCGTAGACAATGCAAGCGCTACGATTGGGAAAAGCACCATGCAATAAGCCGCGCGTTCTGGCCCGATGCGCCCAAGCAGCGTAAGAAAGCTCCCAAACCCAAGCACTGAGCCAACCAGAGCCAGATAAACCAGAGACCCGGTGTATGTCCAGGTTGCCTCAAAAACGTAAGGCTCTCCACGGAACCAGGCTATAACTGCCAGCACAATAGCGCCGTAAGCCATACCATAGGCATTACTCTGCATGACGGGTAACTGCGATGACTGGTTGCGGGCAGAGACCATGTTGCCGAAAGATGTGATAAAGGTTCCCGCCAGGCTCAGAATAACGGCGCGCAAGGTAACGCCATCTGCATCCAGCGCACGAACCTCCGGCAGAAACACCAGGCAAATACCCACCAGGCCAAGTGCCGCACCGGCGATAACTGCGGGCGACACCCGGTTGCCAAAAAACAGGGCACCGTTAATGATGTTCATGACGATAATTGTGGAAAATACCACTGCAATCAAGCCACTGGTAATGTCGGCAGATGCCTCATAAACCAGCATGTAATTGAAACCAAACAACATCAGTCCCTGAGCCATCATCCACAGGTGCTGACGAATCCCGAATGTCATATTCCGCCTGGTAAGCCGGCACCAGAGCATCAGAACCAACGCGGCCAATGCAAACCGATAGGCAATCGAAACATCACCCGGAACCTCACCTAACTGCAGGCGAATCGCTATAAATGTCGACCCCCAGATCATTACGGTCGAAAAGTAGAGTACAAACGTGTTCATCAGCATAAGTTATAAGCCCGCAACCATGATCAAAAACCAGTTACGTTATACTCGTTACCGATCTATTATTAAACGAATTAATTCTTCTACTTATGATTATCTTGCTTAACAGCTTTCATATTGACCGATGCTGGCAACAGGTGTAGATGGCTTATGCTCTGGATTATCACCGCTCTTACAGGACTCCTGGTTTTATTAACGCTGTTTCTTTTTCGGATGGAAGATCTGTCCCGGCTGGACCAGAAGGTATATTCCGTGCGGGAAGCAGCCCCCAGTTCAGAAAACAGGAAAGTTCTGGAGCGCCTGAAAGAAATGGGCCAGGCAACGCGAGGTCTTCGAGGCAAAGCACGGCTGATAGCGTTGCGGAACCACATGGATACCCTGAGTGATGGCCTGAACCTGCAATCGGAGTTCCGGCGCAGCACAGACCCAGATGGGGAGTGGGTTATTGCACCGGGAGCCAACGCGCAACGGCGTATTCTCTATATTCATGGCGGCGCATGGGCAGCAGGCAGCCCCCGCAGCCATCGGGCAATTACCGACCGCCTGTCCCACATTGCCAAAGCAGCGGTTTTCGCAGTGGATTACCGCCTGATGCCGGAGCACCGGTTTATGGATGGGGTGCGGGACTGCCGAAAAGCCTATACCTGGTTGCTCGCCAATGGCCCGGATGGCCCCGGCGAAGCCACTTATATGCTGGTGGCGGGCGATTCTGCCGGCGGTAGCCACGCCCTTGGCCTGCTCGCCTGGATTCGGGAGAGCGGTTTACGCCAGGCTGATGGCGCAGTGGCGTTTTCCCCCTCAACGGATCTTACGTTCACGGCACCCAGTAACCGCAATAACATTGCCACAGACCCGCTGTTAGGTCCGGTCTTCGGTGGCCTTTCCAGAATTCCGCGACCCCTGCTCTGGTGGGCAACACTTGGAGCCTTCCGAGTATCGCCGACCAGCCCGGTAGCCTCGCCACTACGGGGCAACCTTGCCAATCTGCCTCCGACACTGATTCAGGTCAGCGAATCCGAGATGCTTCTGGACAACGCACGGCGGTACGCGACCAAAGCCGAAACTCAGGGTTCGCAGGTGCAATTGCATACCTGGCGCGGCATGGTTCATGTCTGGCAGATATTCACCCCGATATTACCGGAAGCTGAAGAAGCGTTCGCGGATGTTGCATTGTTTATCAAGGAAACCCTGCCTGAGAACAGGGAGTCAGTAGCGGTGAACAACTGAACAGAGCCGGAACTACCGGCTGCTGTCTCCAAGCAGATCGGCAACTCGCAGGCGAAGCCGGGGAATAACCTCGTCTTCAAACCAGGGGTTTCTTCGCATCCACATGTTGTTGCGGGGGCTGGGGTGAGGCATTGGCAGAATATCCGGCCAATAGTGTTCCCAGTTTCGTACATTGTCTGTCAGAGACTTTGAGCGGTCTGGCAAATGCCAGGCATGAGCGTACTGCCCGATCACCAGTGTCAGCCCGATATGCTTCAGGCGGTTAAGAAGCGGCTGTCGCCAGGCGGGTGCACACTCGGGTCGCGGTGGCAGGTCGCCAGACTTACCCGTGCCCGGATAGCAAAACCCCATCGGTAGGATCGCCAGTTTCTGGTCGTCGTAAAAGGTATCTCTGCCGATACCCATCCACTGCCGAAGGCGATCGCCACTCGGATCGTTAAACGGAATTCCCGTCTCGTGAACCCGTCGGCCAGGTGCCTGGCTCACCACAAGTATACGGGCCGCTTCAGACAACTGTATAACCGGCCTTGGGCCATAGGGCAGCACATCTGCACAAAGAGTGCAGGCGCGAACCCGGCGAACCAGTTCTTCAAACGGTAATTCATCCAGGTTATTCGTCATTAGCTCTGGCATCTGACTCCATACAGTTAAATTCAGTTGTTCAATGCAATGCGGCGGCCGAGATATCAGGCGTCGTGGTTCCAGAAAAAACTCGCACCTTCTTCGGGTGTGCTGACCGAACGCCTGAACCAGCCGAAAAGTTCGCGGCCGTAGCCCTGGTGGTGCGCTCCCAACGCAGCCGGAGCAGGTTCGCGAGCGGCCCATTCCTCTTCGCCTACTTCAACGGTTAACTGCCCGCTGGCTGTATCAAGGTGTATGATATCGCCGGGATAAACCCTTGCAAGCGGCCCACCCTCGCAGGCTTCCGGATAAACATGTATGGCTGCCGGTACTTTTCCGGAGGCCCCTGACATACGCCCGTCGGTTACCAGCGCCACCCGGAATCCCCGGTCCTGAAGCACTCCAAGGTAGGGGGTTAGTTTGTGCAACTCAGGCATGCCATTGGCTTTTGGCCCCTGAAATCTCACGACAACCACGCAATCCCTGTTCAGGTCACCAGCTTCAAATGCAGCTTTCAGTTCGTTCTGATCGCTAAAAATAACCGCTGGGGCCCTCACCGAACGATGCGCTTCGGCAACCGCAGACACTTTGATAACCGCACGGCCAAGATTGCCATCCAGAACTTTTAACCCGCCATCCGGCGCAAAGGGCTCGGCAACAGGGCTCAGTACGTCGGGATACAGGCTGGTATCCCGGGCAGGCTTCCAGACCAGCCTGCCCTTTTCCAGCCCTGGGCTTTTCGCATACCGGTCCAACCCAGGCCCGACAACCGTTTCCACATCGTTGTGCAGCAACCCGGCCGCCAGCAATTCACGAATCAGGAAGGGGGTGCCACCGGCCTCGTGAAATGCATTCACGTCTTCTTCGCCATTCGGGTAGATGCGGGTCATGGACGGCACAACGGCAGACAGTTCGGCATAGTCGTTCCAGTCAATAAGAATGCCTGCTGCCCGGGCAATGGCTACCCAGTGCATGGTGTGATTGGTAGAACCGCCCGTTACCAGCAAAGCAACCAAGGCATTCACAATACTCTTTTCACTCACCATGTCACACAGGCCAAGCTCACCGCCGTTAGGTCTGGATAACCGTATAACCTGCTCGGTTGCAGCACGGGTAAGCTGATCCCGCAAGGGGGTATTGGGATTCACAAAGGCTGCCCCGGGCAAGTGCAGGCCCATCACCTCAACCAGAACCTGATTACTGTTTGCGGTGCCGTAGAAAGTGCAGGTTCCGGGGCTGTGATACGACTTACTCTCGGCCTCAAGCAACTCCTCTCTGCCAATCCGGCCTTCCACATACAGCTGACGGAGCCGCTGTTTTTCTTTGTTCGGCAGGCCAGAGGGCATTGGCCCCGCAGGCACAAGAATAGTTGGCAGATGACCAAAGCTGAGAGCACCAATCAGCAGCCCCGGCACAATCTTGTCGCAAATCCCCAGCAACAGAGTTGCATCAAACATGTTATGGCTTAGTGCTACTGCGGTGCTCATGGCAATGGTGTCACGGGAAAACAGGCTCAGCTCCATTCCGGGCTGGCCCTGAGTAACGCCATCGCACATGGCCGGCGTGCCCCCGGCAAACTGGGCAACAGAGCCCATCCCATGAGCCGCTTCGCGGATCACTTCCGGAAATTTTTCAAAAGGCTGGTGGGCCGAAAGCATATCGTTGTAGGCAGAAACGATGGCCACATTGGCCTTATTCATCAGCTTCAGGGTGTCTTTGTCTTCCTGACCACAGGCGGCAAACCCATGGGCAAGGTTACTGCATGACAAGGTGCCGCGATGGGGCGATTCTGCCCGGAGTGCATCCATACGGCTGAGGTAATCCTGCCGGGAGGCCTGGCTGCGTTTGATAATGCGCTGGGTAACTCTCTGAATAACAGTGTGCATGACGGGCTCCGTTGGCTGAAAGGTGGCTTCGATTCAAAACTTCACTAACTATTCGTACTTTTACGATCTTATTGATCCAATTTTATACTATATTCATTCATATATTTTTATTTTTTGTTATATTTACTACATGGTTAATTGAAATCGAATGACAACCCATTTGATGAGGGGTCAAAACATGGCTATCCGTATTGCAATCAACGGCTTTGGCCGGATTGGCCGAACCATCCTCAGGGCGCTCTATGAGAATGACTACCGCAAGCAGATTCAGGTGGTCGCCATAAACGATCTTGGCAACGCAGAGACCAACGCGCACCTGTTCAAATATGATAGCGTGCATGGCCGGTTTGATGGTGTCGTCAGCGATGATCGAGAGTCTTTGACCATCAATGGCGATCGCATTGCCATTACCGCCATCCGAAATCCCGAAGACCTGCCCTGGCGCGATTATCATATAGATGTCGTTCTGGAGTGCACCGGGCTGTTTAAAAAAACGGGAACAGGCAGCGGGACACCTGGCCGCCGGTGCACGCAAAGTTGTCATCTCAGCACCCTCACCGGACGCAGACGCCATGGTTGTCTTTGGCGTTAATCACAGCGTCCTGACCGCCCAACACGATATTATCTCCAATGCTTCGTGCACAACCAATTGCCTGGCGCCAGTTGCAGAGGCTCTGCATAAAGCTGTTGGCATTGAAAGCGGGCTGATGACCACCATCCATTCTTACACGAACGACCAGACGCTGAGTGATGCCTACCATCCGGACTTGTACCGTGCACGCTCAGCCACTCAGTCCATGATCCCAACCCAAACTGGTGCGGCAGCAGCCATTGGCAAGGTGATTCCCGAGCTGGATGGCCGGCTTGACGGCCTTGCTGTGCGGGTTCCTACCATCAACGTCTCACTGGTTGATTTTGGCTTTATAGCCAGCAAGGAGACCAGTGTTGACGATATTAATCAGGCGGTCAGAGCCGCCGCAGACAGCAGTCAGGTTCTGGGGTATAACACTGAAAAACTGGTTAGCATTGATTTTAACCACAATGCTCTGTCTGGCATTTTTGATGCGAATCACACCCGTGTTCTTGGTCGCCATGTAAAAGTTATGGCCTGGTACGATAACGAGTGGGGCTTCTCAAACCGGATGCTGGACACCGCGATGGCCCTGTTCAAGGCCAGCCTGTAACCCGGAAACCAGAAAAGTGCACACAGGCAGGGCCTGTCAGAGCCCGGCCAGGCTGGCCCGGGCGAGAGCGGTAATTCCGGCCCAGTCTTCCGACAAAATCAGATCAGCGGGTGTCAGCCAGCTGCCGCCGACGGCTTTAACGTTATCCAGCATCAGGTAGTCCTTTGCTGTATCGTGCCAGATTCCCCCTGTTGGACAGAACATCACATCCGGCTGCAAGCGGATAATCAGCTTATTATTTGCCATATATCGCTGATCCTGGTCGAAGATGTAGTGCGGGGCCGGTTTGAAGTGGATAATAATCTGAGACATTTTTTCTGGCAGGCGCTTGCCAGTGCGAATGTAGAATGGCACCCCTGACCACCGCCAGTTATCAATCTCGATTTTAAGGGCAATAAATGTTTCGGTTTCACTGCCCCGGTTGGCCCCCTCTTCTTCCAGATATCCGGGAACTGGCTTGCCATCACTGGTGCCGGCAGTGTATTGCCCCCCGAACAACGTAGCTATCCATCATGCCGGGCGTGATCTGGCGCAGCGCTTTTAATACTTTCACCTTTTCATCCCGGATACTGACGGCCGACAGATCCGATGGCGGGTCCATGGCGAACAGACACAATAACTGCAGCAGCTGGCGCTGAACTATGTCCCGGATCTGGCCAGCCTGATCAAAGTATCCCCAGCGCCCTTCAATGCCG
>CAYUTG010000029.1:0-22100 GCA_964447555.1 uncultured Marinobacter sp.
CAGGCGGCCGTCTTCACGCTTGGCCTGAATAAAGTCGATAACGTCCGGGTGGTGAACGTCAAAGGTCGCCATCTGGGCACCCCGGCGCCCGCCGGCCGATGAGACGGTGAAACACATACGGTCAAAAATATCCATGAAGGACAAGGGCCCGGATGTTGTGGCACCGGCACCGGCCACGTAAGCACCACGGGGGCGCAGCGTAGAGAATTCATAACCTATGCCACAGCCGGCCTTCAGGGTAAGGCCGGCTTCATGGTTTTTTTCCAGAATATCATTCATGGAGTCTCTGACCGTGCCAGAGACTGTGCAGTTAATGGTGGACGTTGCCGGTTTATGGGCTTCCGCGCCCGCGTTGGACGTGATCCGGCCTGCAGGTATGGCACCATTTTGCAAGGCCCAGGCGAAGTCCTTCATGTGTTTGGCGCGGACCGATTTGTTTTCGACCTCCGCCAGTGCTTTTGCCACACGCTCGTAGGTGGCAATAATGTCCTTGTCTACAGGTTCGCCGGTTTTGGTTTTCAGCTGGTATTTGCTGTTCCAGATATCCAGCGACGCTTCCTGCATTGGAATTGTAGTGATCACTGCCTGTGCCTTAGCGTTCATTGCCACCCTCGGTATTCCCGGTATGTTCTCATTTGGCAAAGCTGTTAGTTGGACAGCTCTGCGCCCTTTTGATTCGTTCAGCAACCGGCGTTGTTTTCTATAGGGCAGACAACCACAAGATATAGTGGTGAGCTTCTGCCGAATGATGCTTGGAAAACCCGGTTTTTTCTGTTATTGGCCGCGCCCGTTCTGGCCTCAATGACTGGTAAGTCGAATGGGGCGGAAAATTCTATGGACGTTGGTATCCCTATATATGGTTTTATTTTTTCAGAAGTATAACAGGATATAGGGGTTTGTGAATGTAAGTGGAACTATGAATTGGTGAGATAACCGAAAAAAAATTAATCGACTCAGGCTTGCAAACAGGAAATTCTACGGAAAACGCGAGGTTGCGGTAAATAGTTCGGAATACACTATATGTAGTGTTTAAGAAGTGCTCGAAATGATCGGAAATTGTTCGAAGGCTGAATTAGTTTTGTGACCCCTGCACGTACCCTAAGCCAACGTGTCGTTAAAGTAATGATGTGGTGTCGAATACTGCAGTGGCCCACAGGAAGTGATAATAAATTATAAAAGGAACGCAGAATGAAAGGCCTGAAACCTACTTTGCTAGCGCTTTGCATTGCAGGTATTGCACCTGCAGCTGTGGCAGAAATCCAGATGCTGGATGACTCTGTGATGGGGAATATTACCGGCCAGGCCGGTGTAACCATTGAACTGGAAACCAAGCTGAATATTGACAGGTTTATCTATACCGATGAAGGGTCCCTGGAAATCAACAATATTTTCGTGGGAGGTAGTAACCGCACCGATCAGTTCTCTGAGCTGGGCTTCAACCTGACGGGGCAAGCTCCAAGCGATCGCCTTGATAACGTCAGAATCAATATTGATGTTGCCAGCGATGGTGACGCTATTATCAATATTCTGCCAATGACGTTTGGCGCAGTTGATCTCACAATCGCCACCGGCGCCTGGAATCTGACCGGTACCGGTGGGTCCACAACCATTCTGGACAACTTCCGTATGGATGCCCTGATTGGTTCCGGCACCATTCGGATTGATACCGCAACGGACAAGCTGAACTTTAAAGCTGCACTCGCCATCGACGACATGGATTTTGATGTGCCGTTTCTTGCGATTGGCATCAGGGATTTCCAGCTAACGGGCGCGGATTACGACTTGTCTGCACCACAGCCGCTGAAGCTTTTTTCAGATGTTGAGTTGGACATCTACAAGGCTCCTAACTCCCAGAACGTTGAGAGTCTGGCGGTTGACCTGAAAACATTCGCTGCGGATATTCGTATTGGCGGTGTGATCGTTGGCGGTACGTCCATTGGCTCCGTCGCCATGGATAATCTGGCGATCACCAATACCTCGATGCTGATTTACGGGCACTGATGCGGTAAGCCTGATGGCACAAAAAGGCGGAGCACAGGCTCCGCCTTATTTCTGTCAGCCTAAAAGCAGGCTGTCGTCGTCCACTTCCAGGCCTCTTTGCTGCTCGAACAAGGCAAGAAGATCTTTCACCTCCAGCCCTTTCCGGTCTTCTCCGGCAATGTCGTAAACCACCTGTCCCTGGTGAAGCATAACCGTGCGGGTGCCCACTTCCAGCGCCTGTTTCATGCTATGGGTAACCATAAGCGCCGTCAGTTTTTGCTCCTCTATAATCTGGGTCGTTAATGCCAGCACAAAGGCTGCAGTTTTCGGGTCCAGTGCCGCGGGGTGCTCATCCAGCAGCAGAATGCTGGATGGCGTAAGGCTGGCCATCAGCAGGCTTACCGCCTGGCGCTGCCCACCCGACAGCAGGCCCATCTTATCGCCCAGCCGGTTTTCCAGCCCAAGCCCGAGAGAGGCCAGGCTTGTCCGGAACTGGTCAAGGTACTGCTTTTTAACGGCAGTCGTCAGGCCTCTGGGCTGCCCGCGTTTAATGGCCAGCGCCAGGTTTTCTTCAATCGACAAAGCTTCACAGGTGCCAGCCAGAGGATCCTGAAAGACCCGGGCCACCCGTCTGGCCCGTTTGTGAGTCGGCAGCCTGGTAACGTCTGCGTTATCGACAACAATTTGTCCGCTGTCTACCAGGACTTCGCCGGACAGCGCGTTCAGGAACGTTGATTTTCCCGCGCCGTTGCTGCCAATAACGGTCACAAACTCACCCTGGTGCACAGTAAGGCTCATTCCCCTGAGCGCAGGGTTCTCCAGTGGTGTGCCTTTGCCAAACGTCAGCCGGAGATCGGTTGCGCTGATCATGGTGTCTCCTCAGGCTTTCTTGCGGGTGAGTTTGCTGACCAGCGAACTGCGGGCGCCAGGCAATACAATAGCCAGGGTAACCAGCACCGCCGTGATCAGGTTAAGGTCCTGGGCTTTAAGGCCCAGAACATCAGCATTCAGCGCAAAGGCTATGGCCAGGCGATAAATAATGGCACCAATAATACAGGCGAGAAGTGCGCGCCAGACAGTGGTGGGGGTAATCACCGCTTCACCACCAATCAGAGAGGCCAGGCCCACCACAATAACGCCAACACCCATGGTGACGTCGGCTGCACCCTGGCTCTGGGCAAACAGCGCCCCGGCAAGGCCTACCAGCCCGTTCGATACTGCAACGCCAAGAACAATCATAGAGCCGGTTGCAATGCCCTGTGCTCTGGCCATGCGGGGGTTGGCACCGGTGGCGCGCATGGCAAGACCGGTTTCGGATTTCATGAATCGCCACAGCAGTATCAGAGATACAAACGCAACCAGAGTAAACAGAACCACCGGTACCTGATGATAGGCGAGATCCAGGTCATACCAGGGAGTAAGCACCGTTTGCTCATTAAGCAGAGCAATATTCGGCCGGCCCATAATACGCAGGTTGACGGAATACAGGGCAATCATGGTCAGAATGGAAGCCAGCAGGTTCAGTATTTTCAGCTTCACATTAAGAAGGGCGGTGACTGCACCAGCGGCCATGCCGGCCAGTATGGCACCACCGGTTGCCAGCCAAGGGTTACATCCATTGATAATCAGTACACCGGCAACAGCGGCCCCCAGGGGAAAGCTGCCATCAACAGTAAGGTCTGGAAAATCAAGTACCCGGAATGACAGGTAGATGCCAAAAGCAACCAGGCCGTATATCAGCCCGGTTTCCACGGCGCCGTAAAATGCGATTTCACTAAGCATGAGTAATAGTCACTGTGAAAGAAAACGGGCGGGCCCTTTTGAGGTCCGCCCGTCTGGTCAGGCGTTACTTGTCGCTCGTGACGACTTCTTTTGCTTCGCTGATGAGATCATCGGGCAGAGTAATGCCCATGCGCTCAGCCGCTGCCGGGTTTACATACAGGTCAAGAGTATCCATGGTTTCAACTGGCATGTCGGCCGTGCTGGCACCATTCAGAATACGGGCGACCATTTTGCCGGTCTGCCGGCCATGGTTGTAGTAGTTAAAACCCAGAGCAGCCACCGCACCACGCTCTACAGTGGCGGTGTCTGCGGCGAATACCGGGATATCGGCCCGCTCACCAACGGAAACGACGGCTTCTGCGGCGCTGATAACTGTGTTGTCGGTAGTCAGATAGATGGCATCGGCTTTGCCAACCAGTGAGCGCGCAGCTCCCAGTACCTCGGATGTTTTTGTAGCAGCCGCTTTAACAAGTGTGAGCCCGCGGGCCTTCAGGCGCTTGTCCAGAAGTTCTACCATGGACACGGAGTTTGCCTCCCCCGGGTTGTATACGGTGCCAATGCGTTTCGCGTCCGGTACCGCCCGCAGAACCATATCCAGATGTTTATCAATGGGCAGCATATCGCTTACCCCGGTAATATTGGCACCTGGAGCATCAAGATTTTTAACCAGCTTGGCTCCGACCGGGTCTGTGACAGCAGAAAATACCACTGGAATATTTCTGGCTGCTGCCGCAACGGTCTGGGCGGACGGCGTGGCGATGGCAACAATAACGTCCGGGTTGTCGCCGATAAACTTGCGTGCAATCTGCGCGGCAATAGCTGAGTTGCCCTGTGCACTTTCATGCATAACCGTCAGATTTTCACCTTCTTTGTAGCCCTGCTCAGCAAGTTCATCTTTAATGCCCTGATAAACAGCATCAAGGGCAGGGTGTTCAACAATCTGGGTGATGGCAACGGTGCGGGGCTCCTGCGCCTGAACCAGGCTTGCCGCAGCCAGCAGCGAAGCTCCAATCAGGGTACGTAAGGTTCTCTTGGCCATGTGGCTGTCTCCGAGTCAGTTACCGGTTTTGACAAAGTGTCTGCTATTACGGAATACGAAAGTGCGCAAGTTTATCACAGGCTTTGGAGATACGGGGCACGGTTTGTTGCAGTACCGGGGTGGAATTGAGAAGCTGCCTTTATCAGTTAGATATAGTTGCGCTTGCGTCACGTTTTATAGGGCGAGAGTGTGTTGAAATACCCTACGTACGTCTAATAATAAAGAATCCCGAATAATTCGAATAACGAATGCAAGGAAGGTCCATGAACACAACAGATAAACTTCCCCTGGATATGGTCTATCACTGGGAGGCGACCAAGCCCGATTCCCTGTATATGACACAGCCTATTGGTAATGACCGGGTGGTCGAGTACACCTGGGGCAGGGCGGTTGGTGAAGCTCGCAGAATGGCGGCTTACCTGAAGTCACTCAATCTTCCCGAAAAGAGCAGGATCGGCCTTATATCCAAAAACTGTGCCCAGTGGATCATGACTGACTGGGCTATCTGGATGGCCGGCCACATTTCGGTGCCCCTGTATCCGACCCTGAACGCAGACACCGTTAATTATATTATCGGGCACGCTGAGTGCGAGGTCCTGTTTGTTGGCAAGCTGGATGACTGGGATACGATGAAGCCGGGTGTTCCCGATTCGGTGCGCTGTATCTCTTATCCGCTGAGCCCTCCCAATAATTTTGAAACCTGGGACGATATTGTTGCCAAGTACCCGCCACTGGAAGGGGAGGTTCAGCGCGATGCCGATGAACTGGCCACCATCGTTTATACCTCGGGCAGCACGGGGCGGCCAAAAGGCGTTATGCTGAGTTTCCGCAACATGGCGTTCGCTGCTGCAGGCGGAACTCAGGTTCTCGGCGTAGGTTCAGAAGAGCGTATGCTTTCTTATCTTCCGCTGGCCCATGTGTTCGAGCGCACCTTTGTTGAGCTCGGATCTCTGTATACCGGTTTTCAGCTTTTCTTCGCGGAGTCTCTGGACACATTTGTATCAGACCTTCAGCGTGCCCAACCAACACTGTTCCTGTCGGTTCCCAGGCTGTGGGTGAAATTTCAGCACGGTGTTCTTCAGAAATTGCCCAAGAAGAAGATGGAAAAGCTGATGAAAATTCCGCTCCTGAACCGGGTAATCAAGAAAAAAGTTCTGAAAGGACTTGGGCTGGACAAAGTAAAGCTGGCAGGCAGCGGTTCTGCGCCTTTGTCTCATGATGTGCTGGACTGGTACCGCAATCTGGGCCTGGAATTGCTGGAAGGTTACGGCATGTCTGAAAACTTTGCTTATTCCCACATGAATAAGCCTGGTCGTTCCCGGACCGGCTATGTAGGCGAGGCTCTGCCAGGGGTTGAAGTGAAGATCAGTGAGCGGGGTGAGATTCTGGTTAAGAGCCCGGCGACAATGGTGGGCTATTATAAAGATGAGGAAAAAACCCGCGAGGCCTTTACCGAGGACGGCTTCCTGAAAACTGGTGATAAAGGCGAGATAGATGAAATGGGCCGCCTGAAGCTTACCGGGCGTCTCAAGGAGATGTTCAAGACGAGTAAGGGCAAATACATTGCGCCGGCACCTATAGAAAATCGCCTGATGTCTCACGATGCCATTGAAATGGTGTGCGTGTCTGGTGCCAATCAGACTCAGCCACACGCCCTGGTCGTTCTTGGTGAGGAGATTCGTCCAAAGGCTGCTGATGAGGCTTTCCGCAAAGAACTGGAAGCCAGCTTCACCAGCTTGTTAAAGGACATCAACCAATCCGTTGATCCTCACGAGCAACTGGCGTTTATTACGGTTATCAGCGATGACTGGTCGATAGAGAATAGCTTCCTGACGCCGACACTCAAGTTAAAACGCAATGTGGTAGAAGACGCTTACGAGCAAAAAGTCGACAACTGGTACGCGCAACGCCAACAGGTTATCTGGCAATAATTCTGCCTTCACTTCCGGTAAAGCATCAGGCCCGGCACTGCCGGGCCTGATGCTATCCGGGGCCGACGTTAGTCGCATAGGGAAATAGAGTTCAGGCACCTAAACTGGGCGTATCAGGAGGATGATATGACCCGGCTGGCTTTGTTTCAGAAGCGTATTTACGATGAAATTCCTATCTCCAGTGCGCTGGGAATCCAGCTGCTGTTCTGGGATGGCCATAAACTGGTGCTCAAGGCCCCCCTGGCACCGAATCGTAACCACCAGGGTACCGGATTTGGCGGCAGTGTTTACTCGGTTGCGGTTACTGCCGCATGGGGTACGACAGAGCTGGCCCTGGCTGATCTTGGGCTGAAGGGTACCGTGCTGGTGCAGTCCGGCAGTATCGACTATCTGGAGCCGGTGGATGACGATTTCTACGCAATCTGCAGTTTGCCTGATGGTGAAACACCTGAGCGGTTTCGAAAAAGTCTTGCCAGGCACGGCAAGGGGCGCCTTAACCTGACGACACGAGTATTTTGTGGTGAGCCGGTGATAGAAACCTCGGGAGAACCCGTTGCTGTTTTTAGCGGGCGCTTCGTTGTCCAGGAAGCCCGGTCCCGGGTTTCGCCAATGTAAACGCCTTGCTGTGAAAGTTCAGGTACAGGGCTCAGGTGCAACTGGCAGAGGTGCAGGGACGGGTGTTTCGTTAGCCGATGGCCCTGGAATTTGAAATGGAGCGGCTCATAAGAATAATCGGGATAATGCCGGCCAGCACAATAATAAGGGCGGGTAGCGCGCTATGGTACAGACGCTCATCAGAGGCAAACTGGTAGACGTACGTCGCCAGCGTATCAAAGTTGAACGGGCGCAGAATCAAGGTGGCCGGTAACTCTTTCATACAATCCACAAATACAACCAGTGCAGCCGTCAACAAGGTGCCCCTGAGCATCGGCAAATGCACCTGAATGAGTGTTTTACCAGGGCTGTGTCCCAGTGAACGGGAAGCCATATCCATGCTGGGAGTAATCTTCTGCAGGGCGCTTTCAACGCTGCCTGCCGATACCGCAAGAAAGCGCACAGTATAGGCAAACACCATGGCGAATACGGTGCCACTTAACAGCAAACCTGTGCTGATGCCCAGTGTGTCCCGGGCCAGGCTGTCCAGCCAGTTATCAAAACCTGCCAGTGGCACAATCACACCGACTGCAAGGACCGCGCCGGGCATGGCGTAGCCAAGGCTGGATAGCCGAAGCAGGACGCGCATTTCACGTGTGTTGTGCAGGCGTCTGCTGTAGGCAAGTATGACGCCGATGATCAGCGTGGTCAGTGCCGCGGCACCGGACAGAAACAAGCTGTTCAATGTGTTCTCAAGAAAATCCGGATTCCAGCTTTCGCTGAAATATTCCCACGCATAAAGCCCCAGTGTGAAACCCGGAATGATAAATCCGAACAGGACCGGGATGGCGCATACGGCCAGACAAATCAACTGGCGTGGAACCGACATTGTAAAGCGCTGAATAGGCTCCCGGTTATCCCGGGCAGCGAACTGCTGCTGCCTGCGCCGTGAATAGCGCTCCAGTGTGACCAGAATAACAACAAAAATCAGCATGGTGGTGGCAATCTGGGCGGCCCCTCCGAGATTGCCAAGGTTCATCCAGGTATCGAACAGGCCTGCGGTCAGGGTTTGCACCGCGAAAAAATCCACTGTGCCGAAATCGTTCAGGGTTTCCATTAATACCAGGGATAAGCCAACGGCCACTGCGGGGCGGGCGATGGGCAACACCACACGGAAAAATGTGCTGAGGGCGGAGTGGCCCAGGCTTCGGCTGACGACAAAGAGAGAGGGTGACTGTTCAAGGAACGCAGCGCGGGCCAGCAAATACACGTACGGATAAAGCACGAGCCCTATCATCAGCGTAGCGCCTTCGAGACTACGGATCTGCGGGAACCAGTAATCGCTGGCATTCTGCCAGCCCATCACCGCTCGGAGCATACCCTGTACCGGGCCGGCGTAGTCCAGAAGGCTGGTGTATACATAGGCGATGACGTAGGCGGGAACGGCAAACGGCAGGAGCATGGCCCATTCAAAAAATTTCCGCCCAGGGAATTCGCACATGGTCACTGCCCAGGCGCTTGCCAGCCCGATAACCAGTGTCAGAGCACCAACTCCGAGCATCAGTTGCAGGGTGGTAACCAGGTAACGCGGCAAGGTGGTGCTCAATAAGTGTGGCCAGATGTTTTCATCCGGGAAAAAAGCCAGGTAAATCACTGAAACAACAGGCAGCGCTACGACAGCTGTGATCAGTATGGCGCTTATGAGCCAGCGCCGGGACGTGCGTTTAGCCAGCAGTGGCGGCTCGGTCAGCCCGGGGGCATTGCTGGTAGACGCCTCTGTCATAATATCCCTGATGGTAGACCGTTACCGGAAAGCGAACTGGAAGGGGCCGAATTGTAGACAGCCGGCCCCTTGCCTGCAATGGCCAGTTCGCGCAGGTAACTTATTCGCCGTCGTAATCGACCCGGTCAACCAGTTTTACCGCCGCGTTGCGGTGGTCAGCGATCTCCTGAAGTGAGAGGTTGTCCGGGTGGATCTCACCCCATTCCGCAACCAGACCTGAAGGCTTCACATCGGGGTTGGCCGGGTATTCCGTATTCGCCTCTGAATAGATGCGCTGAGCCTCCGGGGAAGAGAGGAACTCCATCAGTTTGATGGCGTTGTCACGGTTCGGTGCGCTTTTGGTCAGTGAAATACCGCTGATGTTTACATGAGTTCCCCGGCCATCGGCATTCGGGAACACCAGACGAACTTTCTCTGCTGCAGGCCGCTGGTTTTCATCCTTCAGCATGTTGCCGTAGTAGTAGCTGTTGCCTATGGCTACATCGCAGACACCTTCAGCGATCGCCTTGATCTGGTCACGGTCGCCCCCTTGCGGTTTGCGCGCCAGATTGTCTTTCAGGCCCTGCAACCAGTTTTCGGTGTAAGCTTCGCCATGGTGCACAATCATGGATGAGATCAGAGCGATGTTATAAGGGTGCTTACCGCTGCGTGTGCAAATGCGGTCATTCCAGCGGTCGTCGGCCAGTTGCTCATATGTCGTGATCTCCCCTTCATCAACCCGCTCTCTGGAGGTAAAGATCAGGCGCCCACGGGTGGTAAGTGCAAACCATTTGCCCTCGGGGTGGCGGAGATTCTCAGGGATGTTCTGTTCAAGCACCTCGTTATGAACTTCCTGAACCAGATCACGCTCGGCTAACTCGTTGATGCGGGAGATATCTACCGTCATTACGATATCCGCAGGGCTGTTCCGGCCTTCACGCTCCAGCCGCTCGGCCAGGCCCTGTTTGGCAAAGACAACGTTGGTCTCAATGCCAGTCTCTTTCTGAAACGCCTCAAGCAGAGGCTCCAGCAGATACGCCTGACGGTACGAATAGATATTAACTTCGCCGTCCGCGGAGGCCGACAGGGGAAGTACGCTGAGTGCGATCGCTGCGGTAGCCGCCAGCTTCATCTGCATGATGGATAGTCCTTTTGATGTTAGAAGTGTAGGCTTTGTCCGGCGATAGTGGACATGGGTATTTAATAATGCCAACCATTCTTATTTGTATTCATTTGAGAGTCAATATCCCATGTGGTCTATTTCTTTTAAAATGGTGTTATGCTTCGGAACATCATAAAAACTATGCGAAAGTTGTGGAATTCTGAAGATGACAGCGAGCGATCGGCGGGAACATACACGTACGGCACTGAGTGCCAAAGTTAAAGTCTGTCATGCAGAGTATGGTGACTTTGTATTTTCCACCCGGGACATTTCGGACGGGGGAGTGTTTGTTATTGTTGTCGATACGGAGCCGTTCAGCCCCGATATTGGTGATAGAGTGACAGTGCAGGTGCAGGGCTTGCCCGTGCCTGCCCCGGTGCTCCCGATGGTGATCGTTCGCAAGACCAGTGATGGATATGGTTTGCAGTTCGCTGAGGACGACGATTGAAATGAAGTGCCTGTACCTGTTTCTGATGCCGCTGCTGTTACTGTCGGGCTGTGCATCCTATTACTCACACTACGCCACATTTCCGGCTCAAAATTCTGCTGGTGAGGTACGCCAGGTTCGGCTCTCATGGGATACCGCTGATTACCCTGACTGGTGGCTGGTGAGCGATAAGGCGACCCCCATTCTGCTTGAGACCCAGTGCAGCAGCCGCGCGTGGCATTTGCGCGACAGTTCTCAGGATAAAGCCGGGGCGTGTGGGGCGGGCATCCGGGCCTGTGGGGAGCCAGCTTTGGATATAGATTCGTCGCAGGGCCGTCCAGCAACGAAGGCTACGCAGTGCCTGACAGTAAATCCCGGAGATAAAAACGCCCGTATTGCGGAACTGGGCAACAAGCTTGAACTTCAGGTTTCGTGCCAGCCTGCTTCGGTGGTCCAGGGGCAGGGTGACGAAAAACGTAACATGGACTACATTCGCGCCTCATCTGTGCCTTATACCGTTTATGTACGTAAGGCCCCGCGTGGCTCACTTCTGGCAAAAATGCCGAAATTTGATAAAACAGTTTGTGACGCAGACTGACATATAAGTGACGTAAACTGCCCCCGCCCCGTGACGCCCGTCACATTGCTACACTTTGTTTCTTGTTGAGTGCCAAGGTTACATTCTGTGCCATTAGGGTTACTTCTGACTACCAAATTGTAATGGATTCTTTTTGCCAGTCCGTCAAAATAGTACACATCAAAAGTTTCAGGCGCAGAGGTGGCACGTGGGTGTTCAACAAAGGAAGGTTGCAGTACACGATCTGGAGATCGGCATGTTTGTGTCTGATCTCGACAAGCCGTGGCATAAAACTCCCTTTCCTATTCAGGGTTTTCACATTCGCTCACAGGATGATGTTCGTGCGCTGACGTCCCACTGTTCATGGGTGATGGTGGATGTTGCTGAGACCCGGGAATCCAAGGCTGTAAAAGGTGGCAGCAAAAGTGTCTTCGGGCGCCGAGTCCGCCAGCGGGGTAATGGCAGGGAAGAGCTGCAATTGCCCCCACTGAACATTCGCGAGCCAGTTGCGTATCAGGAGACAACAAGTCTTAAGAAAGAAGTGAAGGCATCGAAAAAACTTCTCGAAGATGCCGATGGTGCACTGCACCGCTTTTTTGAGACGGTTCGTTTTGACGGGGTGGCTGATCTTCGGCCGATCGCGCGCATTACCAGTAAGATGGTCAGTAGCGTCATTCGTCAGCCAGATGCATTGCTCTGGCTGAGCCGGACCAGGCAACACGACGACTATGTGTATCGCCATGCATTGAACACATCGGTGTGGGCGCTGGTTTGCGGGCGCCGCCTTGGCTTGAATGAAGGTTTACTAAACCATCTGGGGCTTGGCTGCCTGCTTTCCCAGGTAGGTAAGACCGCTCTGCCAAAGGAGTTGCTTAACCGGGAAGGGCAGTTGGATGCCGCTGAGTTTGCCAACTACCGCAGCTATGTCACCCGAGGCGTTGAAATGCTGAGTGGGTGCGGATTATCACGTGCTGTTCTGAGCGTCGTGCAGGGCCACCGCGAACGCCATAATGGGTCTGGCTTTCCAGAAGGTATACGGGGTGATCGCATTCCGTTGCTGGCTAAGGTGGCAGGCGTTGCCGAGTTTTTTGAGTCTCTGATTGGCCCCCGGGATGCGTCAGAGCCCATGACGCCGGCAAAGGCCGTGACTCTGTTATACGACATGCGCAACATCGAGTTCCAGGAAGACCTGGTTGAAAGCTTTATCCAGTCGATTGGTATCTACCCGACCGGCAGCCTGGTTGAGCTTACCGACGGCCAGCGTGGAATTGTGGTGTCTCACTCCCCCGAGCGTCGCCTCTGGCCCCGGGTGATGGTAATGACAGACCCTGAACAGCGGCCGCTCAAATCGGCCAAAATCATTGATCTGGCCAGATACAACGAAAGCCGGAATGCCGGAGATGCGGTAATGATTCGCGAATGCCTGCCTCACGGCACCAGTGATCTTGACCCGTCCAGCTACGATGTAACCGGCGCGGAATCCCGCTGGAATCTGACCCGGTTAATCAGTCGATAATAACTCTCAGAGATTTTTGTACCCAGCGATAGGTATGTTCAGGGCGAAAGCTCATGACTAACTCTGACTCTCCCTGAGGTGTGCCCCTGCGCAGGTAATACTCTACTTCGGCTGCCTGCCGGTCTGTTGCGTTAACAGCGACATTGTCAGGGCGGGTGCTGATAGGTTCAGAAATTTCTGCCAGTTGCGGGCTTCCGCCAATGCGAAGAATTTTTACGGTTTTTATCGACTTGTCGCTGGCCGGATGGTGAACTTCGTGAGGGGAAAGGTAATAGCGATTTGCGATCAGCGTGCTGATACCCTTGAGTTCTCTGGTCATATAGGTTCGGGCATCGTCCGCGTCAATATCATCCATGGAACGCACTGAATCAATAATGCGGTCTCGTTTTGCTTCCAGGTCCTGCTGATATTCAACTTCCGGATCCCAGTCGTCTTCATTCTCCGGGCGTATAGGTGCAGCATCTATATCTGCCTGAGTGGGAGGCTCTTCGCAGAGTTCATCATCAGCGGGATAAAAGCAGATGGACGCCAACAGCTGATTAGCCGGAGAGTCTGCGGCAGTGAAATCCACCGTGCTTGTGCTGAAATCGATAGGCCCTGTAAGGTCAGGCAGCCTGGCGTTCAGTTGCCGGATTACCCTTGGCCGTATATCAATGCCTTCCCCCTCGCGCACACCTTCGGTCCAGTTCAGCGACATAAGAAAGCGGACAATATTGTTCAGTGGCACATCGTCCAGCAATTGTTGCTCGGTAATAGTGTGTGTGGTCAGGCCCTGATCATTGACTGACGGATTTTTCAGAGCGGCTCTCAGGTTGGCAAAGAACTCCAGTGGGGTGACGAACTCCTGAGCCGGAATGTCATCGGCAATGAACAGGTTGCCAACCTTGAAACTCAGCGTCTCTCCCGGATAATAACGGAACTCGCCCCACTGGTTTGTGGTGCCTGTCTGGCTGGCGGTTGTGTAGCTGAGGCCACTGAAACCATGATAGTTAAGACGCCCGGTGTAGGTGCCATCTCCGTTGGAGCCATCCCCGTCAAAGCATCCGGAAACAGCGAGTGTGGTAATCAGAAGAAGTGACAGTCGAAGCGAGTGAACGGCTCTCATGATGTATCGCACAGTCCCTTGGTTTCAGCCGGCCCGGTATTGTCAGGCAGGCGTTTTGTAAGTTGTTGTAACCGCATTATAAGGGCGGGACTTTCCGGATATCGGGATTCCTGTCGCAGTTTGCAGCTTTAGGGCATGCCGATACGGTACCCCGGTTGTTTTCGTCGTGTCTTGAAATTGGCGGGGTCGCCACAATCAATAGCATTCCGGGTTCGGGGTTGCGGCGTGCTTTTTCGCAATCGCCGGCAATTTTTTGGAATCGGTATTATTTATGACCAATGCACTGGAAATACGAGAGCTCACAAAAAGCTACGGTAATGGGTTCCGTGCTCTCAAAGGAGTTGATCTGTCGGTCGCGGAAGGGGATTTTTTCGCACTGCTGGGCCCCAATGGTGCCGGAAAATCGACCATTCTGGGGATCGTTTGCTCGCTTGTTAATAAAACCTCAGGTCAGGTGCGGGTGTTCGGGTACGACACAGACACCCATCTCTCCAAAGCCAAGCTTAATCTGGGCGTTGTTCCTCAGGAGTTCAACTTCAACCAGTTTGAGAAGGTGTTTGACATAGTTGTCACCCAGGCTGGTTATTACGGAATTCCCTATAAAGAGGCATCGGTCTCGGCAGAGAAATACCTGAAGAAGCTGGGTTTGTGGGAGAAGCGCGATACGCCGGCCCGCATGTTGTCCGGGGGGATGAAGCGCCGCCTGATGATTGTTCGCGCGCTGGTTCATGAGCCAAAACTGTTGATCCTTGATGAACCGACCGCCGGTGTTGATATTGAGTTAAGGCGCTCTATGTGGGAGTTCCTTGAGGAACTCAACCGGCAGGGTACCACCATAATTCTGACTACCCACTACCTTGAGGAAGCAGAAGCTCTCTGCCGTAATATCGCGATTATTGATCACGGTAAAATTCTGCGGAACACCAGCAAACGGGAATTGCTGCAACAACTGCGGGTAGAAACCTTCGTACTGGATACGGATCCCCCGCTGACCAGGGTGCCAACGCTGGATGGATTCAAGGCGAGCCTGGATAGTGAGGGTACGCTGGAGATTGATGTGGAAAAGGGCCAGAGCCTGAATCAGGTGTTTATTCAGCTTGAAGCGCAGGGCATAAACGTTGTCAGCATGAGAACAAAAGCCAATCGGCTGGAAGAGTTATTTATCCGAATGGTGGAAGAAAACGCCACAGGGTATCCGGAAACCCAGGAGGCTCTGGCGTGAGAACACAGGCATTGATGACCGCGTTCCGTACGCTCGCAACACGGGAAGTGCGCCGTTTTACCAGAATCTGGCCTCAGACCTTGTTACCCCCTGCCGTAACCATGACGCTCTACTTTATTATTTTTGGCAACCTGATTGGCTCACGTATTGGTCAGATGGGCGGCCTGGATTACATGGCTTTTATTGTGCCTGGCCTTATTATGATGGCAGTCATTACCAGTTCCTATGCGAACGTGGTGTCGTCTTTCTTCTCGATGAAATTCCAGCGCAGCGTCGAGGAACTGCTGGTTTCTCCGGTGCCAAACTGGGTTGTTTTAGGAGGGTTTGTCTGTGGTGGTATGGCCCGCGGGCTGGGTGTCGGGCTGATTGTGACGCTCCTCTCCCTGGGGTTCACAGACTTGTCGATTCACAACCTGCCAATGATGGTTATAACGGTTGTTCTCACCTCTGCCCTGTTTTCTCTGGGGGGGTTCATCAACGCCATGCTGGCGACCAAGTTTGATGACATTTCCATTGTTCCAACCTTTGTGCTGACTCCGCTTACTTATCTTGGCGGCGTCTTCTATAGCATTGATATGTTGCCTGATTTCTGGCAAAGCGTGTCGCTTCTGAACCCTATACTCTACATGGTCAATGGGTTCCGTTATGGCATTCTGGGTGTTTCCGATGTTAATCCCTTTATTTCTCTTGGGATGATTATCTTGTTCATTTTTGCGATGACAGTGATTGCGCTAAAGCTGCTGGCACGCGGGAAAGGTATTCGTAGCTGATTTCAGGACTCTGTATGGCCTTACATAATGCGCCGCTGGGCAAAGCCAGTGAATATCCGGAGCACTACAGCCCGGACCTGTTGTTTCCCGTCGCCAGAGCTGAGAACCGGCACAGGATAGGGCTGGAAGATGGTCGTTGGCCATGGTTCGGTGAAGATGTCTGGCAAGCCTGGGAAATCTCCTGGTTACGCCAGGGCGGCGTGCCTCAGGTCGCCTGGGCCGAACTTCATTTCCCGTCGGCTTCGCCAGCCATTATTGAGTCCAAATCGCTCAAGCTCTATCTGAACTCATTTAACCAGAGTGTTTTTTCCACTGAAGAGCAGGTGGCAGAAACCATAGCCCGTGATCTGTCCAGTCTGTGTGGCGCAACAGTAACGGTTCGCATGCGCAGTGTTGATGAATCGGGTGGCGAGGCCATCGGGCGGCCTTCGGATTACGAACTCATTGATAATGAGCCGGTTAATGATGTTGTCTATGAGTATGCTCCGGACTCTCTGAGTTCAGGCGGCAATACGGTAACAGAGCGCCTGTGCTCGCACCTGCTGAAGAGTAACTGCCCGGTAACGGGGCAGCCAGACTGGGCCACGATCATGATTGAGTACACCGGGCCAGCTATTGATCGTGCCGGGTTGCTGCGGTACATCGTGAGCTTTCGTCAGAAGCAGGACTTTCATGAGCACTGTGTGGAAACGGTTTTCACTGATCTGATGAGCCGGTGTCAGCCAGAAGAACTGTTGGTTTGCGCACGCTACACCCGCCGGGGCGGGCTGGATATCAATCCCTGGCGGAGTACCGAACCAGGGCGGGGAGCAGGGCAGCGGCTGGTTCGCCAGTAAAGCGAACCTTTCGGGGAGGTTATTCCGGGGAGACGTCTTCTTCCCGACGAAGCCGGTCGGCGGCATCCTCAAGCGCGGTCAGAATGGACTCACGTTCTTTCTCTGTTACTTTGTCTGAATCCAGGTACATGGCAAACCCGCTGTGTTCGTGCTCAAGAAAACTGCGGTTCGGGCCCATGTCCCGGCGGAAATCGACCACTTCGTATATTGCTACAGGTTTCCCAAAACCCTTAACCGTGATCTCGCCCTTGTCCCGACACATAATCTTGTCTTTTATGAGGGCAAAGGTTTCATAGGAAACGAGAATTTCCCCTGGCTCGGCGAGAGATTCAAGGCGGCTGGCCAGGTTCACTTCTTTGCCAATAATGGTGTAGTCCATCCGGTTTTCGGCACCAAAGTTGCCTACGGTGGTGTAGCCTGTGCTGATTCCCATGCGAATTTCCAGCGGTGTTTTTATACCCTGGCTGCGCCATTTCTGGCGCATGATTTTCATGTGTTTCCGCATTTCAATGGCCATGGACACGCAGGCAAAGGCATCCTCACGCTGGCCCCGACTGGTGGGGTCGCCAAAAAATACCATGATGGAATCACCAACAAATTTATCGATGGTGCCACCGTATTTCAGCGCCACCTCAGACATACCATTGAAGTAGTGGTTGAGCAGCTCGGTGAGCGCTTCCGGTTCCATCTCCTCAGACAGTTCCGTGAAACCTTTGATGTCTGAAAAGAAGATGGCCAGTTTCTTGCGCTGGGTCTCAAGCCTTACATCCCGCTCACCGGTAAAAATGGACTGCCACACCTGGGGAGACAGGTATTTGGATAGCTTGTGTGAAAGTGCAATAGATTGCTCACGCTGGTTCTGAATCTGGGTTTTCGCCAGCATTAAGGCCCGTGCCTGCTGGTGGGAGTAAAACGCCGTTACACAGATGTAAAGCCCCGTGGAGGCAATGGCTACTATGCTGGTCAGCAGCGGGACCTGAAGTGACTGAGCGGTACCAGCGATGGCAACCATGGCCGCTGTTGCCGCCGCCGCCAGAAACGTGCCAAGCACCCATTGGCGAATGCCTCCGACGATCAGGCAACTGAACATCAGCATAAGCACAACGGATACCGACGGGATGGCAACCAGGCCGACACCGCCAATAAACGCGCCGCCAATGATACAATCAACCATAAGCATTTTTTGCCGGATGCGGGCAGACTGGCTCAGAAACGTTTTCCGGGTTACCAGATGAGCGATATGCGGCCAGGTAAGCGCGCCGGCCACAAGCCACAATAACTGCTGGTTGAATACGCCCTGTAATACGCCGGAAACGACAATAGCGGCGGTTGCCGCATAGGCAAGTATCCGGCCGTTATAGTCGGGCATTGGTGGTATGGCCACGGGGCTGTTCTGGTAATCAGCGGCCATAGCTTTACTAACGCTGTTACTGGCGTTACGGAGGTCTGCGGGTGCGCTCATCATATCCAGGGCAGATTCTTGTAAAGTACAGCCGGAAGTTGCCAGCGGCGTACTGGTTGGTCATGGTGGTTGACGCCGGTTCATTATAATTCTGGCAGATCAACTACGACTAAAGGTTAACAGTATTACGTATAACCCACAATTCACGAAAATCATTTAACGACTTCCTGATTATAGTCTGAATAGTTTACAGCGAGAGAATATGACCACTGTCAGTGAATTTTTGCTCAACAGGGCCTCGGAACCAAAGCTTGGAGCCCCGGTTCCCGATGACCAGACCCTGAGCAGGGCTTTTGCCTGCGCCGCAAGAACGCCGGATCATGCACTGTTGCGGCCCTGGCGCTATCTGGTTGTTCAGGGTGAGGGTCTGAACGCCTTGGGCGAATTGTTTGCATCCACGTGCCCGAACAACAGCGATGACCGGCAGATAGCCAGGCTACGCAGAGCGCCGCTGCGCGCACCGATGGTTATCGTGGGTATTGCCTCACCCAGGCCGCACCCGAAGGTGCCAGAGGTTGAGCAGGTTCTGTCGGCCGGCGTTGGGGTCAGTTTTCTTGGTCTGGCCCTGCAGGAGGCGGGGTACGGTGTGATGTGGCGTACCGGCAGTCCTGCTTACCACCCGGCTGTTCATCGTGGGCTTGGGCTTGCGGAAGGCGAGTCTGTGGTGGCGTTTCTCTATGTGGGCACGGTCGTTTCAGAAAAGCCGGCGGTCCCTCGCCCGGATGTCAGCGACTTTGTCAGAAACTGGCCGGAATAGGTTGTAACGGTTCCCCCGGCAGGGTCCGGGGGAAACAGCTTGCCGCTTTTTGCTTTCCTGACCACTTCATCTCTCCACCTCCCTCTGCCCGCCTTCCTGACTGAACCCGTCTGACAGCGCTGATTCTGGAGCCTTTCCAATTCTGGCATTCGCTTTGCTTTAGATTAATCAGAAAGCATCACCGGCAAAGCCTGTCGGCAGTGTGCGCGGTTTCAGGAGGCAGTATGGCAATTTCATTCGATAAGGCGCTGGGAGTACACCAGTACGCACTGGAGGCCCGGGTAAAGCGAGCCGAGGTGCTGGCAAACAATCTGGCTAACGCTGATACACCGGGGTTTAAAGCCCGGGATGTTGATTTTCAGGCGATGATGCAGCGCGCTCAGCAGGATGTGGCCGGTTTCACGATGGAGACGACAGACAAGGCGCACATGGACACCTTCGCTGGCGGGTCGGATGCGGATTTATTGTACCGCACGCCCTATCAGCCTTCGGTAGACGGAAATACGGTGGATGCCCAGCAGGAACAGGCCAGGTTTATGCGTAATGCCATGGACTATCAAGCCAGCTTCCAGTTTCTGAGTAGTAAGTTTGCAGGGCTTACCAAGGCCCTGAAAGGCGAGTAAGCCGCAGCACGCTGATGAGCGAGGAGAAATTTCATGTCACTGGGTAACATTTTTGATATTGCCGGTTCGGGCATGACCGCACAGTCACTGCGGCTGAACACCACGGCTTCGAACATTGCCAATGCTGAGACGGCGAGTTCCAGCACAGACACCACTTACCGGGCCAGAAAGCCGGTTTTTGCAGCCATTCAGCAATCCATGCTGAACCCTGACACCCGGGATGCTGGCTTTCAGAGCAGCGATGGCCCCGGTGCTGGTGTGCGGGTTGAAGGTGTCGTGGAAAGTGATGCCGAATTGCAAATGCGCTATGAGCCGAACCACCCGGCGGCAAATGAGGACGGCTATGTGTTTTATCCGAACGTGAATGTCGTTGAGGAGATGGCTGACATGATGTCGTCGTCCAGAAGTTTTCAGATGAATGTGGACATTATGAATACCGCAAAATCCATGATGCAGCGAATACTGACTCTGGGTCAGCAGTAACACAGCGAGGGGCAGGCAATGAGTGTAACTAATACCACTGGCGCTGCAGACGTTCTCAGCCAGTACCGGGCCAGCCAGACAAATGGCCAGGGCAGCAGTGAGCTGGGAAAAAATGAATTTATGGATCTGATGCTGGCTCAGCTCAAAAATCAGAACCCGCTGGAGCCGCAGGATAACGGTGAGTTTATTTCACAGTTGGCCCAGTTCAGCTCTCTGGAAGAAATGCAAAAGCTGTCCAGCACGGTGAATGACGTGGTTGGCCAGTTCCGGTCTACGCAGGCGCTGCAGGCCTCTGCCATGGTTGGCAAAACCGTGATGGCGCCCTCTGATATTGGCGTTCTGGGGGCCGAGGGTGAAGTTAAGGGGTCTATTGAGGTTCCGGCCTCTACTGGCGGGCTCAGGCTGTCTATCCAGAATCAGAGTGGTGAGCTGGTGCGTCAGATCGATTTGGGGAGTAGCCCGGTGGGAATGAAATCCTTCAGTTGGGATGGCCAGGATGGTAACGGCAATGCATTGCCGCCCGGCTCCTACAAAATAGCTGCTGAAGCGTCGTATCCGGGGGGAACCGTGCAGTTACCAACCATGGTCAGCGCGAATGTAGACAGCGTGTCGCTGGGCCAGAACGGCTCGGTAACACTGAATCTGGCGGGCATGGGTTCCATTGCGCTGTCTGATGTCAAACAGATTAACTGATACCGGTGTCAGACCAAGGGGTAAATTATGGCATTTAATACAGGGCTCAGTGGCCTTCGGGCTGCATCGGTGGATCTGGACGTCACCGGTAACAACATCGCCAACGCGAGTACCGTGGGGTTCAAAGGCAGTAAAGTTCAGTTTGGTGATTTATACGCCAGTGGCTTCTTGAGCGCGGGCACCAATCCGATTGGTGATGGTGTGCGGGTACAGGATGTGAAACAGTCATTTGGCCAGGGCAACATCAGCTTCACGGACAGTGGGCTGGATATGGCCATCAGTGGCGACGGCTTCTTTATTCTGAATAGTGGCGGTGAAATCCGTTACTCCCGGGCCGGCCAGTTCGCCATAGATAAAGAAGGATATGTGGTTAATAACCAGAATATGCGGGTGCAGGGGTACACCGCAGATGAAGACGGCAACCTGTCGGGTATCCGTGGTGACCTTCAGATTGAGACAGACAATCTGGCACCCCGGCGCACCACGAATCTGGTGTCCGATCTTAACCTTGATTCCCGCCAGTCTGTACTGGAAACCCGGGTGCGGGATATCGGGCCACTCGGTGTTGCAAACATACGGAACAGCTCGTTTAACGTGTCGTACCGGGACGGCACGCCGGACTACAATGTCAGCATCAGCAATACCGCGAGTGCACGGGAGGCAGCCGCCGCCATTAACGATGCGCCAGGCCTGAGTGCTTCGGCGACAACCACTGCAACCTTCAGCGGGGCAAACCGGATTGATGATGCCTATATCACGGCTGCGGGGCCGACCAACTTTGCCTTCAGCCTCAGTATTAATGGCTCACCGCTGGCGCTGGACACCAGTAACATAACCTCGCTTCAGGATCTGGTTGACTCCATCAATAACTCGAGTGAAACCGCGATTTCCGCGACCATGGTCGACGACGGTTCAGGCACCGATGTGCTTCGGGTGATTCACAATCAGGGCGAAACTCTGGCATTTTCATTCGATAATGATGGCAGCCTGACCGATGGCGGTGAAACCGCAGGAACGGTGCTTGGTGAGGTGAATGCGACGGCGGACCGTGTAGTGGCTGGTGTGGATGACCCGGCTGACGGTGATTTCGAAACCGCGTTCAACGCTTCGCCAATCCGTATTGCCAACGAATTCAATCCACAGGATCAGCGAACCTATAATCACGCTACCTCGACTACGGTGTATGACAGCCTGGGTAATTCTCACGAAATGACCCAGTTCTATGTCAAAGAGCCGTCTCCGGGCAGCGGTGTGGGCATCAGTGAGTGGTCTGTTTACTTACAGATTGATGGTGAAATGGTCGCCGGCACAGATGTTACACCTTATACCGCACGCTTCGACCAGAACGGCAACCTGCAATCCATTGATGGTGACCCCTC